>JBBIKR010000072.1:0-11689 GCA_037445395.1 Thermoflexales bacterium
GCGTGTCTCTGGGGGGAAGGCAAGGTGTGGGGGTGGGTGCCCGGTTTTTTTTTATCACATGGGTTTTTTTGGGGGGGGGCTTTGCCGCCCGCCTCAAACCCCGTTCTTTTCTCCTCCCTACAAACGGGCGTAGACCTCCGGGTTGGCGCAGTAGGGGAGGCGTTCGCCGCGCAGGCCCGCCAGAAGGTTCTCCGCCGCCATCGCCGCCATTCGCTCCCGCGTGGAGACGGTGGCGCTGGCGATGTGGGGGACGACAATGCAGTTGGGCAGCGACACCAGGGGATGGTCCGGCGGAATGGGCTCCGGTTCGGTGACGTCCAGGGCGGCGGCGCGAATCCAGCCCTCGGAGAGGGCCTGCACCAGCGCGTCAGGGTCCACCACGGGCCCCCGGGCGGCGTTGATGAGGATGGCCGTCGGCTTCATCCGCCGCAGCGCCGCCTCGCCGATGAGGTGGTGGGTTTCGGGCGTCAGCGGGCAGTGGAGGGAGACGAAGTCCGAGCGGGCCAGGAGGTCATCCAGGTCGGCGTACTCTGCTCCCAGTTCTGCCTCCAGGTCCGGCCGACGGGTGGGGTCATAGTAGAGGATGTGCATGGCGAAGCCGCGGGCGCGACGGGCGACCGCTGTCCCTATCCGGCCCATGCCGATGATGCCCAGCGTCGCTCCCCAGATGTCCACGCCCAGGAGCCCCATCGGTTCCCAGGTGCGCCATTTTCCGGCCCGGACGTAGTCCACCCCTTCGGGGATGCGGCGGGCGGCCGCCATCAGCAGGGCGAAGGTGAAGTCGGCGGTGGCTTCGGTGAGCACGCCGGGGGTGTGGCCGACGGGGATGCCCCGGGCGGTGGCCACGCGCAGGTCAATGTTATCCACTCCCACGGCCATCTGGCTGATGACCCGCAGGCGGGTGCCTGCGGCCATCACCTCGTCGTCTATGGGGTCGGTGAGAAGGCAGAGGAGCCCGTCGCAGTCGGCCACTTCCTGCAGGATGACCGTCTTCGGCGGCGGGAGTTCCCCTTCCCAGAGGCGGACCTGGCAGACCTCTCGCACCGGGGCCAGCCCGGTTTCAGGGATGCGGCGGGTCACATAGACAACCGGTCGGGTGCTCATCTTTCCTACTCCGGCAGCGAAGTTTGGTCTGTGGGTGTTGTACACCGAAATGGCCAGGATGTCAACCGCACGGCGAGCGGCCGCTTGACATTTTTGTCCGTCGTGGTATAATCATTGTCAACATAGCGGAGGCATCGGCAATTATGGCGTTGTGCGGTTTGCGAAACTCCCGACGAGCCCGAGCCAAGCGC
Source organism: Thermoflexales bacterium (assembly GCA_037445395.1). GTDB lineage: Bacteria > Chloroflexota > Anaerolineae > B4-G1 > DUEL01 > SpSt-77. The sequence continues at coordinate 1,296 of JBBIKR010000072.1, forward strand.
TCCCAGGTGCGCTCTGGGGAGTTTCGTGCCGCCTCCCGCCCGCCGGATTTGTCCCTATAACTGTAGCCTGTTCACTTGAGCCGCGATTCAGAGGCCGACTCCCCAGAGCGGGGAGTCGGCCTTTTTATTGCAACAGACCAACCATATCTTATGCGGAGGTGTGCAATGGTAGAGTGCCCGGAATGCGCTGCCGAACTGAACCTCTCTGCCGACGTGGAGGTGGGGGAGATCGTCGTCTGCCCCGATTGCGGCGCCGAACTGGAAGTCCGCTCCCTCAACCCCGTCGTCCTGGAACTGGCCCCACAGGTAGAGGAAGACTGGGGGGAGTAAGATGCGCATCGGTATCCTCTGCTCCCGCGTCCGGGTGGAGGAGAAACTGCTCTTCCAGGCTTTTCAGTCGCGGGGTGCCCCGGTGGAATGGATAGACGACGAGGCGGTAGTCTTCCGCCTGCCGACGGTCCTGGCAGAGTACGACGGCATCCTCATCCGCTCCCTGAGCCACTCCCGCGCCCTCTACGCCAGCCATCTGCTGGCCGAAGGCGGAATGCCCGTCGTCAACCCCCCCGCCGTCATCGCCGTCTGCGGCGATAAACTGCTGACCAGCCTGGCGCTGGTCCGGCACGGCGTCCCCACACCCCGGGTCCGGGTCGCCTTCTCTCCGGAGACGGCCCTCCAGGCCGTTGAGGAACTGGGTTACCCGGTCGTCCTGAAGCCGCTCAACGGCTCCTGGGGACGTCTCCAGGCCAAAATCAACGACCGGGACGCCGCCGAGGCCATCCTGGAGCACAAGCAGACCCTGGGAGGATACCTGCACTCCATCTTCTACGTCCAGGAGTACGTGGATAAGCCCGGACGGGACATCCGGAGTTTCGTCGTCGGAGGGGAGACGATCGCTGCCATCTATCGGAATTCGTCCCACTGGATCACCAATACCGCCCGCGGCGCGCAGGCATCCAACTGCCCGGTCACGCCGGAAATTGACCGGATTTCCCGCGCCGCGGCGGAGGCGGTGGGCGGCGGCGTGGTCGCCGTGGACATCCTGGAGGCTCCCGACGGCCGTCTTCTGGTCTCCGAGGTCAACCACACCCCGGAGTTCCGCAACAGCATCGCCCCCACCGGCGTGGACATCCCCGGCCGGATCGCCGATTATGTACGGGAGGTCATCATGAAGAAGTCGGAACGATAAAACTGAACGTATTGTGCTCCCGCGTCCGGGAGGAGGAGAAACAGATTTTCCGGGCGCTGGCGCAACGGTCCGTCCCCTTTGAACGGCTGGACGAGGGGAATCTGGCCCTTCCCCTTTGGACCGACGGGTTGGCGGAACGGTACGGCCTGGTCTGGAGCCGACTCGTCAGCCACACGCGGGCGCTCTCCATCCTGGGCGCCCTCAACCGCTGGGGCGTGGCGACGGTCAATGCCTACGAGACCGTCCTCACCTGCGGCGACAAGGTGCTGACCACCCTGGCCCTGGCCCGCTCTGGTCTTCCCACCCCCCGGACGACCGTCGCCTTCAGCCCGGAAGCGGCGCTGACCGCGATGGAGGAAATGGGCTACCCCGTTGTCCTCAAGCCGGCCGTCGGCTCCTGGGGACGGCTTCTGAGCAAAGTCAATGACCCGGAGACCGCCGAGGCGGTGCTGGCCCACAAAGCACTCCTGGGCGGCCCGGCCCACACCGTCTTCTACATCCAGGAGTACGTGCACAAGCCCGGCCGGGACATCCGGGTCCTGGTGGTGGGAGACGAGGTGGTCTACGCCGTCTATCGCCGGTCGGCCCACTGGATCACCAATACCGCCCGCGGGGCGGACACCCTTCCCTGCCCCCTGACGGCGGAGATCGGGTCGCTGGCGCTGGCGGCCGCGCGGGCCGTCGGCGGCGGCATCCTGGCAGTGGACCTGCTGGAGGATGTCGACGGCCGTCTTCTCGTCTCCGAAGTCAACCATACCCCCGAATTCCACGGCGCGATGCAGGCGGTGGATGTGGACATCGCCGGGGCGATGGTGGACTACGTCCTGGCCCGCCTGTGCGCCCTTCAGGAGCAGAGATGATGAACCCCCTTGCCAACTCGCCATCTCGTTCCCTCGCAAACCCGCCCCTCTCCGTCTCCATCGTCGGCGCGTCGGGATATGCGGGCGGGGAACTCCTGCGCCTGTTGCTGGGCCACCCCGGCGTCCGGGTGCTCCAGGCGACGTCGGAGCGGCACGCCGGACAGCCCGTCCACTTCCTGCATCCCAATCTGCGCGGGCGCACCGACCTGCGCCTGGTCTCCATGGCCGATCTGCAACCCTGCGATGTCCTCTTCGTTGCCCTGCCTCACGGCGAGGTCGCCCCCCGCATAGAGACCTTTGCCGCGCTGGCGGAGCGGGTCGTGGACCTGAGCGCCGACTTCCGCCTGCGGGACCCGTCGGCCTACCCCCGCTGGTACGGATGGGAACATCCGGCGCCGGAATGGCTCTCCCGTTTTGTGTACGGGTTGCCGGAACTGCACCGGGAGGAGATCCGGAGCGCCCGCTACGTCGGCGGCGTCGGGTGTAATGCGGCGGTGGTCATCCTGGCCCTCTGGCCGCTCTACCGGGCCGGGTGGGTGGAGCGGGCGGTGGTGGAGGTCAAGGTCGGTTCGTCGGAGGGCGGTGCGGAGTCCACTCCGGCCTCTCACCACCCGGAGCGCGCCCACGTCGTCCGCTCCTACGCCCCTGCGGGCCACCGCCATACGGCCGAACTCCTGCAGGAGTTGGCGGTGAACGGACAACCGCCGGAGATTTACCTCTCCATCACCGCGGTGGAACTGGTGCGCGGCGCCCTGGCAACCGCCCATTGCTTCCTGAACCGGGACGTGGCGGAGCGGGAGGTCTGGCAGTTGTACCGGCAGACGTACCGGGACGAGCCCTTTATCCGGCTGGTCAAGGTCGCCAGCGGGATTCACCGGTATCCGGAGCCGAAGATTCTGGCCGGCTCCAACTACTGCGACATCGGATTCGCAAAGGAGGAGGGAACCCGCCGTCTGGTCGTCATCGCCGCCATAGACAACCTGATGAAAGGCGCGGCGGGGACGGCGGTCCAGGCGATGAACGTGATGTGCGGGTTTCCGGAGACGGCCGGGCTGGAATTCCCCGGCCTGCATCCGATATGATTAACAACCACACCTGGAGGGAGTCATGCTGGTCATCAAAGTCGGTGGAGGAGAAGGGATTGACCTGGAGGCCGTCTGTACCGACATCGCCGATCTGGTCTTCTGGGGCGAGGAGGTCGTGCTGGTGCACGGCGGCTCTCACGAAACCAGCGTCCTTTCCCGGAAGTTGGGGAAACCGCCCCGGATGGTCACCTCTCCGTCGGGGGTCCAGAGCCGCTATACCGACCGGGAGACGCTGGAAATCTTCGCCATGGCCGTGGCGGGCAAGGTCAACACGTTCCTGGTGGAGTCCCTGCAACGGCGGGGCGTCAACGCGCTGGGGCTTTCCGGCCTGGACGGCCGTCTCCTGGAGGGGAAGCGGAAGGGGACGGTCATCGCCGTGGAGGAAGGCAAGAAGAAGGTGCTCCGGGACGACTACGGGGGGACGGTGGAGCGGGTGAACGTTTCCCTGTTGCGGTTCCTGCTGGGCGAGGGCTTCACGCCGGTCATCGCGCCGCTGGCCCTGAGCGAGCGGGGGGAGGCCCTCAACGTGGACGGCGACCGGGTAGCGGCGGCGGTGGCGGGCGCGCTGGGTGCCCGCGCCCTGGTCATCCTCTCCAACGTCCCCGGCCTGCTCCGCCACTTCCCCGATGAGCGCACCCGTATTCCCCTCATTCCCGGTGACCGACTGGAGGAGTACCAGGTGTACGCTCAGGGGCGGATGAAGAAAAAGTTGATCGGCGCCGCCGAGGCCCTTCGCGCCGGCGTCGGCCGGGTCATCCTGGCCGACGGACGGGGAGACCGCCCCGTCCTGCGGGCGCTGGCGGAGGAGAACGGGACGGTCATCTGGGGCGGGGGCACCCTCGTTGCCCGGATCCCTGCATCGGCGGCGGCAACCGGAGGGGAGGCGCATGTCGCCTGAAGAATGGATGGCACTGGAAGAGCGCCACACCAGCGGTGTCTACCTCAAACGGCCGGTCCTCATTGTCCGGGGAACCGGAGCGCGGGTCTGGGACGCGCGAGGGCGGGAGTATGTGGACTGCGCCACCGGCCACGGCGTCGCCCTGCTGGGCCACTGCCATCCCGAGGTGACGGCCGCGATCCGGGAGCAGGCGGAGCGTCTCATCACCTGCTCCGAGGCTTTCTACAATGACCGTCGGGCGGCCCTGCAGGCCGAACTGATCGCCCTGGCGCCGGGGATGGAGCGGGTATTCCTCTGTAACTCCGGGGCGGAGGCGGTGGAGGCGGCGGTCAAATTCGCCCGCCTGGCGACCGGGCGGCCGGGGATTGTGGCGGCCCGCAACGGGTTTCACGGCCGGACGATGGGCGCCCTTTCGGCGACCTGGCGGCCGGAATACCGGCGGCCCTTTGAGCCCCTGGTGCCGGGCTTCGTCCACGTCTCCTACAACGACCCGGTTGCCCTGGAAGAAGCCGTCGGTCCGGAAACGGCGGCGGTCATCCTGGAGGTGGTGCAGGGCGAGGGGGGCGTCCGCCCCGGCGATGGGGTCTATCTCCGCCGGGCGCAGGAACTCTGCCGGGAGCGGGGCGCGCTCTTCATCGTGGACGAAATCCAGACCGGACTGGGACGGACGGGCCGGATGATGGCGTATCAGCATCACGGCCTGGAGCCGGACCTGGTCTGTCTGGCGAAGGGGATGGCCGGGGGACTGCCGATGGGTGCGGTGCTCATCGGCCCGCGGGTGGAGAAACTCCCGGTCGGCGTCCACGGATCCACCTTCGGGGGCAATCCGCTGGCCTGTGCGGCCGCCCTGGCAACCCTGCGGGTGATCCGGGAGGAATCGTTATCGGAGCGCGCGGCCGAACTGGGGGCGTTCTTCCTCTCCCGTCTGCGCCGGATTTCATCCCCGCTGATCCGGGAAGTGCGCGGGCTGGGACTGATGGTCGGGGTGGAGTTGCGGCGTCGAGCCCGCCCCTATCTGAACGCGCTGGCCGAGCGCGGCGTCCTGGCCCTCTCCGCCGGCCCGACGGTGCTCCGTTTCCTGCCCCCGCTGGTCATCTCGCGGGAGGACCTGGAGACCGTTGCCCAGAAGGTGGACGAAGCACTGCAAAGCAGTCCCCAGGAGGGAGAGAATGATGACGGATGATGTCTCTCTGCTGCGCGAGATGCTGGAAATCTACAGCCCGTCCGGGCAGGAGGGAGAGATCGCCGCCTACCTGGTCGCCCGGATGCGGGAGATGGGGTTCCAGGCCTACCAGGACGGAGCGGGCAACGCCGTCGGCGTGATGGGCGAGGGCGAGCGGGAAATCGTCCTGCTGGGACATATGGACACCGTGGAGGGGTTCATCCCCGTCCGGCTTCAGGACGGCGTGCTCTACGGCCGTGGGGCGGTGGACGCCAAGGGGCCGCTGGCGGCCTTCATCCTGGCGGCGGCACGGGTGGGCCCCCTGCCCGGCACCCGGATCGTGGTCGCCGGGGCGGTGGAAGAGGAGTCCTCTTCCCGCGGGGCGCGCCATCTGGTGACCCATTTCTCCCCCCAGGCAGCCGTCATCGGCGAGCCGAGCGGATGGGAGCACATCACCCTGGGCTACAAAGGTCGCCTGCGGGTCCTCTACCGCCTGGTCTCCCCGGTTCGGCACAGCACCGCCCAGGGCCCTTCTGCCTCCGAGCAGGCCGTCAACTTCTGGAACCAAATGATGGAGTTCGCCGCTCAATTCAACCGCGGGGAGCGCTTCCGCTTTCACACTCTGGACCCGGCCCTTCATCGGATCACCGCCCACAACGGCGGCTTTGAAGAAGAGGCGGTGATGGACATCACGCTCCGGATACCGTTCGGGGTACCGATTGCCGGGCTGAAGGAACGAATCCGCTCCTGGGCCGGGGACGCGGCGGTCGGTTTCGGCGGCGAGGACGCCCCCTATCAGGCGGAGAAGAACACTCCGCTGGTGCGGGCTTTCCTGCGGGCCATCCGCCAGGAGGGGGGAAGCCCCACCTTCAAACTCAAACTGGGCACATCGGATATGAACACCGTGGGGCCGGTGTGGAAGTGTCCCATCGTTGCCTACGGGCCGGGGGATTCCCGCCTGGACCACACGCCGGAGGAGCATATCCGGTTGGAAGACTACCGGCGGGCCGTCCACGTCCTGACCCGGGTCCTGCGGGACCTGGCCGGGGCGCCCCGTTCGTAGAGTGCTCTGAAGGACGCGGAGAAGCGCTCAGGGTAACCCTCACTCAATCTACATAGGAGTTACGCAGTTGCGCATTGGTGAGGAGATTGCTTCGCGGCTTCGCTTCGCTCGCAATGACAACCTCGCAATGACCCTTCCGAGCCCGGGAAGATGTCATTGCGAGGCACGAAGTGCCGAAGCAATCTCCAGGTACGTAAGTTCTACTACAATCGTCAAAAGGAGGAAAAGATGAAAGTCGTACTCGCTTATTCCGGTGGACTGGATACCTCGGTGATCCTGGCCTGGCTGAAAGAGCATTACGGCTGTGAGGTCATCACCTTCACGGCCGACCTGGGGCAGGGGGACGACTTGGAGGTAATCCGGCAGAAGGCCCTTGCCACCGGGGCCAGCAAGGCCTACGTGGCCGACCTGCGGGAAGAGTTCCTGATGGAGTACGCCTTCCCGACTATGATGGCCGGGGCCCGTTACGAGGGACAGTACCTGCTGGGCACGTCCTTCGCCCGCCCGCTGATCGCCAGATACCAGGTGCAGGTCGCCGCAATGGAGGGGGCCGATGCCGTCGCCCACGGCTGTACCGGCAAGGGCAACGACCAGGTCCGGTTTGAACTGGCCTATAAGGCCCTGAACCCCCACCTCAAGGTCATCGCGCCCTGGAGGGAGTGGAATCTTCACTCGCGGGAAGACCTGCTGGCCTTCGCCCAGGCCCACGGCATTCCCGTGCCCGTCACGTCCCGCTCCATTTACAGCCGCGACGGCAACCTCTGGCATCTGAGCCACGAGGGCGGCCCCCTGGAGGACCCGTGGTTTGAGCCGGAGGAGGAGATGTTCCAGATGACCGTTGCGCCGGAGGTGGCGCCCGACCAGCCCCTCTACCTGGAACTGGAGTTTGAGCGGGGGATTCCGGTCGGGATAGACGGTGAGCCCTATGGGCCGGTGGACCTGATGGTCCGGCTGAACCAGTTGGGGGGCGCGTACGGAATCGGGCGGACGGACCTGGTGGAGAACCGGCTGGTGGGGATGAAGTCGCGCGGCGTCTACGAGACCCCCGGCGGCACCATCCTCTGCACCGCCCACCGTGCCCTGGAGACCATCTGCCTGGACCGGGAGACCATGCACTTTAAGGACATGGTCGCCGTCCGGTATGCCGAACTGGTCTACTACGGCCTCTGGTTCACCCCGTTGCGGGAAGCGCTGGACGCCTTTGTCCGCAAGACCCAGGAGCGGGTCAGCGGCGTGGTGCGGCTCAAACTCTACAAAGGCAACTGCATCGTGGTGGGCCGTCGGTCGCCGTACAGCCTTTACCGGGAAGACTACGCCACCTTCAGCAGGGACGAGGTCTACAACCAGGCCGACGCGCAGGGGTTCATCAATCTCTTCGGCCTGCCGCTGAAAATCCGGGCGCTGGTGGACGAGGCAATGGGGATGGCCGGAGCGGAGGCGCCGGGCCTCTTCTCGCCCGCCCTCCAGACCGCGGCCCGCACGGGTTAGACCTCCACCACTTTTCACGTTTCACTTTTCACGTTTCACTTTTCACGCTTCACTTTTCACGCTTCACGTTTTCCTATGAAACTCTGGGGCGGACGTTTTGAAAAGACCACCGACCCCCGGATGGAGGCCTTCAACGCGTCCATCGGGTTTGACCATCGCCTGTGGGCGGCGGACATCCGGGGGAGCATCGCCTACGCCCGCGCGCTGGCGCGGGCAGGGTTGATCTCCCCCGACGAAGAGGCGCGCCTGCTGGAGGGACTGCAGGAGGTCGCCCGGGAGTGGGCGGCGGGAGCGTTCGTCATCCGGCCGTCGGACGAGGACATCCACACCGCGGTGGAGCGGCGGCTGCGGGAGTTGGTGGGCGAACCGGCCGACAAACTCCACACCGGCCGCAGCCGCAACGACCAGGTCGCCACCGACCTGCGGCTCTACCTGATGGACGAGATCCCTCTCCTTCGCCGCGCCCTGACCGACCTGCAGGAGGCCATCGTAGGCCGGGCGGAAGAGCACATAGACGTCCTGATGCCCGGATACACCCACATGCAACGGGCGCAACCGGTCCGCTTCGGCCACTGGCTGATGAGTTTCTTCTGGGCTTTCCAGCGGGACCGGGGGCGGCTGGACGAGGTGGAGGGGCGGGTCGCTGTCCTTCCCCTCGGCTCTGGGGCCCTGGCGGGCCACTCCCTGGGGATTGACCGCGACTTCCTGGCCGCGGAACTGGGCTTCCGGGCCGTCGGCGAGAACAGCATAGACGGCGTCTCCGATCGGGACTTCGTCGCCGAATTTCTCTTCTGGGCGGCGCTCCTGCAGGTCCACCTCAGCCGCCTGGCGGAGGACCTGATTCTCTGGTCGTCGGCGGAGTTCGGGTTTGTGGAACTGGACGAGGCCTACGCCACCGGTTCCAGCCTGATGCCGCAGAAGCGCAACCCCGACGCGCTGGAACTCCTGCGGGGAAAGGCGGGGCGGATGATCGGTCACCTGACCGGCTTGCTGACGACGTTAAAAGGCCTGCCCACCGGGTACAATAAAGACCTGCAGGAGGACAAGGAGCCGCTCTTTGATGCAGTGGACACGCTGCATCTGGCGCTGCCGGTGGCGGCGGGAGTGGTGCGGACACTGCGGGTTCACCCCGACCGGATGGCGGCGGCCCTGGACGATGGAATGCTGGCGACGGACCTGGCCGACTATCTGGTGGAGCGGGGGGTCCCGTTCCGGCAGAGCCATCATCTGGTGGGGCAGGCCGTCCGGCGGGCGGAGATGCTGGGGGTTCCACTGCGTGCCCTTCCACTGGAAGAGTTCCAGGCCATCTCTCCCCACTTCGGGCCGGACCTCTACGCGGTGTTTGACCACCGTCGTTCGGTGGACCGGCGGGTCTCGGAGGGCGGGACGGCGCTGGCGGCCCTCCAGGCGCAGATTGCGCGTGCCCGGGAGGTTCTGAGGGCGGGGTAAGCACTCCCCGAAGCGTGGAGTAAGGGGGAAAGAGGAGGGTTTGGGGGGCGGCGGCCGCAGGCCCCCGCCCCTTCATTCCTCTGGGGCAAGGGCCTGCCCCTACAAAACGGTCGTGGTTTGTTGTAGGGGCGACCCTTGTGGTCGCCCCCTGGGGCAGGGGGTTCACTCCAGCGCGGCCAGGAGCGCCGGAAGCACCTCTTTCGGGTCCGCCTCTATGCAGAGGTCGGCGACCCGGAAAATGGGGGCGGTGGGGTCGGGGTGGATGGCGAGGATGAAGCGGGAGTTCTCTATGGCGGCGTTGTGGAAGGTGTCGCCCCGAATCCCCACCGCAACGTAAACCTTCGGCGCAACGGTGACGCCCCGGACGTCTACGATCTGTTCAGGGCCGATCCAACCCGCGTCCCGTGCGCCGCGGTCTCCGGCCACGCGGCCGCCCAGCGCAGCGGCCAGCCGTTCCACCAGCCCGAAGTCCCCGGCCTGCCGCCCTGCGGCGACGACCACCGGGGCCTGCCCCAGCGGCACCGATGGCGGGGTGAAGCCCTCCGCCGGGCCCAGCACCCGCACCCGGGGTTCCACCGGCACCACCTCTATGCTCTTCGGCTCGCCCTTGCGGTACGGGTCCATGAACGGCGCCGGAAAGGCCTCCGGCTCCACCGTCAGCACCTGGGGCCGGGCCTGGGGACAGGCCAGAATCTCAAAGTACTGGCCTCCGTAGATAGGGACGGCGGCCTGGACGGTGCGCGTTGCCTCGTCCAGGGTCATTGCAACAGCATGCTCTATCAGGCCGCCGCCCAGGCGCTGGGCCACCCGGGGGGCCAGTTCCTGCCCCTGGGAGGTGGCGCCGAAGAGGATGACCTCCGGCCCCTCGGCCTGGAACAGGTTGAGCAGCACTTCCAGGTACGGCTCTACGGCGAACGAGGCCAGGGCGGGGTGGTCGGCCACGCGGACGCCGTCGGCGCCGGCCTGGTAGAGGGTGGGGGCCAGGTCGGAGACGCCACTGCCCAGAAGGACGGCGTAGACGTAGGCGCCCAGTGCCCCGGCCAGGTTGCGGGCCGCGCCAATGGCCTCCAGTGTCACCGGCGCGATGGCGCCGTCCACCACGTCGGCGACGACCCAGATGCCACCACCGCCCTCCGCCTCGGTGACTTCCTCCTGCTGTGCCATCAGTAAATCCAGGAAGGATGCGTCCATAGGGTCCTCCGT
>JBBIKR010000072.1:11789-18105 GCA_037445395.1 Thermoflexales bacterium
GGCGGGCGCGCAGGGCGTCGGCGGCGGCCCGGGCCATCTCCTCCGGGGCACCGCTCAGACGGACGCCGCGCTCTCGCTCCGGCGGGAAGTCCTGCCCGCGCCGCTCCAGCATCGGAGCCAGTGCCTCCGGCGCGACCAGGTCCTTCGCCTCCCAGCGCTCCAGGGCGGCCGCAATCTCGCCCACGCCTTTGTAGATGTTGATGAGACGCCGGCCATCGGGATAACGGAGTTTCAGCGCGCCGGGCACAAAAGTGACCACCGCCGGCACGGGCGCCTCCACCCAAACGTAGCCGCCGCCATCCTGCCGAACCGCCCGCACGCTTCCATCGGCCACCTCAGCCGTCCAGGCGCCGACAATCTGCGGCCATCCCAGCGCTTCGGCCAGTCGCGGTCCCAGTTGACCCTGGCCGGTGTCCAGCGTCGTCGCGCCGGTGAGGATGAGGTCGGCGCCACCCAGCCGCTCTATCGCGGCCAGCAGCACCCGGGCCATCAGGCCGTCGTCGGGCAGGGCCGATGGCTGACCGGCGATGTAGATGGCCCGGTCGGCGCCAATCGCCAGGGCCTGCCGCAGGATGTCGTCATCGGGCAGGAAGGTGCGCGGGAGGGCGACCACCTCGGCCCCCACGGCCTCTTTGATCCGCAGCGCCGCCTCCAGCGCGCATCGGTCGGCGGGCTGAAGGATGTATTCTTCCCGGTTGACAAAGATTCGGCCCGCCCGCGGGTTAACGACAATCCCGCGAGGGTCCAGAACGCGTCCCAGAATGACGATGATTCGCATAGTTTTCCTCCTGCGACCGATTACGGGCGGATGCGCACGCCGAACTCGCGGAAGATGTTGCTGGCGATGACGATGCGCTGGACCTCGTTGGTCCCCTCAAAGATTTCGTTGATCCGGGCATCGCGGAAGGCCCGCTCAATGGGGAAGTCGCGCGAGAGACCCAGACCGCCGTGAATCTGAATGGCCATGTCCACGGCGCGGGAGAGGACCTCCGAGCCGTAGAGTTTGCACATCGCGGCCAGTTGGGTGAAGGGCTGGCCGGTATCCACCAGCCAGGCGACGCGGTAGACCAGGCTGCGCAGCGCCTCAATCTCGGTGGCCATATTGGCGATCATCCACTGGACGGCCTGCTTGTGGGCCAGTTCCTCGCCGAACTGCCTGCGGGTTTTGGCCCAGTAGACACACTGCTCCAGCAACTGCTGCGCGCCGCCCAGACATGCCGCGCCCAGGGTGAGCCGGCCCATGTCCAGGGACTTCATAAAGGTCACGAAGCCCTCGCCGACTTTGCCCAGGACGTTCTCGTGCGGGACCCGCAGTTCCTCAAAGACCAGTTCGGCGGTGCTGGAGCCGCGAATGCCCATTTTGTCCTCTTCCCGGGCCACTTTGAAGCCGGGCCAGTCGGTCTCCACGATGAAGGCGGTGATGCCGCCGCGCGCGCCCAGGGCCGGGTCGGTCACCGCCAGGACGGTGATGATGTCGGCGTAGCCGCCGTTGGTGATGAAGACCTTGCCGCCGTCCAGAATCCAGGAGTCGCCCTCCCGAACGGCGCGGGTGCGGACGTTGGCAGCGTCGGAGCCGGCATTGGACTCGGTGAGGCCGAAGGCGGCAATTTTCTCCCCGCGCGCCAGCGGCGTCAGGTACTTGCGCTTCTGCTCGGGGGTGCCGTCCAGGTGGATGCACATCGCGCCGATGCCGATGTGGGCGCCGACGTTCACCGCGGTATTGGCGCAGACGCGGCCCAGTTCCTCCATCAGGATGCAGTAGCCGGTCTCGCCCGCGCCCATCCCGCCGTACTCCTGGGGGAAGCAGACGCCCAGCAGGCCGATCTCGCCCAGTTTCCGCATAATGTCCCGGGGAACTTTGTGTTCCCGGTCCAGTTCCGCCGCAATGGGCGCGATTTCGGTTTCGGCGAACTCCCGGATCATTCGGCGCAGGGCCTGGTGTTCGGGCGAAAAGGTGAAATCCATAGGGACCTCCTCCAGATAGAACCGCGGCGCAAGATGAATCCTGCGCGACGCGCTTATTGGTGCCGGGGCACGATTTCCAGGTCCTTCTGCGCGAGGATGTACCGCGCGACGCGGAAGGCGTGGACTTCCGTTGGGCCGCCGATGATGCCCAGAACGCGGGCGTCCCGATACTTGCGGGCCATCGGGTAGTCCTCCATGAAGCCGTAGCCGCCCAGTACCTGGAGCATCCGGTTGGTGACGCTGCGGGCGACGCGGGCGCCAAACGCTTTGGTCACCGACGCGTCCACCGAGAAGTCCTCTCCCTGGTCTATCAGCCAGGCCGTCCGGTAGACCAGATAACGCAGCGCTTCCGTCTCCACGTGGGCATCGGCGATGTAATTCTGAATCGCCTGCTTCTTGCCGATGGGGACGCCGAACTGGACCCGCTCTGTGGAGTACTGGGCCGCGACGTCCACCGAGGATTCGGCCAGGCCCAGGCCGACGGCGGCCAGCGCGACGGCCATGCGGTCCACGGCCCGCGCGGCGACTGCCGCACCCTCTCCCGGGCCGCCCAGGCGGTAACTCTGGGGGACGCGGCAACCCTCCAGGTAGACGGTGTTGAAGGAAGCGGAGCGCAGGCCCAGCGTGGGCTCGCGGTAGCCGACGGTCAGGCCGGGGGTGTCGCGCGGGACCAGGTAGGCATCCATGCCCTGCGGGCCGCGGGCGAAGACCAGGAAGAGGCCGGCCAGTTCGCCGTTGGTCACCCAGGTCTTGATGCCGTCCAGGACGACGTCATCGCCCTCGTAGCGGGCGCGGGTCTCCAGGGCCAGCATGTCGCTTCCGGCGTCGGGCTCGCTGAGGGCGAACGCGCCGACCGCTTCACCTCCGGCCAGGGCGGGCAACCACTCCTCTTTCTGAGCGTCGGTGCCGAAGTCCAGGATGCTCATGGCCACCTGGCTCACGTGGGCCGCCACGGTCACCGCCAGGGACGCGCAGGCCGTTGCCAGGTTCTCCAGCAGAAGGGCGTAACTGACGTTATCCAGCGCCGCGCCGTAGTAGTCTTCGGGGATGGTCGCGCCCAGGAATCCCTGGCCCACCGCCTTGCGGAGCATTTCCTTCGGAAGGGTCTCCGCGTGGTCTATCTCTTCGGCCCGGGGAGCGACCTCTTTGGCGGCGAAGTTGCGGAACATATCGCGAAACATTCGTTGTTCTTCGCTCAGGGCGAAGTCCATACGTCACCTCCGTGGGGAGTAGACAGGGATGCAGGATAGAGGATACAAGGATACAGGGATACAAGGGGGGCCCTCCCGCAGGATTTGAACCCTGCGGGAGAGCCTTTGCTCCCTTGTCCACCTGTTTCCTTTTCCTTGTCTACTTGTTCCTTGTCTACTTGTTTCCTGCCTACTTATCCTTGAACTGCGGCTGCCGCTTTTCCAGGAAGGCGTTGATGCCCTCGCGGATGTCCTCGGTTTCGGCCAGGCTGACGAACTGCTCGGCTTCCATCCGCAGGCCCTCCTCAATCGGCAGGGCCAGGCCCTGGTCAATGGCGCGCAGCGCGGCGGCGATGGGGAATTTGGACTTGGAGACGATCTTGCGGGCCAGGTCGCGCGCCTCTTTGAGGACGGCGCCCGCCGGGACAACTTTGTTGACCAGGTTGAGGCGGTAGGCTTCCTGGGCGGTGATCATGTCGGCGGTGAGGATGAGTTCTATGGCCTTCCCCTTGCCGACGATGCGGGATAGTCGCTGGGTGCCGCCCCAGCCGGGGATGATGCCCAGGTTGATCTCCGGCTGGCCCAGGCGGGCCCGGTCCGAGCAGACGCGCATGTGGCAGGCCATCGCCAGTTCCAGACCGCCGCCGAGTGCGAAGCCGTTGATGGCGGCGATGATGGGCTTGGTGGCCCGTTCAATCTTCAGGAACAGCCGCTGACCCCTCTCAATGAACTCGCGAGAGGCAGCGTAGTCCTCGCCCGGCTGGTCCAGCAGCGCCTTGATTTCGGGAATGTCCGCTCCGGCGACGAAGGCGTTGGTCCCACCGCCGGTGATGACGATGGCCTTGACCTCGTCATTGGCCAGCAGTTCGTCAATGGCCTCCTCCAGTTCGGTCACCACCTGCCGGTTGAAGGAGTTGACGGGGGGATGGTCAATGGTAAGGGTGGCGATGCGGTCTTCCACCTCGGTTCGGATGTACTGCCAGTTGCCCATGGCTTTGCTCCTTTTGGTAGGTTGGTGGATTGGTGAATGGGTAGATTGGTAGATTGGTGGATTGGTAGATTGGGAAGCGGGTTGGTTATTCCTCGTCGTCAGGTGTTTCGGAGGGAGAGGCGAGGGTGGTCAGGTATGGCAGGGCCTCGTCGTGCAGGGAGAGGTAATCCCCGTACTCCTGCCGGCCCTGTTGTTGCCTGCGCACGTAGCGGATATAACCGTTCAGGGAGCGAAGCGCGCTGTAGCAGAGTTCTCGCTGACGGAATAACTCGTCCGAGGTGTATCCCAGTTCCCGGCAGGCGATGAACGCGCTCAGAGTTTCCTCCAGGGAACCCCGGGCCACATAGTAGAAGCGCAGGCTGTCCAGATAGTGGTATCGCCCGTAGCCTTCAGCGATGTTCAGAACAACGCTGACGGCGGACCGGCGCAACTGGTCGGCCAGGTTGTACCGCTCTTCCGGGGGGAGAAGCCCTGCTACCCGGTAGGCTTCCCGCAGGACCTGCAATGCCAGTTGATAGCACTCCAGGTCCTCAAACCCTCGCTCTCCCTTGACCGTCATGAAGCCACCTGCCCATTACTTCCCGTTACCAATCCCACTTTCCCAATCTACCACTTCCCGGTTCCCAATGTACCAATTCCCAGTTTCCCAATATACCGACTACGCATACTCATGGAACCCCTTGCCCGTCTTCACGCCCAGGTGCCCGGCGCGGACGCGCTGTTTCAGCGGGCGAGAGGGCAGGAAGCGGGGGCCCAGTTCCTTCGCCAGTTCCTCCAGTTTGGCGACCACCACGTCCAGGCCGATCTTGTCGGCGATGGCCAGCGGGCCGATGCGCTCGCCGCCGTAGGTCATGCCGCTCCCGGCGACCATGGCCATGTCAATGTCGCTGATGCTGGCGATGTGCTCCTGGACGCAGAGGGCGGCCTCGTTGATGAGCGGGAACATCAGCCGCTCCACCGAGAACTTCGTCCCGGTGCGAACCGCGCCGGAGTCCTGGAGTTCCTTGATCATCTTGTAGACGACCTCGGACTCGCCGCCCGGATGGTCGTAGAACCCGGCGCCGGTCTTCTCGCCCAGACGCCCGGCGGCGACCAGTTTCTCAAACAGGCGGGCCGGGCTCATGCGCTCGCCGTACTCGGAGTAGAGGTACTCGCCGACATGGGCGCAGACGTCCAGGCCCAGCATGTCCATCAGGGTGAACGGCCCCATCGGCATGCCCCACTCCACCACAGCCCGGTCAATCTCGGTGGCGGTGGCGGCCCCTTCCTCCAGCGCCTTCGTCGCCTCGTTCAGATAGGGCATCAGCAGACGGTTGACCAGGAAGCCGGGGCACTCCTGGACGACGACGGGGATTTTGCGCAGACTCTCGGCGAACATCACCACGTCGTCCACCGTCTCCTGGCTGGTATCCAGGCCGGGGATGACCTCCACCAGTTTCATCACGCTGGCGGGGTTAAAGAAGTGCATGCCGACAACCTTGTGGGGGCGCTTGGTGGCCGCGCCCATCTCGGAGATGGAGAGGGCCGAGGTGTTGCTGGCGAAGATGGTCTGTTCCGGACAGACCTCGTCCAGTTCCTGGAACACCCGCTTCTTGATGTCCATCCGCTCCGGGACGGCCTCAATGACGATGTCCACGTCCTCAAAGCCCTCATAGGTGAGGGTGGGGGTGATGAGGTCCATCTTAGCCTGCATCTCGCCCGCGCTCATCTTGCCCTTTTCCACCCGGCGCTGGTAGATTTCGCGGGCTTTGGCCATCCCTCGCTCCAGCATCTTCTCGTCAATATCCTTGAGGACGACGGGCAGGCCGGAGAAACTGATGACCTGGGCGATCTCGCCGCCCATCGTTCCGGCCCCGACCACTGCAGCCTTGAAGATGTACATGCTTCACCTCCTTCACGTTTTACGTTTCACGTTTTACGGACTACGGGCTTCAATCATAGGACTTGCGCACCTGGAGATTGCTTCGGCACTTCGTGCCTCGCAATGACATCTCCCCGGGCCCGGAAGGGTCATTGCGAGCGGCGAAGCCGCGAAGCAATCTCCCAACGACGACTCAACCGCGCAACTCCTCATCCATCGGAATCCGTTCCAGGATCAGACACCCGCCCTGGCCGCCGCCGACGCACATGGTGACGATGCCGTAGCGGGCCTTGCGGCGCTGCATCTCAT
>JBBIKR010000073.1:0-18099 GCA_037445395.1 Thermoflexales bacterium
CCCCCCCCCGCGGCCCCCCCCCCGCCCCCCCCCGCGGGGCCGGGGGGGGGTCCGGGGGCCCGCGCGGGCCCGCGGGGGGGGGGGGGGGGGGCCGCCGCGGGCCCGGGGGGGGGGGGGGCTCTCTGCGGGAGGCGGGGTCACTACCGCTCCGGGGATGATCAGCACCTGCCCGGCCTGGATGAGGTTGGGGTCCTGGATGTGGTTGACGGCGATCAGTTCTTCCAGCGGGACGTTGTAGGCCCGGGCGATGCCCGCCAGCGTCTCCCCGGGCTGGACGGTGTGGAGGAGCGGGCCGGGAGTGGGCGAGGGTGGGGGGACGGTGGGCGCCGCGGTCGCCATCGCGGTGAGCGACCGCTCCGGCGTTGCCGGGGGGGTCGGCAGAACAGGGTTCCCCGGCGACGGCCCCCGGCCCAGCAGAAAGAGCAACAGGCCGGCCACCGCCGAGAGAAAAATCAGGAGAATTGCAGCCTGCGTTCCGATGCGGTGTGGTCTCACGGGTTCCGTACCCCCTACTTCCTACTCCGTACTCCATACTTCCGTATTCCGTTATCCCAGCATCCCCAGCCAGCCGGCCACCGTCGCGCCGAGGCCGGACATGTTCAGGGCGATGGGGAGCAGGAGCAATCCCATGCAGTTCATCCGCCGGGCGCCCCAGAGGACGGGGATCAGACCGATGCCGGTGGCGACGGCGCAGATGACCAGGCCCCCCAGCGCGGCCCGCAGTGCGGCCGCCCCGTCCCCACTGCCCACGTACTCCCCCAGCGCGGGCACCCCCATGACCACCACGATCAGGATGACCAGCACGGCCCGGCTGACGGAGCGGTAGTTTACCCGCCCCATGACCCGGATCACTCCGCGCGCCAGGGCCAGGAGCAGGAAGTAGGAAAGGACGCCGGTCAGCAGGACGGCGGCCACCGCGATGTAGTAGGTCCGAGGGGTGTACGAGCGCCAGAGGGTGCTCATCATCCAGGCCATGCCGCCGCGCGTCAGGTAGAGGCCGGGGACGAAGAAGAGCAGGAAGCCGCCCACGTAGTAGACCACTTTGGACGCGCCCTGGGAGATGATGAACAGCCGGTCGTCCCGTTGCGCGGTGGCGTGTCCGGCGATGAGGCCGCCGATGCCCCCCGTCACCACCGGGAAGAAGGCGGCAAAGAGCCCGCCCAGCGTCCCGGCGAAGACCCCCCGTCCGATGAGCCCCGGCGTGGCGTCCACATCGCGGGCGATGTATTGGGGCGGCAACTCCACCCGCGCCAGCAGGTTCTGCAACACCCACGGAACAGCAAAGAGCCCCACGAAGGCGGGGAGGAGGTTCTGGTAGGCCGCATAGACCGGGAGGATGGAGCGGTACATCAGGACGAAGCCCAGCAGGCCGGAGAGGAGGAACGTCGCCAGCCCGGCGACCAGGTTCCGCCACCCGTCCCACCAGCGCCGCCACCCGGCGGGGGCCCGGTCGCTCCCTTTGGGCCACTCCGAGAGCACCATAAAGGCGATGACCGTCCACAGAATCCAGTGCAGGTGTTGCTGGAGGACGGCCCGCAGGGTCGGGAAGAGGCGCGGGGCCAGGGGCGTCAGCAGGAGGAGAGCGGCGATACCGCCCAGACTCCCGATGCCGGTGAGCGCCACCGCTTCGTACCCCCGTCCCTGCATCAGGTACTTCTGCCCCGGCAGGACGATGAAGACCATAGATTCGTCCGGGGCGGAGAAGAAGATGCTGGGGATGGTGTTGAGGATGGCGTAGGAGGTAATCATCCCCAGGAAGAGCATGGCCAGATGCTCCGGAGGCAGGAGCGGCCCCAGGACCGCCGTCCCCAGGATGAGCAGGCCGGCGACGTTGTAGATGTGGAGCGCGGGCAACAGCGCCAGCGGCGTGGCCACCAGCGCCCCAATGACGGCGAACATCAAATCGCGAAGGATGTCCATACCGAATTCCCTGAATGTAGGGCTGGGCAGGGGCGAGCCCCGCCCCTACACGGTTGCCCCCCTACCGGACCACCACATCATATGGCAACGCCGGAACCACTTCCAGTGTCCCTTTGTAGATCTGGACCACCCCCACTACCTGTACCGGCGTGCCGGGGGCATCCAGCCGCTCCCGGTCGGGGATGCGGTCGTAGATATTCGGCCAGAGGAGGACCAGAATCTCCCCGCTCCCGTCGTTGACGAAAAGCCGTACATTGGACTCTCCCTTCTCTATCCGGGCGACCGTCCCCTCCATCATCACCCGTTGCCCCTCGTCGGCCGCGGTGATGGAAGCGATCCGGCGCGCCGGGGCCGACGGGGCAGCGGCCTGGAGGGCCTTCACCTGCCGCCCCCACTGCGGCGCTATCTGCAACTGGCCCTCGTAGGTCTGCACGGTGCCGGTGGCCCGCACCCGGGCGCCCAGGTTGATTTTCCGCGCGTCCCGACAGTCATCGTAGACATTGAGCCACATCAGCAGGACGACCTGCCCGGTGCCGTCGTCCAGGGTGAATTTGAACCCTTTGGAGAAGGACGCGGTGGCGATGACCCGGCCCTCTATCGTCACTTCCTCGCCCATTCGCTCCGGCAGTCGCCCGATGGGGACGATGGGAACGGGCGTGGGGGTGGGCGGGGCCGGAGTGGGGGAGGGCTCCGGCGTGGGGGAGGGCGTCACCGTCGGGCTGGGGCGGGGCGTCGGCGTGGAGGTGGGCGTCGGCGGGATGGGAGTGGGCGAGGGCGCCACGGTCGCCGTCGCCAGTGGGCGGGTGGGCGGCAGACTGACCGGTGTGGGCGTCGGCGCGGATGTTCCCCCGCAACCGGCCAGGACCGGGATGAGCCAGAGCACCAGCAGAACCCGATGGAGCCTGCATCGTCCGGACATCAGGAATCTCCCGAGATATTGCTCACACAAAGACACAAAGGCACAAAGATAATATAAAGAAAAAACCCTCTTTGTGTCTTCGTGTGAGAAAAACCTACCGTACGCTCACGTCGCCGGGCAGTTGGGGGATGATTTCCAGCGTCCCCCGGTATTCCTCCACGACGCCGATGGCCTGCACCCGCGCTCCGGCGGTGAGGCGTTCCCGGCCCGCCACCCGCCCGTAAATGTTCTCCCAGAGGAGGAGCATGACCTCCCCGCTCCCGTCGTCTATCCAGACCCGGTAACCCTGGGAGAAGGGTTCGCTGCGGGTGACGGTTCCCTCTACGGCCACCAGGGTGCCCGTGTCGGCCGGGGTGATGGAGGCGATGTCCCGCCGCGTGGGGGCGGGCGCGGCCTGGGTGACGACCACGTCGCTCCCCCGGGCCGGCACCACTTCCCGCTGGCCCCGGTACTCTTCCAGTTCGCCCATCGCCCGGACCCGAACGCCCGTCTGCAATCGGGCGGGGTCGGCCAGTTCGTCGTAGGCCGGGAGCCACAGGAGCAGGACAACCTGCCCGGTGCCGTCGTCCAGAGTGAGGCGGAAGCCGTTCTGGAAGGATTCCGCCGCAATGACCGTGCCCTCCACGGTCACCGTCGCCCCGAGGGGTTGATCCGCCAGCGCGCCGATAGAAAGCGGACGGGCCGGGGGAGGCCCCGTCAACAAAACCACATCGCGCGGGCGAACCGGGACGACCTCCAGGGTGTTCCGGTAGACGGCGACTTCGCCGGTTACTTCCAGTTGTGCGCCCGTCTGCAGGGATGAGGGGTCCGGCAGGGCGCGGTACAGGTCCTGCCAGAGGACGACGGTCACCGAACCCGTGCCGTCGTCCAGGGTGAGGCGGTATCCGGCGGAGAACGCTTCGGCCCGCTGGACGGTCCCCTGAACGGTCACCAGTCGGCCCTCATCGGCGGCGGAGAGGGAGCCGATGGGACGCTTCTCGGCGACGGGAACCGTCTCCGCCAGCGGGACAATGTCCTGCACCGACGACGGGACCAGTTGGGGGGTGTTGCGGTACAGGGAGACGGTGGCGATCACTTCCAGGGACTGGCCGACTTCCGACGGGCGGAAGTCGCCGGTCAGGTAGCGGAGGCCGGCGTCCACGGCCACGTCCACTGCGCCGGTGGCGTCCCGGAGGGTGATGAGGGTGAGGCCGGAGTAGGGCTCGCGGACGTCCCAGACCTGGCCCCGGACCCGGACCCGCCGGAGGTTATCATCGGGGGTGATGGTGCCGATGGCGCGGTCTTCGGCTTCCGGGCGGAGGACGTCCAGGTGGTCGGGGACGTTGAGGGTGAGGGAGATGTCGTCTTCCCGTACCCGCAGGGTACCGGCGACGACGACCCGGTCGCTCAGGCCGGGGATGCGCTGCAGGGCGCGGAGTTTTTCCACCACGTCCCGGAAGGCCCAGACACGCATCTCGCCGGTGTCGTCGGCCACGGTGAAGGAGAGGGATTGGGAGTCCGGGTTGTAGGTAGGACTGCGCACCACCTGCCCGGCGATTTCTACGTAGGCGAAGTTCATGGTGGCGGATGCCTGGCCGATGGAGATGCGGGGCAGGGGGAGGCGGACGGCGGCGACCCACAACAGGGCCAGTCCGACGGTGGCCAGCAGGATGGCGGTCCACTTCACCGCGCGCAGGGAGACGCGGGGGGCCTGCCGGGCGCCGCAGTATGGGCATGCTTCGTACGGGCCGACGAATCGTCCACAACTGGGGCAGTGGGTCATGGCGTTGGGTCCTCAAAGGACAGGTTTAGCCTCACCCCACTTCCCCGACCCCCTCCCCTCTCCTGGCCGAAGGTCAGGAGAGGGGAAGGGGTGCCGCCGCAGGCGGCGGGGGAGGGGTGAGGAGGCCCGAATAGTTACCTTACAATTATATCCACCTGGCCCGGATTGTCCAGTTGACAGCCCTGTTTAATCTCTGTATAATGGGCGAAAGCGGCCCGGTCAGAACATCCCGGAGGAGGCCAGGAGTGGACGGCGCAGAGTACCCGGCGGATGCGTGCGATGTGGTGGTGGTCGGCGCGGGGATTGTCGGCGCGGCGGTGGCGGCCCGGCTGGCCCGACAGGGTGTGCATGTGGCGGTTCTGGAGGCCCAGCAGGTGGCGGGCGGCGCGACGGGTCGCAGTGCCGGTCTGCTGCTGACCGGCTTGCCCGGCCATTACCGCTGGGCTGTCCAGTCCTTTGGCCGGGAGACGGCGCGGGCCCTGTGGGAACTGTCCGTAGAGGGACGGGAACGGCTGATGGAGACGGCGGCTCACCTGGGCGTGCCGGTGGAGCGGACGGGGAGTCTGGCCCTGGCGGTGACGGAAGAGGAGACGGAGGCATTGCGGGCTTCGGCGGAACTCCTGCAGGAGGACGGATTTGAAGCCCGATTCGGCAGAAGCGACCCGTTGCGGCGGGGATTTCTGGCCGCCCTGGAGCATCCCGACGACGGAGTGGTGGACGCGGCCGACCTGACCCGCGCGCTGCTGGCCTCCGCGCCGATGACCGTCCATACCGGCACCGAGGTCCAGGCCCTGGAGGCCGAGGGGACCGGCGTCCGGGTCTGGGCGTATCGGCGAACCGTCCGTTGCGGCGCGGTGGTGCTGGCCGCCGGAGGGTATGCGCCCACCCTGGAGCCCGCTCTTTCCCGATGGGTGAATCCGGGACATGCTCTGCTGGTCACCGCCCGTTTGGACGAAGGCCGGGATGAGCCACCGCTGACTCTCCCCTGCTATGCCGATTACGGCTACGAGTATGCCCGTCCGCTTCCAGATGGCCGTCTGCTTCTGGGTGCCTGGCGCTACCCCCGAAGCCCGTCCTCGTCGGAGAGTTCCCCTGACCCGGATACGGCGCTGCGGGATGGGCTTTCTCGTTTCGTCCGCCGGTACTTCCCGGCGGTGGAGGGGAATGTCCTCCAGCGCCGGAGCGGGATGATCGGCTGTACCCCCGACGGTGTGCCCGTTGTTGGCTCGCTTCCCCATCTGTCCGGCGTCTATTTCGCCCTGGGGCTGGGGGGCTGGGGGCTGTGCTGGGCGTTCATCGCGGCCGAGCGGGTGTTGGAGATGATACTGGAAGGGGCGCCTGCCGGGTTGCTGGACGCAGAGAGAGGACAGAGGAGAAGGTGAATCAGTCAGAACGGGTTGCCGAACTGGAGCGCCGGATTGCCGACCTGAGGGCCCGCCTGCCCAGGCACTCTGTTCCCCCGGCGATGTTGCAGGAACTGGAGAGTCTGGAGGAGGAACTGGAGCGGCTGGTCGGCGAGTCGGAGGAGGAGGGTAATGAGACTGGGCGCACATGAATCCATTGCCGGTGGCCTTCACCTGGCGTTGGACCGGGCCCGCATGGTGGGGTGCGATGCGGTGCAACTCTTCGTTAAATCCAATCGGGCTTGGGCCGTCAAGCCGCTGACCGAGGAGGACATCCGCCTCTTCAAGGAGAAGGCCGCCGAGACCGGTATTCACCCGGCGGTCGGGCACGCGTCCTATTTGCTGAATCCGGCCGCGCCGGATGAGGACCTCTGGCGGAAGTCCCGGGATACGCTGATCATAGAACTGGAGCGGTGCGAGGCGCTGGACATCCCCTATCTGGTGCTTCACCCCGGCTCTCATATGGACGCCGGAGAGGAGGAGGGGCTGAAACGGGTGGCCCGGGCGCTGGGAGAGGTCCACGCGGCCACGCGCGGCTTTCGGGCCCGCATTCTGTTAGAGACGACCGCCGGGCAGGGAACCAATCTGGGCTACCGGTTTGAGCAACTGGCCTGGCTGATAGAGAACACCCCGGAGGGGGAACGGTTAGGGGTCTGCCTGGATACGTGCCATGCCTTTGCTGCCGGTTACGAATTGCGGACGCCGGAGGGGTACGAGGCCACCCTGGAGGAATTTGACCGCGTCATCGGCCTCTCCCGCCTCCTGGCGGTCCACCTGAACGACAGCAAGAACGGGCTGGGCAGTCGGGTGGACCGACACGAGCACATCGGCAAGGGGGTGCTGGGGCTGGAGACCTTCCGGATGGTGGTCAACGACCCGCGCCTGGCCGCGCTGCCGGGCCTGCTGGAGACCCCCAAGAGCGACGACCTTCACGAGGATATGGAGAATCTGGCGGTTCTTCGCTCCTTGATTAGCCGGTAGCCGGTAGCCGGCAGTTGTCAGCCGTTAGCGTTCGTGGTCAACATAGAGATTCCCCCATACTGGGAACAACTGAATCTGGAGGGCCTCTCCGGGCTCCTGATGGTCATCGGCGCGCCGGACACGGGGAAGTCCACGTTTGCCCGGTATCTCTATACCCGTCTCTGCGCTTTCCATGAGCGGGTAGCGTTCATTGACGGCGACATCGGTCAGGCCAGCCTGGGCCCACCGACGACGATGACGCTGGCCCTGCGGCAGGGTGGAGAG
The DNA here is from genome assembly GCA_037445395.1 of Thermoflexales bacterium. Lineage (GTDB taxonomy): Bacteria > Chloroflexota > Anaerolineae > B4-G1 > DUEL01 > SpSt-77. The sequence goes on from JBBIKR010000073.1 coordinate 7,250, forward strand.
ACGGGGTTTCCCCCCGGCGGCCCGCGCGTGCGGGTCTTTGTGGGCGCCAATTCCCCGCGCGGGCATATGTTGCCGACCCTGATCGGGGTCTACAAACTGGCCCGGCGGGCGGAGGAACTGGGTGCCACGGTGACCGTGCTGGATACCACCGGGCTGGTTGCGCCGGAGCAGGGAGGGCCGGCCCTGAAGCAGGCGAAGGTGGACCTTCTGGAGCCCACGGTGGTGTTTGCCATCCGGCGGGGGAGTGAACTGGAGCCCATTCTGGGGCCGCTGCGCCGTTCGGCCCGCACGCGCGTGGTGGAATTACCTGCCGCTTCTGCGGTTCGGCCGCGGGACATGCTGACTCGCCGGGCCCACCGGGCTCGCCTCTTTGCCCGCTACTTTGCCGATGCCTACCCGCTGGAAATCTCCTGGGCCCGTCTGGCGGTCTTTCCGGCCCCCTGTTTTGAACGCTACCGACTGGTGGCGATGGAGGACCGCCGGGGGTTCGCGCTGGCCCTGGGCATTGTTCTGGAGGCCGACCATGCCCGGAAGGCGCTCCTGCTTCTCACTCCGGCTCACTCGCTGAACGAGGTGGACGCCCTGCGGGTTGGGGATGTGTGGGTCAATCCGGAGACAGGGGAGGATTCCCGCGTGGGGAATGAAAACGACTGGCGTGGATCTGACGTCGGTACTGAAACGGATGAAATGAAAGGGGGTTATTCCCCTGGCTCAAAATAGTACCCCTCGCCGCGCACGGTCCGAATATACCGGGGGTGATCCGGGTCCGGCTCTATTTTTTGACGCAGGCGGTAAATGTATTGCTTGACCAGGTCGGGTTCGCCGATGTATTCGGGCCCCCACACCTGAGAAAGAATGGCATCCGTGCTGAGCACCCGTCCGGCGTGCCGCACCAGCAGGCGGAGAATCCTGAACTCATTGGGGGTCAGATAAACCTTCCGGCTACCGACCTCCAGTTCATGGCGGTCGCAGTCCAGCATGATGAAAGGTGACGGAAAAATCACCTGCTCCTTTTTCCCGTTGCGCTCCACGGATCGCCGGAGGGCGGCGGTCAGGCGAGTGAGCAGTTCAACCTGGTGAAAGGGTTTCACCAGATAGTCGTCTGCCCCTGCAGCAAAACCGGCCACAATATCCTCAATATTCGCCTTGGCCGTGACGAAGATAATGGGTACCTCGGTGAGGTCTCTCATGCGGCGACAGACCTCAAACCCGTCCATGCCGGGCATCATAACGTCCAGCAGGATGGCATCCGGGATATGCTGGTACGCACTGCGGAGCGCGGAGGGGCCGTCCACGGCTATTATCACCTCAAAACCGGCGGATGTCAGGAGGATTTTCAGCATCTCCAGCATCTCTGGCTGATCATCCACCACCAGCAAACTCAGTTTACGACTCATGGTTTTTCCTTAACTTTTTAGTACTTATGCACCCGGGGATTGTCGGCACTTCGTGCCTCGCAATGACATCTTTCCGGGATTGAAAAGGTCATTGCGAGCGGCGAAGCCACGAAGCAATCACCTCGTTTGAAGCCTCAGGGTAGGGGAAGTTCAAACAGAGCCCGGGTGCCACGTCCGGGGGTGCTTTCTATCTGAAACCGCCCTCCCAGCATTTCCACCCGCTCCCGCAGGGTATCCAGTCCCATTCTTTCGGCCACTGCGCCTCCCCGGCCCAACTGGCTCATCTCAAAGCCGCTGCCGTCATCCTCCACGGAGACCAGAATCCGGTCCTCTCCGATGTCCACATTGACCTGAGCGCGAGTTGCAGAGGAGACGTCCCGAGCGTTGGTGAGCAGTTCCTGAATCACCCGAAAAACGGTCACCTCCTTGTAGGGAGCAAACCGGCGCTCCCGCCCGGTGATGGTCAGGTTCACCCGGAATCCGTCCCCTTCGCCGATGTCCTCCAAATGTCGTCGCAGTGTGGGGACCAGCCCCAGGTCATCCAGCATCATCGGGCGCAGGTTGGAGATGAACGTTCTGACCCGCTGGAAGGTTGCCACGACCGCCGCCTTCAGGTTGGCCAGTTCCGCGCGAGCCTGCTCCGGGTTGGTCTCAAATAACCGCTCGCAGATTTCTGCCTGGAGGACCAGATTGGTCAGCGCCTGGGCGGGGCCGTCGTGCATCTGGCGGGCCAGAATCTGGCGCTCTCGCTCCTGAGCCTCAATGGCCCGTACCACGGCGGGGGTGACTTCTGTGGGGACCTGTGCCTGTTCCTGGGGAATCATCCCTTCCCGGCAGGATTCCTGGATGCGTTGCAGCAAACGGGCATACCGCTGAAGGTGGCGTTGGTCGGATTGGAGTTTTTCCAGTTGCCCGCGCATGGTGAACAGGCGCTGCTGGGTTTCCACCAGCGCCTGGTACGCTTCGCGAATATCCTGGCGGGGAACGGTGTCAAAGTGGGCCTCTACCTGCTGAAGATGGGTGGCAGCCTGCGTACTCCGCTGTGCCAGCCGGTCTACCTCGCCGGCCGTCTGCTGAATGAGCATATCGACTTCTTTCAGTTCGGCCTGAACCTGACTGTGCTCTTTCCGGCATTCTTCCAGAAAGGCGAGCATCGGATTGGCGGTTGAGGGAGGTGCTGGCGACATCTTCGCTCCTTATGGCTGCGGGATTTTCTTGTAGAACAGCGGCAGGGGGGATACGGCTTCCGGTCCGATGGTGTGGGCTTTCAGGAGGCGGGCTTTCGCCTGTTCCAGCCGGACCCGGTCGCTGGCGTGGACGGTACACAGGGGGGTCCCTTTCTGGACCCGGTCGCCGACCTTGTAGTGGACGATGACTCCAACGGAGTGATCTATCGGGTCTCCCTTCTTTTCCCGACCTCCGCCCAGTTCCACCACTGCCATCCCGACCTGCGCGGCGTCCACTTTCTGGAGATAGCCATCCATCGGAGCGGGGATGGGTTCAATGATGGGGGCGCGGGGCAACCGGTCGGGTTCATCCACGAAACGGACATCCCCGCCCTGGGCGGCGATCAGGGCGCGAAATTTGTGCCACGCGCTACCGTCAGCAATGGCCTGAGCCGCCAGTTCCACCCCCTCGGTAGAATCGGCGACCCGTCCTGCCAGGGCCAGCATCTCTGCGGCGACGACCAGGCAGTGCTCTCGCAGGTCCGGTGGCCCACCTTCGTGAAGAACGCTGATCGCTTCTTGGACTTCCAGAGCGTTCCCCACGGCCCATCCCAGGGGCTGGTTCATATCGGAGACGAGCGCACCGACCCGACGGCCCAGTTCTCGCCCCAGACGGACCATGGCTTCCGCCAGGCGACTGGCCTCCTCCACCGTCTTCATAAATGCGCCGCTGCCGACCTTCACATCCAGCAGGATGGCCGTCGCGCCACCGGCCAACTTTTTGCTCATGATGGAACTGACGATCAGCGGTAGAGAAGAGACCGTGCCGGTGACGTCCCGGAGTGCGTAAAGTTTCCGGTCGGCTGGGGCCAGATTTTCCGACTGGCCTGTGATAACGATGCCGATACGGGCCAGTTGGGCCTTGAATTCCTGAGGGGAGAGGTCGGCGCGGAGGCCGGGGATGGATTCGAATTTGTCCACCGTGCCACCCGTGAAGCCCAGGCCGCGCCCGGTCATCTTACCCACCGGAACACCGCATGCCGCGACGATCGGGGCAACCACCAGGGTGACTTTATCCCCGATGCCGCCGCTGGAATGCTTGTCGGCCACCACGGGGGCCACGTCGCTCAAATCCAGCATGTCCCCGGAGCGGGCCATTGCCAGGGTCAGGTCACGGGTCTCTCGCTCACTCATCCCGCGCAGGTAGACCGCCATCAGCCAGGCGGCCGCCTGATAGTCGGGAATGTCTCCCCGGGTGTAGCCCTGGACGAAGAAGTCTATCTCTTCGGCGGTCAGTTCATACCCGTCCCGCTTCTTTTCAATAATCTCTATGGGTCGCATTCATCCTCCCTGCTGACCCCTGTCCATACCGTTTCCTGCCGGGCAGGTGTTGCGCGCGGCCTCCTGAAAAGAATGTCGCTGGTAGGGGGCAGAATCCTGCGCTAGGAACAGGAACCGGTATGGGGGCGGATGGTTTTCTGATGGCCTGTAGGGTGCGAATTCCATTATGAATTTTAATACCAGGTGGGAAAATGTCAACCGGATGACTGAGGTGCGGACGGGGAGTCAAAGGGGGTTGAGAGCGGCGGCCAAAGGCCCCCGCTCTCAACCCCCTTTCCCTCTCCCCCTTTCTCCTTTGAGAGGGGGTAAGAAATCTCTTTTTATGGCGGCGAAGCCGCCCGCAAACCCGATTTTCTCCGTCTTCCCCTGTGAGCAACGGAAAAGAATGAGTTACCCGGAAGTTCTCTGCGCGCTGCCCGGAAAAAGATGTGCCAGGCACGGAAAGCGCGCCTGGCACATCGCATCGGACTGCATCCGGAAGGAAGGCACTACGGCTGCTCTATGCTGATCATCACGCTGCAGCCGCCCTCGTCCTTCGGGGTGATCATCAGGCTGGCTTTCCGGTCGCCCTTGGTCCATTCCTGAGTGACTACATTGCCCAGTGGGCTCTCCTCGCCGGCCGTCCAGCCCTGAGCGGGCATCTGGGTGCGGTAGAACTCCGCCACCTGCTCCACCGTGTCCGCGCTGGAGAACATAATGAGGGCGCCCATGATGGCCTGGTCCGTTGCCCCCGGGTAGACCGGAATGTCCTCGGGCACGCCCGTTGCACCTTCGGGGGGCTGAATGGTGATGGGCTTGTTCGCGTCGTAGACCTCGTAGGTCCAGTCACCCTGGATTTTCTTCCCGTCCTCCTGGGTGCCTTCCCAGGAGACGGTGAGGCGGGTCGTATAGGCCGGCATCCCGGGCTCGTCCGCGACCCATACGTCGGCCTTCGTGGCGGTCACCGTGCCCTTCGTCAGCCCTGCCAGCATCTCCGGGGTCAGATTCAGGGTATAGTGGCGGCTGCGGATGCCATTAACGGTATCCCGGCCCACATATCGGTAGTCGAAGGAGGCGAAGTCTTCGGGCTTCCATATCATCCCTTCACCAAAGGTCGGTGTGCTCTCTTCGCCGGATTGCTGGGTCTGGATGCATCCACTATCCGGGCTGCACATCCAGGATGTATTGCCGATCTGAACCATTTCAATCGTACCCGGGTTCTCGCCCCCTTCAGAGGTGATGACGATGCGCCGGGCGGCGGGCTCGCGCGTCTCCTCCTGCTCCATCGTGAGGGTCTCGGTAGCACCCCCCTCTACCGTCTGCTGCCAGACCAGGCGGGAGCGGTAACTGTTGAGGTTCTCCAGTGCGTTGGGGGCGATTTCCAGAGGTGGGGCCTCTTCCGTCGCGGGCTCTTCGGTCGGAGAAGTGGGAGGGGTTGTCGGCTGACCCTCCGGGGGCGGAGCGCCGGTTGCCTCAGGGGGTGGGGTGGCGGTTTTTCCACCCAGCGAACAGGCCATCGCGGCCAGGACCAGCAGCGCAATGGCTCCCCATACAAACCGTTTCTGCATTTTACTACCTCCCTGACAGAAGTATCTCATCTCCGCCGACCATGAAAGTTCGGAGGACCCGGACGACGGCGATGAGGAAATGGGGAGCAGAATATCGGGCTGCCCTGGCCGCTCACGGGCGGTGGATTTGAGACCTGCATTGATTTTACCATTATCGGCCAAAAAGTCAAGTTGGATTGACATTCTGCCAGAGTCGGATATAATTCGGGCGTGGTTAGGAAACTAACGACCGCTGTGGCGGTACCGGAGGAGGGAATGACCCAGGAGAGAGCATGGCATGCCCGATCGGTGGAGGAGGCCTTTCGGGAGTTGAGTACCGACCCCCAGCACGGCCTTCCAACCGAAGAGGCTCGTCGGAGGCTGGCCCAATTCGGCTCCAACGAACTGGCGGAGCGTCCGCGACCGACCTTCTGGAAGATGCTCCTGGACCAGTTCAACAATTTCCTCGTTTTTCTTCTCATCGCGGCCGCGCTGATCTCCCTGGTCCTGGGCGAGATAGAGGAGACGGTTGCCATCTTCGCCATCGTCCTCCTGAACGCCATCCTGGGGGTGGTGCAGGAGCGACGGGCAGAAGAGGCGCTGGCCGCCCTGAAGAAGATGGCCGCTCCGGATGCCCGGGTCCTTCGGGACGGCCATCGGATCACCATCCCGGCCCGCGAACTGGTCCCCGGCGACGTCGTCTTCCTGGAGGCCGGCAACTATGTCCCTGCCGACCTCCGGCTGATAGAAACCGTCAACCTGCGCGTAGATGAAGCGTCGCTGACCGGCGAATCGGTGGCGGTGGAAAAGCAATACGACGTCGTCCTCCCGGAGGAGGCAGCGCTGGGAGACCGGGCCAACGTCGCCTTTATGGGCACCATTGTGACCTACGGGCGCGGGAAGGGGGTGGTGACCGCCACCGGTATGCAGACCCAGTTGGGTCAGATTGCCGAGATGCTCCAGTCCTACGAAACCGAGGCGACTCCCCTGCAGCGCCGTCTGGACCAACTGGGCCGCTGGCTGGGAGTCGGCGCGCTGGTCATCTGCGGCATCGTTTTCCTGGAGACGCTGATCCAGGATACCGACCTCAGGGTGCTTTTTCAGGCCGGCCCGGCGGCCTACTTCCAGCAGTATCTCTCTATGGTGGTGGAACTTTTCCTCACGGCGGTCAGCCTGGCCATCGCGGCGGTCCCCGAGGGATTGCCCGCCGTCGTCACCATCTGCCTGGCCCTGGGGATGCGGGAGATGGTCCGCCGCAACGCCCTCATCCGCCGCCTCCCCGCCGTGGAGACCCTGGGCTCCGCCACCGCCATCTGCTCCGATAAGACCGGCACCCTCACCCAGAACCAGATGACCGTCGTCCGCCTCTACGTCGCGGATATGTGGGTGGATGTCTCCGGGGAGGGCTACCAGCCCAGCGGCGGCTTCTCTGTGGACGGCCGGGCGATCAACCCCCAGGACTGGCCGGACCTGATGGCCCTCCTGCGGGGTGGGCTTCTCTGCTCCGATGCCCAGTTGGAGAAGGACGGGGACGGTTATCGGATGGTGGGCGACCCCACCGAGGGCGCGCTGGTCGTCGCCGCGGCGAAGGCGGGGCTCTGGCGGGAGGAGGTGGAGGCCGGGTTGCCCCGGGTGGGCGAGATTCCGTTTGACTCCGACCGGAAGCGGATGGCGACCGTCCACCGGATGGACGGGCGTCCGATGCGCGGGCCGGAGGGGGAGCGGCCCGGCGGTTACATCGTCTACGTGAAAGGCGCCCCCGATTCCGTCCTGCCCCGCTGTACCCATATCCTGGAGAACGGGATCAGTGTGCCGATGACGCCGGCCCGGCGGGAGCACATAGAGAACGTCAACCGGGACCTGGGACGGGAGGCCCTGCGGGTGCTGGCGGTGGCCTGCCGACTGTTGCCGGAAGGGGCCGAGGACATCGTGGCCTCTCAGGACGCGGAGCAGGTGGAGCGGGACCTGACCTTCATCGGGCTGGTGGCGATGCGGGACCCGGCCCGTCCGGAGGTGCGCCCGGCGGTGGAGAAAGCCCGCACGGCCGGCATCCGCACGATTATGATTACCGGCGACTATCCGGATACGGCCCACGCGATCGCTCGCGACATCCGGCTCCTCCGTCCGGTCGGCCAGGTGGTGACGGGCGCCGAACTGGACCGGATGAGCGATGAGGAGTTGCGCCAGCGGATTGAGAAGATAGACGTCTTCGCACGGGTGAGCCCTCAGCACAAGGTGCGCATCGTGGAGGCGCTGAAGGCCCACGGCCACGTCGTGGCGATGACCGGCGACGGCGTCAACGACGCGCCAGCCCTCAAGCGGGCCGACATCGGCGTGGCGATGGGTATCACCGGCACCGACGTCACCAAAGAGGTGGCGGATATGGTGCTCACCGACGACAACTATGCCTCCATCGTCTCCGCCATAGAGCAGGGCCGCATCATCTACTCCAACATCCGCAAGTTCGTCTATTACCTCCTCTCCGCCAACATCGCGGAGATTCTGACCATCTTCATCGCGACCCTGGCAGGGCATCTGCCCCCGCTGACCCCCATCCAGTTGCTGTGGATCAACCTGTTGACCGACGGCGCCCCCGCGCTGGCACTGGGAATGGAGAAGGGTGACCCGGACATTATGGATCAGCCCCCGCGCCCGCCGAAGGAGCCGGTCATCAACCGCCCGATGTTGCGGGGGATCGTGCTCATCAGCCTGTCCCTGACGGTGGCCGTCCTGGCGGCTTTCCTGCTGGGGATGAAGTGGGGGGACGGTGACCTGGCGCTGGCCCGGACGATGGCTTTCGTGGCGCTGGCCCTGGGCGAACTGCCCCTGGCTTATACCATCCGCTCCGAACGGTATCCTCTCTTGCGGCTGGGGGTGTTCACCAACCCCTATATGCAGTACGCGGTCTCCGCATCGGTGGTCCTCCTTCTGGCGGCCGTCTACCTCCCCTTCCTGCAGCCGATTTTTGATACGGTGCCGCTGGGCTGGCGGGAGTGGGAAGTGCTGTTGCCGCTCATTTTCCTCCCTGCAGTCGTCTCGGAGATCAACAAGGCGCTGCAGGGGTACCGGGCGTATCATCGGTAAAGGGATGGAATGCTGATCCTGGGCATTGAGACCTCCTGCGACGAGACGGCGGCGGCCGTCGTGGCCGACGGCCGCCGCATCCTCTCCAACGTGGTCGCCTCACAGGTGGACCTGCACGCCCGCTACGGGGGGGTCTTCCCCGAACTGGCCTCGCGCGCCCACATTGAGGCCATCGTCCCGGTGATCCGGGAGGCAATGGCCCAGGCCCGGGTGACCTGGGACGACCTGACCGCCGTCGCGGTCACCGTCGGGCCGGGGCTGGTGGGGTCGCTGCTGGTGGGGGTGAACGTCGCCAAAGGGCTGGCCCTGGGCCGGGGACTCCCCCTTGTGCCGGTCAACCACCTGGAGGCCCACCTCTACGCCAACTGGCTGGAGAGCACCGAAGAGGGCGCGGCCCCGTCCGACCTCTCTTTCCCCCTCCTGGTCCTCATCGTCTCCGGCGGGCATACGGAACTGGTCCTGATGCGGGACCACGGCGACTATCTCTACCTGGGGGGGACGCTGGACGACGCGGCAGGCGAGGCCTTTGACAAGGTGGGGCGGTTGCTGGGGCTTCCCTATCCCGGTGGCCCCAGCATAGAACGGGCGGCCCTGTCGGGGAGCCCCGACCGGTTTCGCCTCCCGCGCGCCTGGCTGGAGGGAACATACGATTTCAGTTTCAGCGGGCTGAAGACCGCCGTCGTGCGCCTGATCCAGCAACAGGAAATCCCCCCGCGCTTCATCCCCGACTTGGCCGCCGCCTTCCAGGAGGCGGTGTTGGATGTGCTGGTGACCAAGACAGTGGCGGCGGCGAACGATTACGGGGCAACGGCCATCCTGCTCTCCGGGGGCGTCTCGGCCAATCGCGCCCTGCGGGCGGCAATGCAGGAGCGGTCCGAGATCCCCGTCTACTACCCGCCTCCGATCCTCTGCACCGACAACGCCGCGATGGTCGCGGCCTGCGGCTACTTCCGCTATCGGGCCGGCGCCCGCGCGGGCTGGGACCTGGACGTGGAGCCCGACCTGCGGCTGGTGTAAACGGATACCCCACCGGTTTGAAACTTTCCGGAGGTATGTCAAGCCATGGAACCTCTTCTTTTCGGTCATTTGCCTGTACCTGTTCGTCAGATGGTACAATCTTTTCTGGACGAAGAGAATCCCGCCACGCCGGTCCTCCTCTTTTCAGCCTGGCGGCTCCTGGAGAATCTCCATGTCTTCCGGACGTTGCTGACCGTTAACCGCCTGTATTTTCCGGTCAAGGTGAACAATCATCCGGATGTGCTGAGTATCCTGGCACAGGCAGGGGCCTCATTTGAAATCGCTTCGTTGGGCGAGTTGGACCTGCTCCGGACATTGCACATTCCCGTATCGGACATTCTGTTTGGCAATCCCATCAAGATAGAACGACACATTGCCCTGGCCGCTCAGGCGGGGGTTCGTGTTTTTGCCGCAGATACCGAAAGTGAGTTGATCAAAATTCAGCGGTATGCACCGGATGCCGAAGTTTATCTGCGGCTGGACGTCTCCAATCGGGGCGCGCAGTGGGACCTCTCGGAAAAGTTCGGTTGCCCGGCAGGCGAAGCCATCAACCTCTTCCAGCGAGCGCAGGAGTTGCATCTCCGACCAGCGGGCGTTTCTTTTCACGTGGGCTGGAATAATAGGGACCTGGCGACGTGGGAGCGGGCAGTGGAAGATGCATCGCAGGTTATTGAAGAGTGCTCTCAGGCCGACATCCCGCTGCGATTCCTGGACATCGGCGGTGGCTTCCCGGCCCATCTTGTAGACTCCTATAACCTTCTGGAGCAGATCGCGAGCGTCATCAACCCTATCCTGGCGCACGTTCGGTCAGAGTACGGATTAGAAATTTACGCTGAGCCAGGGTCGTTTCTGACCGCCGATGCCGGGGTGGTGGTGACCCGGGTGATTGATGTGGTCCAGCGGACTCGCCGAACATGGGTGTATGTGGATACGGGCATCAACCAGGGCTTCCAGTGGATTATGGGCGGCCTGGAATATGCGGTGATTTCCCCTCGTGACGAGCAGGGACCGCTGGCAGAATACGTGGTCTCCGGCCCAACCTGCGATAGTCACGACGTGTTCTGCCCACAGGCCTATCTGGACCAGGGCCTGAGAACGGGTGACTTTTTGCTCATTTATCCGGCGGGCGCTTACATCGCTTCGGCGAAGATGTACAACGGATTTGACTATCCGGAAACGCGCGTGATTTCCTGTCTGGCCACCTGACACTTTGCTTCAACGCCCGCAGAAGTCCTTCCCGGCGTGTCATTGCGAGCCCCCCGCCACGCTTCGCTCGCGGCAGGCTCCGGGGGCGAAGCAATCTCCGCGAGCCATTTTGG
>JBBIKR010000074.1:0-10988 GCA_037445395.1 Thermoflexales bacterium
CCGTCGGTCTGCCGGCTGGAAGTGGACGGTGACGGTGGGATCGGTCATGGGTCAGGGTAAACGGGCCGCGCGTGCGTGATGGATGTCATTGGCATCTACCAGGGCGACGAGGAAACTGGTATCCGCCAGCAGTTACCTCATGATTCCGGCGAGCCGTAGACCCACTCATCCACCCGCTCGCTGACGTCGTGCGGGGGACCACCCCGGACGATGCCAACAATCTCCCAGACCGGGTCGGCCGCGGATGCCCCCCGCAGGGCATTCGCCTCCCGCTCCACCAGTTCCCGGATCAGCGCGGCGATGCTTCGCCCGTGTTTTGCGATGTATGATGTAGCCATCACACATCACGAAAGCGCTTCTCTCAAGGCGCGGGGCCTGCGGCGAGCGGTTCCCGGATAGGTCTGCCGCCCGCCGCAACCCACGCCTCCGATCTCAGAACGACTGCCACAATTTCAGATAGCCGGGAAGGTCCACCGCCTCGCGCGGGCCGACGAGAATCTGCCAGCCCGGCAGTTCTTCTTCCACCTCGCCCATCAGGACGGCGACGGCGCCGGGGATGATCAGTTTGCGGTGGCTGATTTTCTCCTCAATCCCGGTCGTCTTCACCGTCTTGGCGATTTTCTCGGCGTCAAACTTGCCCGCCGCCCAGGCGGTGAGGACGCTCATCCCCTCGGCATCGGCCACCAGCAGCCAGCCCGGCTGCCCGCTCCCGTCCACCTCGTTGGCAACGGAGAAGTAGGTGATGGAGAAGTTGGTGGTGATCATCACCGGCGAGTCGGGCTTCGGGTTGTTGATCTCGTAGATGCCCGGCTGGACCTTGATGGGCTCCTGCGGGTTGGTGTAGACGTTGACCCGCCAGGCCATCAGGGCGTAGGCCATCTCCGGGGCGAAGCGGTCCAGGACGATGAAGCCCGCGTACTTGGCGATGTGCTGGGCCGCCAGTTGCGCTTCCTCAACGACATCGGACGCTCCCTCGCCGGGGAAGGTGATGATGGGGAAGCCCAGCGGGCGGAAGTTCTTCTTCAGCGCCAGACGGCGCAGGTGGGTCAGCGTGACCAGCGTCCCGGCCGGGTCGCGCACGCCGGGGTCCAGCACGATGTCCTGAATACCGGCCCCCTTCACCTTTTCGGTCAGGTCGGCGAGGCCATCCAGCGAGTCGGCCCGGACGGCGACGGGGGCATTGGCCGCCCTGGCGATCTCCGCCACCGCCTGCCAGTTCTCCGCCGTGGCGGCGTAGAGGAGCGGGCGGGTGCCGTCGGCCGCGGCCAGCCCGGCCTTCAGGACCGCCGGATCGGATGCCATCAGGATAAGGGAACGGTCGGTCACTTCCCGCACCGCCTTCACTGCCGTCGCGAAGGTCTCCGGGTTGCCGGAGGCGGCCTCCACCGCGACACCATCCAGATGAAGGTCCATCCCCACATAGGTGACGGAATAGTCCATTGCCTCCTGCGCCGCGCCCTTCACCTGCTCCAGGGACCAGGAATCCTTCACCCGCAGGAAGAGGCCCGGCGGGTGGTAGAAGGTCTTCTCATGGCGGAAGAGGACCGTCTCGTTGCCCACCTCCACCTTGTGCCCGGGCCCCTCCACAGAGACCAGACGGATGGGCGGCGCGGCAGCGGCGTCCAGTTGGGCCTTGGCCTCCTCCGAAACGTAGGGGCAGGCGGAGAGTTCGGCCTGCTTGGCCGCCAGTTTCATGGCGAAAGCCAGGCAGGTGGGAAACCCGCACTCCTTACAGTTGGTCTGCGGGAGCAGTTTATAGATTTGCAAGCCGGTGAGTGCCATATTCTCCCTCCGCTATGGTGACTGTCTATCCGGCACTACTTCGCCATCAGCCGCTCAATGAAGGCCCGGACCCGCTTCACGGTCTCCGGGTGGCGCAGGACGACGATGTCGGCGCCGGAGAGGATGAGATTGGACGCCGTCAGGGTCTCCCAGAGGACTGCCCGCTGGTGCCAGTCGCCCCAGGAAGCGGGCACGCCCTCGCCGACTTTGGCCTCCTTCTGCCGCCAGGCCTCAAAGCCCGGGGTAACCAGCATGGGGAGTTGGGTCATCTTGTCCCCCTGGAGGGCCGCCAGGCGCAACCGCTCCATCACCGAGTAGCCATACTCAATGCCATAGCCCAGGCCGGCGGTCGTCGGGTCCATAATGATGCGGTCCAACGGCAGGCCCATATCGGCGATGAGGATGTTCAACTGCTTGGCCAGGTTGACGTCCATGGCGGTCCGGCCGTTGACCAGATGGCCGTTGGCGAGGGCCGCTGCGACGATGGTACGGTAGTTCTTCTCCTCGCAGATGCCCAGGACGATGCGCTCGCCCGCCGCCTCCTCGGCGACCGCCACCAGCAACTCGTTGTCGGCATCCACCTGACCGGGGCCGAAGACCAGGATGGGGAGCCCCGTCGCCTGAAGGACGGCGCGCGTCAGGGCCTTCGCGTCGGCGGCGGTGGTGGGTTTGCCGCCATCGCGCGTCAGGGAGAGTTGCAGGAGCACCAGGTCGGCTCCGGCCTCCTCGGCGGCCTTCGCCCACTTCGCCGGGTCGTCCACCACGTCCCCCCAGGCTTCCAGCAACAACGGCGACCATTCGCCCGGGCGGCGGTCGGCAATCTCAATGGCAATGCGGGGCGGGTTGGGCATCTCGCCGTCGGTCAGCATGAACGGAAGGGTGTTCTCACCGCCCACCTTCACCACCCGACTGCGCGTCCCCCCCTCCGCCGGGGTGGCCCCGATGGTCTCTTCTATGACCCGACCGGGCCATTGTTCTACAGGAATTTCTACCGGCATATAGGACCTCCTTGCATGGCCTGAAGATCAGAGAAACATCTGCCCCAAAGATACTCCCACCCAACCTGAATGTCAAGCCGGGATGGAATCTATCTTCGGCAAAAGGGGCCACCGCCATCACTGACGGCGGCCCCCCTGCCGCCGGAGCAGGATTCTATCCTTCAGTAAGATGCCGGGCACTTTTAGAGTGCCCGGCACCCAATTAGAAGATAGGTGGCATGGTCAGCGCCGGATGCCCCTTCTCCTCCAGATAGGCCAGCAACCCCTCCACGTCGGTGCAGATCGTCTCGTCGGCAATTTTGTCCAGCAGGTCCGGGTCACCCTCCCGCTCGCAGACTTTCTTCAGTTCTTCAGCCATCGTCTGCTTGAGGAAGGAGGACATCCAGACCACCCGCTTGAAGCCGCCGTCGGCGGAGAGGAACTTGGGGCTGGTCAGGTAGTACTTGCCGACGCCCATCACCCCCGGCGTCTGCAGGCCGCCGCCGGCCATCCCGGCCAGGGTGGAGAAGGTCATCCCGGCGGGGGTCATGCTCGGGTCTTCCCGACTGACGACCATCACGCCGTTGGCCTCGGGGATGACCATGACGATGCACTCAAAGCACCCGCAGGCAGTCATCGGGTTCTCCATGATGGAGTACATCGCCACCTGGTCCACGGTCCCCTGAGAGGCCACGCGGACGTACTCGTTGACGCCCGTGAAGTAGCCCTTCACCGGGTCCAGACACTGGCCTTTCTGGATGGGCTGGTTGGGCCCGGTGGGGTTGATCTCGTAGGACGCCTTGCAGTCCAGCCAGTTGTAGGCACCGCAGAGGCCCAGCCGTTGCGGGCTGATGACGCAGCAGTGGGTGGGGGCGAAGGACTGGCAGAGGATGCAGGAGTAGAAGGTGTCCACGGCCTCGTCGGTCAGGTCCGCCAGGCGGCGGTTGCGGCGGTCGTAGGCCTGGCGGGCCTTCTCCAGCCATTCCGCATGCAGCGCCGGGTCGGTGATGATCTTCACCTGCACCTTGTCCGCGATGGCGCCGAAGTCGGCGTGGAAGCGGGCGTAGAGGATGTCGCCGAAGTGGCGCAGGTTGAAGCCCTTCTCCGCCGCCGTCTTGCTGATGCGGATCCAGGCGATATCCCGCTGACCGATGTGCTGGATACCGGAGGCGCCGTTGATGAAGTAGTGGATCTGCCGCTCCAGCACCGGCTCAAAGTCCTCCTGCATCTTCCGGCCGGCGACCTCCACCAGGATCCCCAGGTCCATCGCCCCACCGACGGGCACGTCCTCAAAGCCGGGGCCGATGACTTCTATCTTGCCGTCCTCCACCTGGTCCATCGGCACCATGCGCAGGTACTCAAAGGCGCGGCTGTTGCGGCCGCCGAACTCCACCCGCATGTCGGCCTTGCGCACCACTTCGCCCTCAAAGGCGGAGCCGTACGGGACAGGGATCGGCACCTCGGTGATCTTCACCTTGACGCCGCGGACCTCAATGCAGCGCTGGACCAGGCGGACGGCCTTCTCCTCGTCCGTCTTCCCCTCAATCTCCTCCCAGGGCATAGAGACGACGTGTTCGTATTTGGTGATGCCGGTGGGGAGAATCTCCGGGATGATCGTATCAGCGACGACGGGGAAGCCGTAGCAGATGGCGCCTGCGGCGGTGGCGTACTTCAGGTCGTCCACCTCGCCCAGGGCCAGGGCGAAAGCGAAGACACGGTACTTGTTGTAGAGGAGAATTTCCCGCCACTGGCCCGGCTTGAGGCCGCCGAAGGTGAGCGCGGAGCGGGTGGCGAAGCCCAGGGGGTAGATGGTGGCGATGGTATCCCGGCCGAAGGGGACGATGTAGGTATCGTACCCCATCTCCACGCCCTCCTCGTGCAACTGGTCAATGATGGAGCGGCCGTTGACGTTGCCGGAGAGGAAGACCAGGATGTTGCGCCGCTGGAGTTCGCGGACGATGGCGACGGCGGCCTGGTTGTTGCGGGCCGCGCCGATGATGGCAGCAAAACCGGGCATCCGGCCGTCCACCAACTGGATGCCCCAGGAGCGCAACTGGATGTCGTCAATGGGACCGTTCAGGTATCCCCCACCGCCTTCTCCCGTCTCAAACTCCGGGCTGGTGAAGGAGGCGCTGCCGGTCATGCGGAAGCCGGGGTACCGTTCGGGCTGTTCCCCGTAGGCGAAGCGGATGCCCTCAATGGCCTCTTCGGCCAGAAGGGTCGCCAGGCCGCAGTCCAGCGTCTCCCCCAGATACGGGACCCACCACTTCTCATCCGGCGGGGGATGAAGCAGGCTCTTGGCGTGCTCAATGACCGGCACCAGGTCGCCGATTTTGGTGACCGGGTGGTTCAGCATCCCGTAGATGACGGGCAGGTAGTAGGCCGTGTTGGTGAAGGCGACCGGGGTATCCGGTCCCTTTTCGGCCAGGGCTTTCTGAAGCAGGGCCTCCGCCTCGGCGACAATGGCGTTGGCCCCGCGGATGGCTCGGGTGGCGATATATCTGGACATACTATCCCTCCTTTACTTCCGACCGTAGACTGCCTCCAGCCGCTCCTCCAGCGGGAGTTCCAGCACCTCGCGGATGCGCCAGTCGCCGGACTTACCCCACCTGGCCGGGTTGTACTCCTCCAGGCCCAGGGCCGCGCGCTTTTTGTCAATGTGGGCCAGGGAGCGCCGGACGATTTCTTCGGGGTCTTCCAGGAACTCCAGCCGCCCACCAACCTTCTTCTCCCAGCCCTCGGTGATGATCTGGTTGACGCGGGGGCTTCCGGCCACCGGATTGCGGACGCCGCCCATGATGACATAGGCGCCGGAGGCGACGCAGTAGGTGGCGATGGCCAGCGCCTTCTCGCTCATCCACTCCGAGGCCATGCCGACGGCAGGGATGTCGGCGATGTCGTCGCCCAGACCGCCCTCCGTGGCCATCTGGGAGAGGACGGTGAGGATGCGGGAGTTATCCACGCAGGAGCCCATGTGGAGCACCGGCGGGATGCCGACCGCCTCGCAGACCTCCCGCAGGCCCGGCCCGGCTATCTCCAGCGCCGCCTCGGGGGTCATGTATCCCTTCTTGGCGCTGGCGATGGCGCCGCAGCCGGTCTGCACCACCAGGACGTCGTTCTTGAGAAACTCGGCGACGACGTAGTAGTGGTTCTCATCGTGGCAGAGGCGGGCGTTGTTGCAGCCGATGTCGGCCACCACCCCGCGGATGCGCCCGGCGATGATGGCATCGTTGAGCGGGCGGAAGGAGCCGCGATAGGAGCCACCCAGGGCGTAGTTGATGTACTCGTGGGAGAAGCCGGGCACCAGAGGGCTCTTGTAGTCGGGGATGAAGACCTCGCCCCGCTGCGGGAAGCGGTCAATGGCCGTGCGGAGAATCTCTTTGGCAGTCTCCAGCGCCCAGTGTTCGTCAAACTGGATGTGGGTAGCACCGGCCACCCGCACTTTGGGCGAGGTGGTGATCAGGGCGGTGTGGAACTGCTGAGCCAGCGGGACCAGTCCCTCCATAATGCACTGGACATCCACGATCATCGCATCCACCGCGCCGGTGAGGATGGCCAGTTCCTGCTGGAGGAAGTTACCGGCCAGGGGGATGCCTTCGCGCATCAGCACCTCGTTGGCCGTGCAGCAGATGCCGGCCAGGTTGATGCCTTTAGCCCCCTTGCTCTGCGCGTAGGCGATGATTTCGGGGTCCTGGGCAGCGGCCACAATGATTTCGGAGAGAGTGGGCTCGTGGCCGTGGATGATGACGTTGACCATATCCTCCCGCAGGACGCCCAGGTTGGCCTCGGAGCGGACCGGAGCCGGAGTGCCGAAGAGGATGTCAGTGATATCGGTGGCCAGCATGGAGCCGCCCCAACCGTCGGCCAGCGCGCAGCGCATCGCCTGATCCAGGAGATGCTCGGCGTCCTGGTCGTTGCCGGCATGGGTGCGGTGCAGCATGTCCACCACTTCCCGGTCAATCGCGCGCGGGGCAATCCCCAGGTCGCGCCAGATTTTCTGCCGCTTTGCCGGGGCCCGCTTCAGGTAGAGCAGTTCTCCCTGGACGCGGCCGAACTCGCCCAGCGCGGCCAGGGCCACATCCCGCGCGATCTCCTCCACCGGCCGATCTCCGACCTTCACACCCAGATAACGGGCGACCTCGTAGAGTTTGTAGGGGTCGCGGACTTTGTAGGCGGGAGCATGCCCTTCGGCGGCAGCCAGAAGGGTATAAGCCAGGTCGCGGGCGTGGTCGGAGTGGGACGCGGCGCCCGCGGCCACCGAGCGGACAAAGTTGCGGGCCACAACGGTATCAATGGTCGCGCCGCAGACCCCCATATCCACATCCCCCACCAGGCGGCAGGGGCCCATCGCGCAGTTGCGGCAACAGAGGCCATCCGCGCCGATGGGGCAGGGGGTAATCTCGTCGGCCCGATAGAAACAGGTCTCTGCGCCAATCTGGAGCGCTCGCTCCAGGAGCGCAATCGCCGCCGGATCGCGGCTGGACTCCTGCGGAGTCCGAACTTTCTTCTTTGCCATTGTAACCTCCCTCCATCAAATACCGATTCGCCGATGACGGTTCTCTTCCGGTTACCACTTGCGGAAGTCGCCGGACATTTCAATGTCGGCCCGATAGGTCTGGCTCATCCGGAAGCCCAGGTCGCTCCAGCGGGGGTCGCGCCGCTTTTCGGTGGGCGGCACCAGGATAGGAGTTTCCCCCTGGCCGACCGGATACCCGGCCTGGGCCAGTGCCTTTTCCAGGGCTTCCCGCTGTACTTTCTTCGGATCGTACTTCACCAGCACCTGCTTCCAGGCCGAACTGGCATACACATCCTCCACCCCGTCCAGTCGGGTCAACGCTTCGCGGACCTTCAGGACGTGGTGGTCGGCCCACATCAGTGGGACATCCAGAACCACCTTCTCCATATCTACCTCCTCCAGAGTGGGAATACGGGTTGCGTATTCCGTGGTGCGTCCCAGTGGGTGGCGGGGGAGTTGCCTCTACCCGCCACCGTACCGGGGACGCTGGGGTTAGAAGAGCCCTTTGACTTTGCCTGTCGCCAGGTCAATATCCACATCCATGAAGGCTGGCCGGCTGGGCAACCCGGGCATCGTCCGCATCGCGCCGCAGAGCGGGTAGAGGAAGCCCGCGCCAACGCTGGCGCGAATGTCCCGAATGGGCAACCGCCAGCCGCGCGGCGCGCCCTTCAGTTTCGGGTCGTGGGTGAAGGAGAGATGGGTCTTGGCCATGCAGAGCGGCAGTTTGTCGTAGCCCATCGCGGTGTAGAGTTCAATCTTCCGCTCCGCCTCGGGCGTGTAGTCCACCCCGTCGGCCCGGTAGATCTCGCGGGCGATGATTTCAATCTTCTCCTTGATGGGGATATCCAGGGGGTAGAGGAAGCGGAAACTGCTGGGTTGCTCGCAGGCCCGGACCACCGCCTCGGCCAGCGCAGCGCCGCCCTCGCCGCCCTTCGCCCACACTTCGCTGACCACGCAGTCAAAGGCGCCGGCCTTCATCGCCGCCTCCTGGACCAGGCCGATCTCCCGGTCGGTATCCGTCTTGAAGCGGTTGATGGCGACGACGACCGGGACGCCGAACTTCTGCACATTCTCCACGTGCTGGATCAGGTTGGGCAAGCCTGCCCGGAGGAGTTCCAGGTTCTCCTCGGTGTAGGCGGAGTTGAGCGGGCGGCCGGGGGTGACCTCGGGGCCACCGCCGTGCATCTTCAGGGCGCGCACGGAGCAGACCAGGACGACGCAGTTGGGGATGAGCCCGGAGTAGCGGCACTTGATGTTGAAGAACTTCTCCATCCCGCAGTCGGCGCCGAAGCCGGATTCGGTGACGACGTAGCCGTCCGGCCCCACCAGTTTGAGGGCAATCTGGTCGGCGATGATGGAAGAGTTCCCCTGGGCGATGTTGGCGAACGGTCCGGCATGGACGAAGGCGGGAGTGCCCTCCAGGGTCTGCATCAGGTTGGGCATCAGCGCGTCCTTCATCAGGACGGTCATCGCGCCGGCGACCTTCAGGTCTTCGGCGGTCAGCGGGCGGCCATCCTTGCTGAAGCCCCAGACGATGCGGCCCAGCCGCTCCCGCAGGTCTGCCAGACCTTTGTAGCCGTCCACCAGAGCCAGGATGGCCATAATCTCCGAAGCGACGGTGATGTCGTAGCCGGTGATGCGGGGCACGCCGTCGGTGCTCTTGGGCAGGTTGGCCACCACCTCCCGCAGGGTTCCCCCTTCGGGGAGCGGTTTATCCGCCTGGCCTGCCTGGAGGCCGATGACGATGTTCCGCAGGGCCCGGTCACTCACATCCACCACGCGGTTCCAGAGGATGGAGTTGGGGTCAATGTTCAGGCGGGGGATCTCCGGGCAGAACTTCGCCAGTTGCTCGTCGGTCAACTCCATCTCGTGGAGGATGCGGGCGTCAATGGCCGCCGCCAGGAGGTTGTGGGCGATCCCCACGGCGTGGATGTCGCCGGTCAGGTGGAGGTTGAAGTCCTCCATCGGCACCACCTGGGCGTAGCCGCCGCCGGCCGCGCCGCCCTTGATGCCGAAGGTCGGCCCCATAGAGGGCTGGCGGATGCAGGTGAAGACCTTCTTGCCGATGTAGCCCAGCCCCTGGCTCAGGCCGATGGTGGTGACGGTTTTCCCTTCCCCCAGCGGGGTCGGCGTGATGGCGGTCACGTCCACGTATTTGCCGTTGGGCCGGTCCTTCAGCCGCTGCAGGACGTCCAGGTGGACTTTGGCCTTCCATTTGCCGTAGAGGTCCAGGTCGTCCTCGCTGAGGCCGGCCTTCTCGGCGACCTCCACAATGGGCAGGAGTTCGGCCATCTGGGCAATCTCTATGTCGCTGGGAACCGGATAGACTCGTTTGACGGGCATAGTTGTTCCTCCTTATTCGGGTCGTGGGATGGGTCTGAAATCACGTTTTCCGTTTCACGTTTCACGGAATAGTGAAAAGTGAAACGTGAAAAGTTACGCCGACCGTCCCTCGGGCACCAGGTACGCGGCCCGGGGCAGGAGCGGCGCGACTTCCACTTCCACGGCCTGTCGCATCAACTGACCAGAGATGTGCAGCAGGGTATCCCCCAGCGAGCGCTCTATGGTCATCCCCGCCAGGCAGGGATAGTGGTGGTGGACGATGCCGGCCTGTAAAATGGCCTCCCCGATCGGCATCCCGACCAGATGTTCGGCGACAAAGCGGGCACAGCCGCAGGCGGTATCCCGCTCCACCTCCACCGCCTGGACGGCGCCGTTCTCGGCGCGGATACGGAAGACGGGGCGACCGAAGTGGCGGGCGAACTCGGCGATCCAGGGGTTGGAGTAGGCAATGCGCTGATGGCGGACGTTGTACCCGTCCTCCGTGAGCGAACAAAAGGGTCGCGGGAAAACGGCCGCGACCCCCATAGAATTCAGACGGACTTCCAACTGGCGGATGAGCCCCTCCGGAAGCCAGGCGCTGTGGTCCACCGGGGCGATGACCGCCCGGGCGTTGGCCCGTCGGGCGATGTCGGGGATGAGTTGGGCGACGGCTGGACTCTCCCCCAGCGCCAGGATCAGGTCCGCCGCGGGGACATGGAGAGGGAGATAGGACTCCGGGTCGTCTATCATCGCCGGAAGTTCGGGCGCCCGCCAGCACTCCACCGTCCAGCCCCGGGGGCCGTGGGCGCGGATGTTTTCCACGATGCGCTGCCCGTAGTGGCCCTGGATGACGGCGAAAATGCGCATCTGAGCCGGGCGGGGCCGCCCCCATTCCAGCGGCTGGCGGATGGCCTCCACCAGGTCCTCCACCTGCCGCCCCACCTTCGTCTGACGGTAATGGATGTGGATGCGGTTATCGTCCAGGTTGAGGGCCACCACCTTGAGGCCGGGGAGGGCCTGGAAGACCCGGGCGACCATGGCTTCCTGCTCCTCGCCAGAGGCGCCGACGACGACCACATCGGGGGCCAGTTCCTGGATGCGGGCGAAGGTCTCGGGGGAAACGTCGCCGCTGCCGACGACCTCCAGCCCCGGCTGTTCCCGCAGGAGCGTCTCCACGCCCTCCGCGAAGAGGGGATGCCCGGTGAGGATAAACACGCGACAGGTGGACATACTGACCGCCGGTCAGTTACTGACCGGTTTTCATGATACATCATCCTGTCGCTTTGTCTATAGCACAGAAGGACTATTTTATAGTCGGGGATAGCACAAAAGGACTAATCCGGAGGGGGGTCTTCACCCCCGGAGGAGATGAAAAACAGGGGTTTTGGGGT
>JBBIKR010000074.1:10998-17753 GCA_037445395.1 Thermoflexales bacterium
ACGGGGGGGCGGTCTCGCCCCGGTTTTTTTTTTTTTTGTTGGGGGGGGGGGGGGGGGCCGCCCCCCCCCCCCCCCCCAAAACCCCCTCCTCCCCATCGGGAGTTCTGCAAAGCCCGCTACCTCTTCGGCACCCACATCACGGCATCAAAGGCAATCAGCCGGGAAAGGTAGGGCTCAAAGGTCACATCCGCCAGGGAGACGTAATCGTCCCGCGTACCCCGGAACCGGTAGGTCCCCAGGGAGACCCACCGCCCCCCATTTGCCGACTGATTCACCACCCGCAACGTGAAGCCCCCGGCATGGGAAATCCAATACCGGGCCTTTGCCGTTGTCGTGTAGCGGTCCGGTATGTAGACCATGACTTCATACCACCCCGGCTGGAGCCGCGGGTACCAGCGGGCCCAGTTGTAGTTGGACCGTACCCGGTCGTTGTTGCGGGTCCAGAGGAGGCGGCCGTTGTATCCCTCGTAGGCTATCCGCCACCCCGATGGGCTACCGCCCTTAACGAATCCGGAGTCCTGGTCGTCCACGATGATGGCTTCCGGCACCGGGGTGGGAGGAGTGGGGGTGGGGGTCCCGTCTATGCGCTGCCAGGAGAGCCGGGCCACGGCCTGTCCGTACCGTTCGTAATACTCCATTTTGATGGGAATCAGTCCCCCGGAGAGGTAAATGTCGCCCACGTAGGTGGTGGCAGGTTGCTCGCGCCAGGCGTCCAGGAGGAGTTGATTGTTGACCCAGAGGCGGCCGCCGTCGTCCACGGTCATCGTGAAACGGTATGTTCCCGCGGTGAGGTTCAGGTTCCGGGTCCAGCGGACGGAGAAGTCATCGGCGGGAAAGTTCGGCGCAGGAGCACCCTGGCCCCAGTCAAAGTTGATCTGAACGTCGTTGCGGGTCAGAGCGGGCATCCCGCTCAGGGTGGAGTTGGCGTAATATTCGCCCCACCAGTCGGTGGCACCTGGCCCGATGTAATCCCACCGGACAAGGACCATCGCCTGGCCGGTCCGCTCGTAATATTCCACCACGATGGGATGATGACCACTGCCCAGGAGTTTCTCCGCCGTGAAGGTTTGAGCGGAATGGTCATACCAGGCGTCAATGATGAGTTCGCCATCCACCCACACCCGGATACCGTCGTCGCTCATGGCAGTAAAGCGGTATTGGGAAGGGGGATTCAGGGGCGGGAGTTCCAGGTAGAAGTCGCCTGTCCAGCGGGCCGAGAAGTAATCGGGATTGATCCCGGTGGCCGGAGACCCGTCTCCCCAGTAGTGCTCAAGGGACATCTCTGTCCGTTGCAGGACGGGGTCCCCCGCCAGGTCGGTATTGTTCCAGTAGGAGGCCTGCCAGTACGAGACCGTGGGGTGGAATCCAAGTCCGTGGGCCGGGAGGGGATTCCCCAGGAGGGTCAGAACCAGTGACAGAAGGAAACCAGCCGGCAAAACTTTTCTGTACATCGCAGTCCCCGCCTTTCTTTATTGGAAAACAGACAACACACTATTACTTTTTTACCATGCTCTACGCTCTCCGAGGGTGACAGTTCGGTAACAACTGGGTGAAGCGATTCCGCCCCTCTCTCCCGCTCGCCTTTCGGCCGGAGAGGAAAGGGCAGAACAGGGAGGTTGGAGCAACGACCTCCGGCCAGCCCCTCATTCCTCCAAATCATCGCGACTTGCATCTTTTTCCACCTTGAATATAATGACCGGTAGTCAGTTATCCCACGCTGGAGGAAATCCATGGATTTTTCCCTGACCCCCGAACACGAAATGGTCGTCCGCATGGTGCGGGACTTCGCCGAGAAGGAAGTGGCCCCCTACGTCAAAGAATACGACCGCGCCCATCAACCCTTCGTCCGGGCCATTGAGCGCATGGCCGAACTGGGCATCCTGGGCATCTGCATCCCCGTCCGCTACGGCGGGCAGGGGATGGACTACATCAGCCTGGGGCTGGCCTGCGAGGAACTGGAGCGGGTGGATACCTTCCTGCGGGTGGTGATGAGTGTTCACATCGGCCTGAACAGTCTGGGCCTGCTCCAGTGGGGGACGGAGGAGCAGAAACAGCGTTTCCTGGTGCCCCAGGCGCGCGGGGAGCGCTGGGCGGCCTTCGGCCTCACCGAACCCGGCGCCGGCTCCGATGTCGCCGCCATGGCGGCCACCGCCCGCCGCGAGGGGGACGTCTACATCCTCAACGGCGAGAAGATGTGGATCAGCATGGCCTCCCTGGCCCACAACTTCCTGGTCTTCGCCCGGACCGACCCCAGGGCCCGCCCCCATGAGGGCATCAGCGCGTTCATCGTGACCCGGGAGATGAAGGGGGTCACCACCGGCGACATCCACGGCAAACTGGGGGTGCGCGCCGGCTCCACCGGCTGGATCGCGATGAACGACGTGGAAGTGCCCGTGGAGAACCGCCTGGGCGAAGAGGGCGAGGGCTTCAAGATCGCCATGTCCTGTCTGGATAACGGCCGCTACACCATTGGCGCCGGAGCCACCGGCCTCATCCGGGCCTGTCTGGAGGCGTCGGTCAAATACGCCCAGGAGCGCCGGACCTTCGGACGCCCCATCGCCGAGCACCAGTTGGTCCAGCAGATGATTGCCCGGATGAAGCGAGACTACGAGATCGGCCGGTTGCTCTACCTGCGGGCGGGGTGGCTGAAAAACCAGGGCATCCGCAACACCTGGCAGACCAGCCTGGCCAAGTGGTTCGCCACGGAGGCCAGTTTCGCGGCCGCCTCGGACGCCGTCCAGATTCACGGCGCCTACGGCTACTCCGACGAGTACGACGTGGAGCGGTTCCTGCGCAACGCCAAGGGGGCCTGCATCTACGAGGGCACCAGCCAGATTCACGAACTCATCCAGGCCCAGTACGTCCTGGGCTACCGGCAGGATAAACCGTTGCGATGCGAACTCCCGGCCTACGACCCGGAGGAATGGCAGCGGGAGGCGTGATTTCTTCATCCCACAACCGGAGGTGAATCCATGCACATCGTCGTCTGCACCAAACAGACGCCCGACTCGGCGGCCAAACTGACGGTGGATGCCGCGGGCAACGTCTCATGGGGGGACTCCCCCATCGTCATCAACCCATGGGATGAGTACGCGGTGGAGGAAGCGCTGCTCATCAAGGAGCGGCTGGGCGGGAACGCCACCGTCACCGTCATCTCTATGGGGCCCGAGGCCGCGCTGGAGGCCCTCAAACACGCCATCGCCATGGGCGCCGACGAGGCCATCCGCATCTGGGACCCCGCCTTTGAGGGTTCCGACACGCTGGGGACCTCTTACGTCCTGGCGAAGGCCATAGAGAAAATGGGAGATGTGGACCTGGTCCTCTTCGGCAAGTCGGCCATTGACAGCCAGACGGGGCAGGTACCGGTGGAGGTGGCCTACCGCCTGGGGTTCTCCCCCCTGACCTACGTCATCAAGATTGCCGAACTGGACCCGTCCGGGAAGTCCATCACCGTGGAGCGGTTGCTGGAGCAGGGCCGGCAGGTGGTGAAGGCGCCGCTACCGGCCGTCGTCGGTACCATCAAGGGGATCAACGAGCCGCGCTATCCCTCGTTCATGGGCATCCGGAAGGCCACCCGCGCCCAGTACCCCGTCTGGAGCGCGGCTGACATCGGCGCGGACCCGGCGAAGGTCGGCATGGCCGGCTCCGGCGTCCGCTGGACCCGCATCTTCCCGCCCCCGGCCCGTGAGGGCAAGGCCGAAATCATCCAGGCCGAGACGGTAGAGGAGACTGTCCGCCTCCTGGTGGATAAACTGATGGCGGAGAAGGTAATATAGCAGGAAGCAGGAAGTAGGAAGCAGGAAGCAGGAAGCAGGAAGTAAGTAAGGAGTAGGGAGTATGGTGAGTGAGGTGCTGGTCCGAATGCCGTCGGGACTGTACGAGCGGCTGCTGGAACGCGCGGCGGCAGAGAAACGGGCCCCCGACGAGGCCATTCTGGAGGCGGTCACCCGATGGCTGGAGGAGGAGCCGACGGAGGTCCGCATCCGGCGCGCCCTGGAACGCCGCGGCCTGCTGGTCCCGCCCCATGAGCGGCGGTATGCCACAGGACGGCCAGTAGACCGGGAGCGTCTGAAGGAGCGGCTGGCCCGGCTGCGCCTGGTTCCCCCTCTCTCCGAGGACATCATCGCCGAGCGCGGAGAGCGGTAATGCGCCCCCCTCTCTTTATGGATGCCAGCGCGCTGGTCAAGCAGTACATCCCGGAACAGGGCACCGATTGGGTCCGCCGGGCGGCGACCATCTATGACATCACCATCGCCGAAATCACCCTTCTGGAGGTCGCCGCCGCTCTGGCGAAGCGCGCCCGGATGGGTGACCTGGACCCGGAGACATACGAGGACCTGCTGGAAGTCTTCTTACAGGACGCCGAGGGATACTGGGTCATCAGTGCAACGCGCGACACGGTGAACCCGGCCATTGACCTCACCCGACACCACCCTCTACGGGCCTACGACGCGCTGCAACTGGCGACCGCGCTGCACCTGGCCGACGCGCTGGCCGAAGAGGGCCTTGCCCTGACCTTCGTCTCCGCCGATGCCCAACTCTGCGTCGCCGCAGAGCAGGAAGGCCTCACCACCGTCAACCCGAACCGAATAGACTTCTCCACAGGAGGAACCCATGAGCCGTGACATTTTCGTCTGGATTGAACAATTCAACGGACAGGTGGCAACCCCGTCGTGGGAGGCCATCGGCGCCGCCCGCACTCTGAGCGGGACCCTGGGCGGGCAGGTCTGCGCCTGCATCTTCGGCCAGGGCGTGGAAGGACTGGCGAAAGACGCCATCGCCTACGGCGCCGACAGGGTCTTCCTGGCCGAGGACCCCACCCTGGCCGATTTTCGTCTGGAACCGTACGCCGCGCTGATGGCCGAACTGGCCCGTCAGCACCAGCCCGACCTCATCCTGATGGGCGCCACGTCCCGGGGCCGCGACCTGGGCCCGGCGGTGGCCGTGGCCCTGGAGACCGGTTGCGTCGCCGACTGCACCGCGCTGGAATTCCAGAACGGGCAACTGGTCGCCACCCGCCCCATATACGCCGGGAAACTCCTCTCCACCTGCACCGTTCCGGAACGGCGACCCGCCATCTTTACCCTGCGCGCCCGCGCCTTCCCCAAGCCCGAACCGGACCCCTCCCGGACCGGCGAGGTCGTCCGGGTGGCCCCCGTGCTCAAAGAAGAGGACATCCCCTCCAAAGTGGTTGGCTTCCAGGAGACCGTCGGGGGCGTCAACCTGACCGACGCCGCCATCATTGTCTCCGGCGGACGGGGCGTCGGTGGGCCGGAGGGGTTTGAGCCCATCCGCGAACTGGCGCGGACGCTGAAGGCGGCCGTCGGTGCCTCGCGCGCGGCGGTGGATGCCGGATGGATTCCCTACGAGCACCAGGTCGGGCAGACCGGCAAGACCGTCAGCCCCGACCTCTACATTGCCTGCGGCATCTCCGGCGCCATCCAGCACCAGGCCGGGATGCGCACCAGTAAGGTCATCGTCGCCATCAACAAGGACCCGGAGGCCCCCATCTTCCAGTTGGCCCGTTACGGCATCGTCGGCGACCTCTTCAAGTACGTCCCTGCCCTGACGGCCGAACTGAAGAAACGGTTGGGCGGATGATGTTGCCTCACCCCTCCCCCGGCCCTTTTGGGGAGGGGTGAGGACCTTTCCCTCCTATGCGCGCCGACCTGCACATCCACACCGTCGCGTCGGACGGCACCTGGACGCCGGAGGAGGTGGTTGCCCGGGTGCGCGCGGCCGGCATCGGCCTCTTCGCCGTCGCCGACCACGACACGCTGGAGGGCGCCCTGGCCGTCGCCGACGCGGTCCGCCGCACCCCCGGCGCGCCGGCCTTCCTGCCTGCGGTGGAAATCTCCACCGCCCTGAACAGCACCCTGATCCACATCCTGGGCTACGGCGTCCGCCCCGATGACCCGCCGCTAATAGACCTGCTGCGGGCCAACCGGGAGCGGCTGGAGTGGGTCAACGAGGAGACGTTGCGGCGGATGAAAGCGGCGGGCTACCCGGTGGACCTGGAAGCGTACGCCGTCTACGAGAACGACCCGCGCCGGGGCGGCTGGAAGGGGTTGAACTTTCTGATAGATACCGGCCTCTGCCGGGACGTCCGGGATTTCTTTGAGCGCATCTTCGTGGACCCGGTCCGTCCGCCGATGCCGGATTTCCCCCATCCGGCGGAGGCCATCGTCCGCATTCGGGCCGCTGGCGGGGTGCCCGTCCTGGCCCATCCGGGGGCCAGTTTGCGCCACCTGGGGCCGATAGAGGAGACACTGGCCCCGTTCCTGGAGTTCGGCATCGCCGGGGTGGAGTGCCACACCCCCTACCACTCTCCGGAGACGACGGCCCGCTGTCGGGCGTTCTGCGCCCGCCACGGGCTCCTGGTGACCGGCGGCTCCGACTGCCACGGGGAATTTGCCGACCGCCAACTGGGCATCCCCCCGGTGACGGTGGAGGAATTGCATCTGGGTGACCTGATGAGCAGAGCGATGTAGGGGCAGGCCTTGCGCCTGCCCAATTGGGGCAGGCAGAATCGCCCGATGGTAAACCATCGGGCTGATTCAGCAAAGCCCTGCGGGCTGTTCCTCTTTGGGCTTCCAGCCCGGTTGGCCCTCGGGGCGAGGCCCCTCAGGCCGTGGCCCTTCGCCGACCGGGAAAAGGCGTCGGCACAGGCCGACGCCGGGCGCAAAACGCCCAGGCAGGCCGATTTCCAATCGGCGCCCCTGGTGGCGCCGACTGAAGTCGTCCTCTTTGGGCTT
>JBBIKR010000075.1:0-17651 GCA_037445395.1 Thermoflexales bacterium
GTTCAGCCGGCGAGTTTGCGGCTCAATTTCTCCAGCATGTCCGCCACCATCGTCGGGAGGTCGTATTGGGGCGACCAGCCCCACTCCTCCCGCGCCGCGCTGTCGTCCACCGTGCGGGGCCAGGAATCGGCAATCTGCTGGCGGAAGTCCGGCTGATACTCACAGACGAATTCGGGGATGTGCTTCTTGATCTCGGCGGCCAACTCCCCGGCGGAGAAACTGAGCCCGGCCAGATTGAAGTCGGTATGATGCTTGAGGCGGGCGAAGTCGGCCTCCATCAGCATCAGCGTTGCCCGGATGCAGTCGGGCATATACATCATCGGCAGGACGGTGTCCTCCCGGACGAAGCAGGTGTACCGTTTATGCTGGATGGCTTCGTAGAAGATTTCCACCGCGTAGTCGGTGGTGCCGCCGCCGGGCAGGGTCTCGCTGCTGATGATGCCCGGATAGCGGACGCCCCGCACGTCCAGCCCGAAGCGCCGGACGTAGTAGTTGCCCAGCAGTTCCCCCGTGACTTTCGTCAGGCCGTACATCGTCGTCGGACGGAGGACGGTTTCCTGAGGGGCCGGGTCCCGGGGCGTCTCCGGCCCGAAGACGGCGATGGAACTGGGGACGAAGACCCGCACCATTTCGTGCTCCCGGGCCACCTCCAGGACGTTGTAGAGGCCGTTCATGTTGACGTCCCAGGCCAGGTGGGGATTCTTCTCCCCGGCAGCGGAGAGGACGGCGGCCATATGGTAGATGGTGTCTATGCGGTATTTGCGCACCACCGCCTCCAGTTCCTCCCGCTTCGTGACGTCCAGGAATTCAAAGGGGCCGGAGTCCCGCAGGGCCGGCCCGGGCGGGGTGCGGTGTCCGGCGGCGACGACGTTGTCGCCGCCGTACTTTTCCCGTAGCGCCAGGGTCAGTTCGGAGCCGATCTGTCCGCAAGCGCCGGTGACCAGAATGCGCTTCATCTCTCGGTGGTGGGACATGGGGAATCTCCTTATTTGTATATTGTGGACAACTGCTCGCAGTTGTCCCACGTTTGCGCCTCGGCGCGAGTGCCTTCGGCGCGTGACGCTTCCTGGCTCACTACGAGCATTTTTAGACACGCTCCCAGAGCGCAGAGCGCAGGGTTACGGTTCCCAGACGTGCTGGACCTGAACGCCTTCTTTCTGGAGGGCTTCCAGAAGGGCTTCCCGGTCCACCCGCTCCACGCGAATGGCGATGACCCGGTCTTCGGGCCGTTTGCCCCAGAAAGTGCCCAGAGAGTGGATGTTGCCGCCCAGCGCGGCGATGCGGTCTACCACGCGCGCCAGGCTTCCCACCTGCTCCGGGATGACCACGGTGATACGGAGACTGCGGTGCCCTCCGCCCAGCCCCTCCACGAAGACCCGGAAGATGTCCGTATCGCTGATGATGCCGACCAGTTGGTCGTTCTCCAGGACAGGCAGGCAACCGATCCGGTGCCGGATCATCACCTGGGCCGCCTCCTCAATGGGCAGGTCCGGCGAGACGGTAATGACGTCCCGGTGCATGACCTGTCCCACCGTCATCCGGGCCAGGAGGTATTGAATCTCAAAGTTGCTGAGGGACATTTCGGGTTTGGGGGA
The DNA here is from genome assembly GCA_037445395.1 of Thermoflexales bacterium. GTDB lineage: Bacteria > Chloroflexota > Anaerolineae > B4-G1 > DUEL01 > SpSt-77. The sequence goes on from JBBIKR010000075.1 coordinate 1,596, forward strand.
GGCGTAGACCAGGTCCTTTTCGGTCGTGATCCCGACCAGTTTGCCGTTCTCATCCACCACCGGCAGGTGGCGGAATCGGCGCGCGCGGATCAGGTCCAGCGCGTCTTTGACCGACGTATCGGGGGTGACCGTTGTCGGGTTGGGGGTCATTCGGTCTCGGACCAACATTGAAGCCTCCTTACTCCATAACTCTGTCATCCGGGGGGCCAGCGGAGGGGACGGCCGCCCAGCAGGTGAAGGTGCAGGTGAAAGACCGACTGGCCGGAAAGGGGGCCGCTGTTCACCACCAGTCGGTAGCCGTCGGTGATCTTCAGGTCTTCCGCCAGTTGTCGGGCGACGATGAGGAGTTTGCCCAGGAGCGGGGCGTCTTCCAGGGCCGCCTGGGCCACACCGATGATGTGGCGGTTGGGGACGATGAGGACGTGGACGGGGGCCTGGGGATTGGCGTCGTGGAACGCCGTCACTTCGTCGTCCTGGTAGATGATGCGCGCCGGGGCCTCCCGCCGGACAATCCGACAGAAGATACAGTCTGGCATTGCGGTTACTCCTCGGGAGCGAATTTCTCCGAATAGCGGGACAACAAAGAGGTCAGCGCGTCGGCCAGACGGATGACCTCACCGGCATCCTCTTCCGTCAGGCGAGCACCGGGGCGATAGCGGGCCTCGTTTCTCATCTGCAACGCCCGGTTCAGCCGACGGCCCAGTTCCGCATCCACCTCCCCCGTCTTCGCATAGAGGGCCCCGAACAAACTCACAATCCCCCCGTGGCTGCCGGGGATGTCGTCCTGTTTCAGCAGGATGAGCGCCTTCGCCGCCAGTTCGGCCGCGTTGTAGGCGGCATCTATGGCCAGCCGGAGCCGTCCCCGCTCCAGAACCTCGCGGGCCGATTCCAGGTACTCTTCGGCCAATCGCGCCAGGTCTTCTGCCATCGCCCGTTTCATTTCCCCCACATCCATAGAGTACACCTCCACTCCATGCCGGGTCACGTGGTACAGAAAATAATCCCGGGGCGGGAACAGGTCGTGCACGGAAGAGAAGACGATTTCTATCGGGGCCTGCTCTGCGAGGACAAAATCGTACGCCCGGTCCAGGATGGCCTTTTCCACCTCCCGACCGTCCAGAGTGGCGATCAGGATGTCTATGTCGGAGTCAGGGCCGGCCGTTCCTGTGGCCTGGCTACCGAAGAGGATGATGCGCGCGATGTTCTCCCCACCTTCCCCGGAAAGCAAGTGCTCCTTGAGGCGGCTCAGAATCTCCGGCAGGTTATGCTTCCCCATGCGCCCACCCGGCGTTATTATACCACTTCTCCCACGAGAAAACCATCCTGCTCACCCACCAGGCGCGTGAGGGTCATCCGATTATGCAGGTCGGCAGGACATGCGGTGACCACCTGGAGGTAGTTGTCGGTCAGGCCGTGCCAGAGACCATCCCGCCGCCGACGTTCCCAGAGGACCTCCATCTCCTGCCCCAGGAAGCGGCGGCGGAACGCGGTGGCCATTTGTTCCCCCAGCGCGCGCATCCGGGCCGCCCGCTCCCGGATCACCGGTTCGGGGACCTGCCCCTCCATCCGGGCAGCCGGAGTGCCCGGCCGGGGGGAGAAGGGGAAAACGTGCAGACGGGCAAAGGCCATCCGCTCCACAAAGGCCAAACTTTCGGCGAATTCCGCCCCATCCTCGCCGGGGAACCCCACGATGATGTCGGTGGTGACGGCCATATCGGGGACGGCAGCGCGAATCCGCTCCACCAGGCGGGCATACGCGGCGGCGGTGATCCGGCGGCCCATCCGCCGGAGCGTCGCCTCGCAGCCGGATTGCAGGGGCAGGTGGAGTTGACGGCAGAGGCGGGGGTTGGGCCAGAGAGTCAGCAGGGGGTCATCCATATCCCAGGGCTCCACCGAGGAGAGGCGCAGACGGGGGAGGTCGGTGCGGGCCAGGATCGCCGCGATGAGGCCGGCCAGTCCGCCCTCCAGCCCCAGGTCCCGGCCATAGGCGCCGATATTGACGCCGGTCAGGACGGCCTCCCGGTAGCCCTCCCGGACCCGCTCCGCGATTTCGGCGACCACCTCTTCCGGCGGGCGGCTGCGGACCGGGCCGCGCAGGATGTGGACGATGCAGTAGGTGCAGGCGTTGTCGCAGCCGTCCTGGATTTTGACGAAGGCGCGGGTCCTCATCCCCTCCCCCTCTCCCGTTCTACGGGAGAGGGGGGTCGGGGGAGCAGGGGTGAGGGCCTCCACCGCCTGCTCTTTCTCCTTGTTGGGAATGACCCAGGCGACGCCGGGGAAGGAGGCCAGTTCCTCAGGCCGCAGCGTGGCGGCGCAACCCAGGACGGCGATGCGGGCCCGGGGATTGGCCCGTGCCAGCGCCCGCAGCAGGTGGCGGGTCTTTCGCTCCGCCTCCGCGGTGACGGCACAGGTGTTCACCACGCAGATGTCGGCCCGGGCGGGGTCATCCACCACCAGGCAGCCCCGCCCGGCCAACTGTCGGGCCAGGGCCTCCAGTTCGCTCTGATTCAGCCGACACCCCAGGCTGTGCAGATAGACGCGATAGGTCATAGATAACGGACTACGTCCTTCCTGCCTTTCGTGTCTTTCGCCTCTTTCGCCTCTTTCGCCTCTTTCGCGTCTTCCGCCTTTTCGCGTCTTTCGCGTCTTTCGCGTCTTTCGCGTCCTTCGTAGTGAAAAATCAGCCGTCCTCGGGCCAGGCGATGAGAATTGCGGTGACGGTCGCGCCCTCCGGCAGGGGAGGGCCGGGGGGAACGCGCAGGAGGGCATTGGCTCCCAGCATGGAGAGCAGGCGACTGCTGGCCTGCGAGCCCGTCGTCCGGGCCCACCACCCGCTTTCATCCCGCTCCACCACCGCGCGCACAAACTCCGTCCGCACCGGGTCGGGGTGGACCGGATGCCGCAACCGGACCGGCCTTTCGGGTCGCCGCAGTCGGGTGTGCCCGGCCATCCGCCGCAGCGCCGGTCGGACGTAGAGTTCAAAGGAGACCAGTGCCGAAACCGGGTTGCCGGGCAGGGCAAAACAGGGCTTGCCCCGGACGGTGGCGAAGGTGAGGGGCTTGCCCGGCTTCTGCCGTACCCGGTTGAAGTGGACGGTGCCCAGTTCGGCCAGGAGCGGCCCGATATGGTCCCGCTCTCCCTCGGAGACGCCACCGGAGGTGATGAGGACGTCGGCCTGGTCCAGGGCTGTTTCTATCTTTTCCAGTAATGCCTCGGGCCGGTCCGGGATAATCCCCAGAGAAATGGGCTCTCCTCCCGCTTCCCGGACGGCGGCCATCAGCGCGTAGCGGTTGCTATCCCGGATTTGCGCCGGGCCGGGGGTCTCCCAGGGCTCCACCACCTCGTCGCCGGTGGAGAGAACGGCCACCCGCGGGGAAGGGTGGGCCCATACCCCGGACCGCCCCACCGTCGCCAGCAGTCCCACCTCCACCGGGCCCAGCACCGTCCCCGCCGTCAGCACCACCTGCCCGGCAGCCAGGTCGGAGCCCGCCGGACGGACGTTCTCTCCGGGGCGGACAGCGCGGGTGAAGCGGACAAACTCCCCTTCCACCACACTGTTCTCCACCATCACCACCGCGTCGGCGCCAGGGGGGAGGGGCGCTCCCGTCATCACCCGGGCGGCGGTGCCCGGAACGACGGTGACGGCGGGCATTTCTCCGGCCCAGCCCTCCCCATCCAGAATCCGCCGCCAGGGCGACGGGTCTTCCGCCACGACGGCCCAGCCGTCCACCGTAGACGCCGCGAAGGGCGGGTGGTCGGTTTCGGCGCGGATGTCCTCCGCCAGCACCCGCCCGGCGACCGCATCCAGGGCAAACTTCTGGGGGGGTAGCGGCGTCACCGCCGCCATGACCCGCTGCCAGGCTTCTTCGGGCTCAATCATGATTCCGGACTCCGTATTCCGTGTTCCGTTTCCAGCCGTCGCCGGGTCGCCGCCACCAGTCCGAAACAGCCGGTCAGCATCATATCGCCGTAGGGCGCGGCGAAGTGGTAGCCCAACCCGGCGGCCAGGTGGCGCTGGGGTCCGGTCACCGCGACGAAGCGGAAGCCGCCATCGGGGGCGTAATCCGGACCGATGTAGGCACCGTGACCGTTGTCCTCGTACACCTCCTCATCGGTCAGCGTGCCGGCCCGGAGGCGGTCCACCAGATGCCGGAGTTTCTCCGTCGTTATCAACACCGTGTGGTGCTCAAAGAGGCCCAGGATACGGCCGGCCCGCAGGAGCACCGCCACGGTGTGCTGGTTGCCAACGTTGACGGCGATCAGGCCCTCTTCGTGGTGGGCCGCCGCCATCGGGTCCTCCAGGATGCCCCAGAGCGCGGCCGGGCCGGTATCCATCAGAATCGCCCCGGGGACATCCCGCTGCACCGCCTGCATGCGGGTGTAGGGGGCGGGGATGTCCCGGTAGACCAGCCGGATCATCTCTCCGCCGCTCCGGACAAACTCCCGCCACAGGTGGAAGCGGAAGCGGCGGTTGGAGCCCTCCAGGCATTCCCCGTGGTCCTGCACCGCCACCGCCACCGTCTCCGGAAGGGAGATGCCGAAGGGGGCCAGCGCGTCTGCCAGAACCTTCAGGTCCACATCCCGCGTCCGCAGGGTGACCAGGTTGGGCAGGTCCGGCGGTTCGTCGGTGATGATATAGCCCAGATGCCGCACCTCTTCCAGGTTATCCCGCACCGTCAGTGCCGCGCGCGGGGTGATGTAGACGGGGTACCCGGCCCGGATATGCCGTTTCATCGCACTGACGACGGGGCCGCCGCCCATCAGGTTGCCCGTCAGAAAGAGGGGACGCCCCTCCCGGGTCGCCTGTCGGACCTGGCGGGCCAGCACCGTTGTCCACGACGGCAGTACCAGTTTGACGTTGTTCTCCATCGGCTGTCCGGCCTCCCAGATGAGGATGTCCTGGGTGCCCGCGCCGACGTCTATGGCCAGAATTCGGTCCGGTTCCATTGCTCCTCCGTTCCGGCGGTATCGCCTGGCCGCCGGTAGCGCCGACTGAAGTCGTCAATTGTCCTGGCGCTTCTCTGCCCCTCCCCCCTGCCCCCCTCCCCGTTGCCGCTGGCGCGGCACGGGGAGGGGGGAGGTAAAAAGGGGGTTGGGGCGGCGGCTTCGCCGCCGCCCTAACCCCCTTCCCCCCATTTTTCCCCGCAACGGGGAGAGAAGGGCAAAAGATGAGAGCCATGCTATTGCTGGAACAACTTGTCAAATTGCAACAGCGTCGGGCGAAAGTCGGGCGAAAGAAAGGCTATCCGCCAGGAGCAGTACCAGCCTCCCCAAAACGGGCAAATCCTGCTATAATCCGGGAGACCCGGAACAAACTTCACCGTCATTCAGGAGGCTACTATGCGAGTACGGTGCGTAGATGGGCGGTTTCTCATTCGGCTGGAAGCAGGGGAAGAAGCAATGGCTTCCCTGCGGTCGTGGGCGGCGGAACAGAAGGTGGGCTTCGCCGTGCTGTGGGCCATCGGCGCGATGCGCCGGGCCACCCTGGGGTATTTTGATACCACCGCCGCCGTCTACCGTCAAATCCCGGTGGAGGAACAGGTGGAAGTCCTGAGCATGACCGGCAACGTGGCCCTCGGAGAAGACGGCGCCCCCATCGTCCACGCCCACATCGTCCTGGGACGCTCCGACGGGAGCACGGTGGGCGGCCATCTGATAGAAGGCCACGTCTTCCCGATGCTGGAAGTGGTCGCCCGGGTGTTCCCGGAGCCCGTATACCGCCGGGCCGATCCCGCCACCGGCCTGACACTCTGGGATTTATAGCAGGAAAACCCGCCCTACCGCCTCGGTATCACTTTCAGAACCGCACCGGGGTGGATGGTGAAATCCGGCCCGATGTTGTTGAGATTGGCCAGTTCCTCCACCGTCATTCCAAAACGGCGGGCGATGGAGTAGACCGTATCCCCGGGCCGGACATAGTAGCCGTACCCTCCCCCAGGGGCCGGCACCGGGACCAGCACCATTGTCCCCGCCTGGACCTGCCGGGGGTCGGCAATATTGTTGGCCGCGGCAATCGCCTGGGCCGTCGTGCCGAACTTCAGGCCGATGCGAAAGAGATTTTCCCCCGGCCCCACAACATAATAAATGCCTCCCGGCCCCGACGGCGTCGGGGGTTCTCCAACCGGCGGCGCCGGAGTGGGGACGACGGGAATCGGTGTCTCCGCCACCGGAGGCGGTTGCTCCTCCGGCATCAGAGCTGCCCCGCCGACGGTGACCATCCCGTCGGCAAGAGCATCCACCGGGACCGGGTTCCCTTCCGCGTCCTGAGCGGCCGCATAGCCTATCCGAAGCACCGTGTTCCCCGGGGCCACTCCCTGCAACGTAAAGGAAACCAGAACACCGGCATCCTTCGCCGCCGTTTCAGGGGGGACGGCCGCCTGATAGACCAGGCGGTCTCCGTCCACCCGGTTCTCCATCACCAGCCCCATCAGGTCCCCCGGGGCCGCCTGGGTGCCCTCCACCGCCGGGTCGGCGTCCACAATCTGGACCAGTGCGGGGTCAAATTGTACCTCCAGGGAAAGCGCATTCACTCCCCCCACTCCCTCGGCCCAGACCTCTACGGTCGCCGTCTCCCCCACTTCCAGTGAAATGTCCCCCGGGTCCAGATACAGGCTGGGCGAATGCTCCATCGGCAGTGGTGTCGGTGGCTCTACAGGAGGGACGCCAAAAGGAATGGAGACGGTGACCGGCAGCGGCAGTTCCTCCTCCGGGGTGGGAGTGGGGTTATAGACCGGCTGAGCGCAACCGGTCAGAATCAACACACCCAGGCCTGCGACCACCCAGCGAATCAGTGTCCGTTGCATGTCCTCCCTCCTCTGACTGACGTCTCACGGCTCAACTCGCGGGCCAGGCGGGCCCAGTCCTCCAGGCCGAGTCTCTCCGCCCGAATCCGCGGGTCTATCCCGGCTCGCCGCAGCGCGTCGGCCGCCTCCCCGGAGGAGATGCCCAGCCCGTGGGCCAGACTGTTGACCAATTGCTTGCGGGGTTGGGAAAAGCCGGCCCGGACCACCCGAAAGAACCCGTCCACATCCGCCACCTCCACCGGCGGTCTGGGGTGACGGTCTATCCGGACCACCGCCGACTCCACCTCCGGCGGCGGGTAGAAGGCACCGGGCCGGAGACAAAACAACCGTTGCGGTCGGCCGTAAAACTGGACGCTGACCGCCAGCAAACTCATCCGCCCGCCCCGGGCGACGATGCGCTCGGCCACCTCCCGCTGGACCGTCACCACCATCCGCTGTGGGGGAACCCGCGCCTCCAGCAAATGGCGCAAGACCGCCGAAGTGATGGCATACGGCAGGTTTGCCACCACCTTGTACGGCCCATCCCCCATCAGGTCGGACGGGTCCAGGGAAAGGATGTCCCCGGCCACCAGGCGGACGCTGGGACAGTCGGTCAGTTCGGCCTCCAGAACCGGGAGGAACCGTCGGTCGATCTCCACCGCGACGACGCGCCCGGCGGAGACCGCCAGCCAGCGGGTCAGGTTCCCCACCCCGGCACCGATTTCCAGCACCGTGTCGTCGGCGGTCAACTCCGCCGCGGCCACGATGCGGGCCAGCACCCCCGTGTCCACCAGGAAATGCTGTCCCAGTTCATGACGGGGCTCCAGACCATAGCGGCGGAGAATCTGCCGAACGTCGGTCATCCGCAGCGATCAGTCCAGGATGTACGGAATCTGATCGGGAGGCGGGACGGGCGTGAGGATGTAGACATCCACCCAGCGGTACCAGAGGACCAGGTTGTCGTCGTCGTAGCCCAGGTCAATCCGCCGTCCCTTGATGGCGCCGCCCGTATCCGCCGCCAGCCCAATACCGTATCCGGGCACGTAGACGCGGGAGCGGAGCGGGATGACGCGCGGGTCCACGGCGACAATCCCTTTCTGCATGGGCAGGCCCAGCCGGGTGCGTCCGTAATAGGGGTTGGTCTTCGGCACGCCGGCCGTGGATGCGCTGTAGGACGTCGCCAGCATCCGGATGACCCGCCAGTACTCCACCGTTCCCTCCGGCGTCTCCAACTGCCGGACCACAATTTTCGTCCCGTAGCCGAGGATTTTGTCCGTCGGCGGGACGGCGACGTATTCGTCCTCCAGCACGCGGGCGACCTCTGCGCCGTTCTCGTAGCGGACCCGCCAGCGCCGCTGGAGGATACCCGGCGCGCCTTCCTGGATCAGCCGCCGATGGTCTATCTCCAGTTCGGGGTCCGCCTGCCAGCGCACCGGATACGGTATCGGCTCCTGCTGGACCAGGAACGCCTCCGCCACCCGGACAACCTGGACGACCGTCTCTTCCCCCAGGGGGGTATCCGGCGGTGGGTCGGTGTAGTCCTGGCCCACCAGGACGATACCCAGGTCGGCCAGCACCTCCCCCACCCTGCTGCGATGGGTGCGGGTGCGGACGGTCTTCCCGTCCACCAGGACGGTGACCGGTCGGGAGCGCTCCAGGTAAATGTGCATCCCGGCGGATACGGGTTGTCCCAGGTCGGGCCGGACACGATCGGCCCGATAGAGGGCCAGGCCCATCTCCTCCAGCACCTGCCCAACAGTGGATGCGGCGGTATCAAAAGAGAAGGTCCGCCCGTTTTCGTGGAGGGTCACCGGCACCGCGCGGATAACCTGAATCAACCGGTCGCCCGCACAGGCCGGCATTGCGGTGGATTCGCAGGGGGTCATCGTGACCCGGTCGGCAGGATGCAGGGAAATGCCGTTTTCGGAAAGAATCCGGTCGGCCGTCACCGCGTGCGTCCAGACGGTCCAGGTCCGACCGTCGGCCTGGATGGTCACGGGGCGGGCCCGGGAAACCCTGACCGTCATCCCCGGCTGGAGGGGTGTCTCCGGGGCGGGCTCCAGGATGTCCTCAGGGCGGAGGTTCAGGCCGGCGTCCAGCAACAGTGCGCCGACGGTCTGCTGATGTGTGCGCACCGGGCGGGCCGCCCCATCCACGATCAGGGTAACCGGGATGGCATCGGCCCGGTAGGTCGCGGCCAATCCACCCACCACCAACAAAATCGCCAGGGCAACAGCGCCCTGAATTGTGCGATGCCAGTTCATGCCGTAGAGACTGTCGGTGGTCTAATAAAAATTGGCCGTGCACCTTCCGTCGAACCTGGCCACCGGGCCCACTCTGACCATCCGGCTCCGGGCAGGCCTCCCTGCGGCACCCAGGAGGGACTCCTTACCGTTGCTTCCTCCCGGACCTGGCGGGGTTCGGAGGCTCCTGCCGCGCAGGACCCACCGTTCAACGCCTTCTGACCAGAGCGGCTTGCGGCGGCGTGAGCCCTCGGGAAGGAATTCAACCCCGCTATGGCGGATTGCGGGTACAGGGCACCGCCAGCTCCCCGTCTAGCACGGCCGCTTTCATGTTACCGCAGGATGGGAGGTTGTCAAGTGGGAGTGTCCGGCCCGGGCAGTACCTCAAAGCCCTGCTCGGCGAAGTGGCGGTCAAAGGTGAAGACAGTATGGATGCCGGCCTGACGCATCAGTTCAAAACTGGTGTAATCCACCAGACTGACATCCCGACGGCGAGCGGCGAGCCAGGCGCTGAGAGCGGCACTATGGATAGCTGGTTTTATCCAGCGCAACCGGAAGACGGGCACCATTTCGGCCACAAACCGCTGCGCGGCATCCATTCCCAGACGGCGCTGAATGAGGGTCAGACTCTCCAGGAGAACGTAGTTGGAGCAGACAAAAGCAATCGGTTGTTCTATCCACTCTACCCAGGCGGAGCGAGCGATCGGATGATACCGGTCATCGGCATCCAGCAGGGCATAGATGGCCGAGGTGTCCACAAAGATCACCATTCGCCGTAGACCTCTGCCAGATAGTCGTCGTGCCGTTCAGCGATGTCCGAATGGCCGGAGCGGAACCGGCCGACAACATTCAGCGATCGCCGACGCCGCTCCTGGTCGGGAACGACCATAGCGTTCTCCAGCATCTCCCGCACCGCCCGACGGATCAATTCGGCCACGGATGTGCGCTGACGAGCGGCCAGTTCTTTCAAGGCACGGTATTGAGTTTCCTCCAGTTGAATCTGGGTCCGAATCATTTGCCCCCCGGAGTGTTATCATTGCGCATATTGTGATGTAATGATAACACAATTTTGCGAAACGTCAAACGCTGAGCCCAGCAGCTCGTATCAGGTGAACTGGCTACCTGACACCTTGCTTGAACACCCGCAGAAATCCTTCCCGGCGCGTCATTGCGAGCCCCCGAAGGGGGCGAAGCAATCTCCAGAAGCCCTTCTGGAGCTTGCTTCGGGCACTTCGCGCCCTCGCAATGACGTTGCCGACAAGAAACTGTCGGGTGGCTCATCAGGTGAATATCGCCCTCAGCCCGACCTCCTGATAAATCCCCAGAGTCATTGCGGCTGTCCGCTCCCACGAGAACCGGGCCGCCTGCTGCAGCCCCTTCTCTTTCATCTCCTCCCGCCGCGCTTCGCTCCCCAGCAGGTCCGCGATGGCCGCTGCCAGAGATTGCACATCGGTGGGGTCCACCAGCAGGGCCGCGTCCCCGGCCACCTCGGGCAGGCTGGAGGTGCTGGAGCAGACCACTGGCGTCCCGCAGGCCATCGCCTCCAGCACCGGCAGGCCGAAACCCTCGTAGAGGGATGGGAAGACGAAGAGGGTGGCGGCGCTGTAGAGGGCGGGGAGGTCGGCCTCGGGCACGGGCCCCAGCCAGCGGACGTTCTGCAGGCCCAGGCGCTCCGCCAGGAGGCGGGCTTCGGGATAGCGGGGGTCCCAGACGCCAGCGATGGCAAGAGTGAAACGTGAAACGTGAGGCGTAAGGCGCGACCAGGCCTCTATCAGCCGGGGCAGGTTCTTGTGGGGTTTGTTGGAGCCCAGGTAAAGAATGAAGGACTCCGGCAGGCCGTATTGGCGGCGGACTGTCTCTACTTCGCCCGGAGGGCGGGGGTGGAAGGCCGCATCCGCCGCCAGAGGTATCACAGTAACCCGGTTCGATGGAACTGTAAAGTACCGCGCGAGGTCAGCACGAGTTGCTTCTGAGATCACAATCACGTGGCATGCCGCACGCAGGGCCAGCGCCATCGTCCAGCGGAAGAGCAGTCGGGCGCGGCCACTGCTCTGACGCGGGAACAGAAGTGGAATGAGGTCGTAGACGGTAAGCACGGTAGGAATGCCGGGGCGGTAGGGCATCAGGTAGTAGGGGCTGTGGTAGAGCGTGGCACCGACGCGGCGCAGCGTCTGTGGCACGGCCCACTGCTGACGCAACGAGAAAGGCGAAACCGGACAGGCCACCCGGGGAAGGTCGGGCAGCGCCAGGCGGGAAGGGGCGGATGGATCGTACAGTAGCGCAAAGGGGAAATCCGGCGCCACCTGTACCACCGCGCGGCTCAGGTTCACGACGTAGCGCCCGATGCCGGGAAAATGGTCGGTGGCAGTGCGAGCATCAAGGGTGACGAGGCTGCTCATCAGGATTCGGGATAGCGATGAGTTGATAGATCGGGCCATAGGGGAGGATGTCAAAGTGCTGCCGGATGCCCTCCACGTCATAATAGCGGTATGTGTCGGCCAGGAAAAGATGGGGGCGGTTTTGATACTGGAGGATGAGGGACACCTGATCGCCGGATAACTGCACCAATTCCACATCGGGGCAGGCACCTTCCACTACCTGCAGGTAGCGAATCACGGCCCAGATGCTGTAGTCGGCGAAGAGGACGCTATCCGGAGGCAGGGCGGCCAGGATGGACTCGCCAAACCGCCGGGCGCCGGTCTCCCGGTGTTTCCAGGGGGAGAGCACGTAGGTCAGATTATCTCGCCCCGGCAGTGGGCGGAAGCCGGGAAGGTGGGAGACAAAAGGACGGGCAACGGCCGGGGCCAGAGCGTAGAGCAGGATGGGGAGCAAAATGGTGAGCAGCCCGACAGCCGCCAGTGTTCCCTTCCGCGCCACGATACGCGGCCAGAGGGCCGCAAAGCCGACGGCGATCCAGAGAGCAAAGACCACATAGGTCTGCAGGTAGTAGTGCAGGTTCCACCAGTACTCTCCGCCTGTGCGCGGGTCCGTCGCTGCCAGAAGGAAAAGCACGTTGCCCAGCGCTGCCAGTCCCAGCAGCCATGCTTCCGGCTTTGCCTGACGGGCCAGGTGGCGCAGGCCCAGGAAGCCAGGGAGGAAGGCAGCCGGAAACTGATACAGGAGGAGAGCCAGGCCCACACCGACGCCCAGGAAGAGTGCTGGGGGATGAGTCAGCAGATACCCAAGGCCCCGGAGGAAGCCCCGAATGGTGCCCACCGCGCTGCCGGTCGTTCCGGTACGGGCGAGCAGGTACAGGTAGGGGGCCAGCCCCAGAAGCCCGGCCAGCAGGGCGAAGAGCAGTTGTCGTCCCAGGCCGGGATTTCCGCGGCGTCGCCAGGCAATGATGGCCACATAGGCCAGAAAACCTGCGGCGGCCGTCGCCATCACCAGATGGTTCAGCAGGCTGAGGCCGTAGAGGAAGGCGAAGGCGTAGAGGAATCCGCCCCGTCCCCCAGAGCCCCACCGCAGGAGAAGATAGATGCAAGCGATGAGCAGCAGAGCGTTGAGGGAGTACACTTTGGCCATCACGGCGTAGGTCCAGAAGGTGTGGGAGACGGCCAGGGCGGCGGTGGCCAGCAGGGAGGCCGGAACGGAGCGGGTCAGGCGGCGGGCGGTGAGGAAGACCAGGACCAGAGCGAGTGCCGCGAAGACGGCACAGGCAAAATTGGCCCGCCAGGCCGGGTCCCGGACGGGTAGCCAGGTGAAAGGGTGAGCCAGGATGACCCAGAGGGGGTGGCCGAAGATGCCGCCCGGGAGTTGAATTTCCAGGAGATAGGCCATCGTCTGGAAGGTGGCAAAATCTCCGCCTCCCCAGAGAAGGCCGGGAGCCAAGGTGGCGGTGTAGAGAGCCAGCGCGGCAGCAAAAATGAGCAGGGGGAGATAGAGCCGATCGCTCATTCAGCGCTCCTGCCGGGTAAAAAGTGCAGGGAAACGATCATTCCTGTCATCAGAAGCAGGACGGCATAAAGCCCGAAGCCGGAGCACAAAGGCCCCCAGGGTGCAGGCAGCAGAATGGCCCACAGATGGGTCAGCCGGGAAAGTCCGGTGAAAAAGTAGGCCAGAATCACCAGATGGTGTCCATACCTTCCGCGCTTCCACAACCAGGCCATAGCCGGGAGGAGCAAGACATGATTATAGCGTTCCATGTGGGGAAAGAGCAGGAGTCCATAAAGCACCCAAAGGTAGAACGCCCCTTCCGCCGCGGTGGGTCCGGACCGGAGAAGCACGGCCATGACCGGTATGGCGATCAGGGTGATAAGGGTAAAACCCACCCGCCGGATCCAGGAAGGGCTCACCGACCACGGTGGCGACCAGACAACCGTATGCTGTCGGGAGAGGGATAACCCGGGAACATCAAAGGTATGTGGTCGGCCCAGGCGGTCCAGCCAGGCGATCAGAGACTGGTCATCTATTCCCACCTGTTCGGTGAAAAGTAACGAGCGGCCCGGCAGGAAACGGGACCAGTAATCCTGGCTTACGGTTGGGGTCAGCAGGTATGTCCATCCCCAGAAGAGGAGAAGGGCCACCGTTACGAAGGCCGCCCATCGCCAGCGGCGCAGCAGGAGCAGGGCCGGAAGCCATATCAGGGGAAAAAGTTTCGCACTGGTGGCAAGAATCCATGAGATGGTCACCCCCAGGAAACGATATCCCCTCTCAGAGCAAAAGGAATGCCCGGTGACGAGAGCCGCTATGAGGAGGAAGAGACTATTCTGGCCCAGGGTCAGAGTCAGGAACACGGGGCCGAAGGTAAGCACCAGAAGCAGAAGGATGCCCTTTTCCGGCCATTCTTCCCATCCAGCCGTCCGTGCCAGAAGGAACGCGCTCCAGATGGCGAGTCCGAGCAGAAGGACAAGCCAGATCAAAGTAGCAGTGGGAAAGTCAAAGAGGGTTAACGGCTGTAGAAGCCAGGCCCACGCGGGTGGGCTGTGAAGGACAGGAGGATGGATACGTAACCCCTGAACCGTTCTCAGGTACTCTATCACTGCCGGGTGCCATTCGTAGGGCGAAGTACCCAGACGGACCGCCCACGCTCCGGCATAAAAGGCGGCAAAGTCCACCAGTTGGGGGTAAGGGAAGAAGGTATCCAGGCGGAAGATAGCAGTACTCGCATGGAGCAGAATTCCAGCCCCCATCAAAGTCCACAGCCAGCGTCGGCGTGCTTTATTATCGCGCATAAAGCGAGATGCCTGTCGCGAGGGCATTCTGGTACACTCTTAGGGTGGCGGCGGCCGCCTCCTCCCACGAGAACCGTCGGGCCCGCTCCAGTCCCCTGGCCCGCAGGGTGGCCCGAAGCGTCTCATCGGCCAGCACCCGCTCCATTGCCCTCGCCAGGGCCTGCACATCGGTGGGGTCCACCAGAAGAGCCGCGTCTCCGGCCACCTCGGGCAGGCTGGAGGTGCCGGAGCAGACCACCGGAACACCGCAGGCCATCGCCTCCAGCACCGGCAGGCCGAAGCCCGTGCAGAGAGATTCAGAACTGGCCCCTCGGGCCTTTGTAGACCCGATAGGTATTCTCCGACAGGATAACCAGAGCGTGTTGAAGTTCCGCCTCAGTCAAGACTCTTGCCTTGAGAAAGCGTTCCAGAACGTCGTTAACCGCTTCAACCGTCTGGTGTCTCAGCCGAAGGACGATGATGCCAACTTCGCCGCCCATCGCGAAATAGTAAATCTCCCCGAAGTCCAGATCGTGGGTGAGGATGATTCGCCCCTCACGCTTGGCCATGGCAACGATTTCGGAGTCACTCAGGCGCCATGGCCCCTCCCGACGTAGACTATAGCAGGAGTAACCCAAAGCCTCCAGATAATCGGCCGACTCCGGGGAGATATTTTCGTCCGCAAGAAAGGCGATCCTCATGCCGGAACCTCTACAGGGCCGAGGACGTGTACCTCCTCATAGCGCATCCGATGTTCGGCATACTCTAAGGCCGCTCGAATATCGTCTTCCGTAAGGCCAGGATAGGCTTCAATGATCCGCCGGAAGTCATACCCGGAGGCCAAAAGATTGAGGATCAGGTAGACAGGGATGCGCGTGCCGGCGATCACTGGCTTGCCCAAAAGGATGTCGGGGTTGACTTCGATCCTGCTTTTCATTCTCCATCTCCTGCTAAGGATTGAACCCATCGCGGGGCAACCTTTTACAGTATATCCCCAGATGGACAGCCTGTCAAAGTGAAGGCATTCCGATACACCTTCAAGGTCAAGGCGGCCGCCTCCTCCCACGAGAACCGTCGGGCCCGCTCCAGTCCCCTGGCCCGCAGGGTGGCCCGAAGCGTCTCATCGGCCAGCACCCGCTCCATTGCCCTCGCCAGGGCCTGCACATCGGTGGGGTCCACCAGAAGAGCCGCGTCTCCGGCCACCTCGGGCAGGCTGGAGGTGCCGGAGCAGACCACCGGAACACCGCAGGCCATCGCCTCCAGCACCGGCAGGCCGAAGCCCTCGTAGAGGCTGGGGAAGACAAAGAGGTCGGCGGCGCTGTAGATGGCCGGGAGGTCCTCATCGGGGACGTAGCCGGTGAAGACCACCCGCTCCTCCAGCCCCAGTTCCCGCAAACGACGGAAGAAGCCCTCGTAGAGCCAGCCCCGTTTGCCGACAATGACCAATGACCAATGAGGGAATGACCAATGGGCAGACCAGAGGGTACAGCAGGCTTCCAGGAGGGTGGTCAGGTTCTTGCGCGGTTCAATGGTACCGACGTAGAGGACAAAGTGCTCCGGAAGGCCGTATTTCTGCCGGACGGCCGCGACCGCATCAGGGGTGGCAGGCCGGAAGCGGGGGTGGACCCCCTCGTAGATGACGGTGATTTTCTCCTCGGGGACGCCATAGTACCGGACGGCGTCCCGCTTCGTGCACTCCGAGACAGCGATGATAGCATCGGCTGCCCGCAGGAAGCGGGGCATCATCAGGGTGAGGAACCAGCGGTTCAGGGGCTTGTGGGTTTCGGGGTGGAAGAGGAAGATGAGGTCGTGGAGGGTGAAAACGCTCTTCACGTGGGACAGTCGAGGCAGCAGATGGTCGGTGGCGTGGAAGAGGTC
>JBBIKR010000076.1:0-17600 GCA_037445395.1 Thermoflexales bacterium
TCCGCGGTTTCGCTGGCCATTACCCTTCCTCTTCGGCCACGAACGCCTCGTAGGCCGCGGCGTCCATCAGGTCGTTAAACTCGGCCGGATTGGAGGGGCGGAACCGGATCATCCAGCCCGCTCCGTAGGGGTCCTGGTTGACCAGTTCCGGCTTGCTCTGGAGTTCCTCGTTGATGGCGGTGATTTCTCCGCCCATCGGCATGTAGAGGTCAGAGGCGGCCTTCACCGATTCCACCGTGCCGAAGGTATCGCCCCGGGCGAAGGTGTCTCCCACCTCCGGCAGTTCCACGTAGACGATGTCGGAGAGGGATTCCTGGGCATGGTCGGAGATGCCGCAAACGATTTCATCTCCGTCCCAGCGGGCCCATTCGTGAGTCCTGGAGTAACGGGCTTGGGGGTCCAGTTTCATAGTTGTCCTCCTGAACGCAATGGGTGTTATTCTAAAGGCAGTTTTTGTTGTACCGGTGCAGCCCCTGCTACCAGAACTGCTCCGATTCTTCTTTCCGCCAGTTGGACATATTCCTCGCTGATGTCGTATCCGACAAAGTGACGTTTGGTTCGTATCGCCGCAATCGCTGTCTGTCCACTTCCCATAAACGGGTCCAGGACTACCTCGCCCTCAAAAGTGTAGAGTTGGATCAGACGGTACGGCAGTTCCACCGGAAACGGGGCCGGATGCCCGACCTTCGTCGCCGGCTCGGCCGGGAAAGTCCAGACGCTTTTGGTGAATTCCAGAAACTCCTCTCTGGAAATGGTGCTGTTCCGGCCGGGAAGGGAGTCCCGGGTAAATGTCCCTTTAGAGAAGACCAGGATGTACTCGTGGGTGTCCCTCAGAGTCGGGTTTCTGGGAGAGCACCAGGTTCCCCAGGCGGTGGAGGGGCTGCTGCTGGCCGCCTTGTTCCAGATGATTTCGCCCCGCATCAGGAATCCCAGGTCCAGCATGTCCTCAATGATGAACGCGTGGAGCGGGATATAGGGCCTGCGGCCCAGGTTGGCGACGTTGATGCAGGCCCTCCCGCCGGGAACCAGCACCCGCTTCACCTCGCTCCAGACCCGTTTCAGGAAGGCCCGGTACTCCGCCAGAGTCAGGTTTTCGTCGTACGCTTTTCCCACGTTGTACGGGGGCGAGGTGACCATCAGGTGGACGCTGCAATCCGGCAGTTCGTCCATCCGCTCGCTGGTCTTGCAGAGGATGCGGTCCAGAAATTCCGTCGGGATCGGGTTTTCTCCGTACGGGACGGCCTCCTCCACCGGCAGGCCCTCATATAGCCTGCTATTATAGAACGGACTGGAATCGTGGGCAATTCTGCCGGGGGAGCCGAAGGCGCTGGTTCTGGTACCCATGGCGCAGGTTGCAGGCAGGGGCGAGGCTTGCCTCGCCCGTGCTTACGGGAGTGCTTCCTCCGGGATGAGGATGCGCTCGCAGTTGCCACAGAAGAAAAGGCCCCCTTCGCGGGCCCGCTCCAGATGACCCGAGGGAACCTCCATCCCGCATGCGGTGCAGGCGCCGGAGCGCATCAGGGCTACCGCCAGCCCGCCCTTGGTCCGGCGGAGGGCGCGGTAGAGTTCCAGGTCCTCCCGGGGGATGGCCGGGAGCAGGGCGGCGCGGGCGCGGCCGACTTCCGCCAGCCGGCCTTCCAGTTGGCCCTTTTCCGACTCCAGCGCGGCCTGGTCGCGCGCCCAGGTCGCCTCCACTTCCCCCAGGCGAGCCTGCGCCTGCTTCTGGGCCTCCTCGCCCTCCTCCCGGGCAATCATCGCCTCCAGGAGTTCCTCCTCCCGTTTCTCCAGCAATTTTTTCAGGGAGAGCACTTTCTTCTGAAGGTCGTCCAGCGCCTTGGGATTGCGGATGCTCCCGTTGTAGAGCGTCCGCTCCGCCGATGCGATTTCGTCCTTGAGGCCCTGGACGGCCAGTTCCAGGTCCCGCTGGCGGACGGCCCAGCGGTGGGCCTCGTCGGCGGCGCGCTGGGCGGCCTGGCGGGCTTCCCGCAGGGCGGGGGTCTCCCCCAGGGCCGCCGTGACCTCCCGGAGGCGGCGGCGCAGGGCCTCTTCCTCAAGGTCCAATTGCTGGAGACGGTAGAGATGGGCAGCGCGGGTCATCGGTGTTGCGTATTCCGTATTGCGTGTTGCGTGATCTGGATTCTGAACCGCAGAGGCGCCGGGGACGCGGAGTTCTATATTGGCATCGTCTCTGCGTACTCTGCGTCTCGGCGGTGAAACAACCTTTGAAAACCCCTGCCGTCCGTGTCAATCCGCGTCCGGCCGATGCTCCCACGTCAACAGTCGGGGGTCCGGATACGGAGTGGCCGGGAGAACCATTCCTTCCTCCCCGTACTCAAACAGCGGTTTCTGCGCGGCCTCCCGACACACCCGTTCGTAGGCCGTCCGGCAGTACTCCGGAGAAATGTCTATCCCGATAAACCGTCGCCGCAGGCGATAGGCCACGACGGTGGTGGTGCCGGCGCCGTTGAACGGGTCCACCACGATGTCGCCCCGGTATGTGAAGAGGCGCATCAGGCGATAGGGGATTTCTTCCGGGAACATCGCCGGATGGCCGAATTCTCGCATCCGGCTCTCCGGGGCTATATTCCAGCGCCCATAGACCCATTCTTTAAACTCATCGGCCGTAATATCAATGGCCTGGGGTGCCCCCGGCTTGCGGTGGGTCATCTTGTCAAAGACTTCTATGAACTCCCAGGTATACTTGAGATAGGGCATGGAAGGGGAGCGCCAACTGCCCCAGGCGGTATATTTGGCGTTGTAATTGCTCTTTTCCCAGAGAATCTCCGCCTTCCAGAGAAACCCGATTTGTATCAACTGGTTGGAGATAATATGATGGGTTGGCACATAATCCGAAAAAAGGGGCTGAACGTTGACGGCGATACGGCCTCCGGGTTTCAGGATGCGGTAACACTCCTCCCAGATGCGGTAGAGTTTTGCAAAATACTCGTTCCATTCGCGAGTGTCTTCGGTCTGGTCGCCTGCGTAGGCGTGACCAAAGTTGTATGGGGGCGACGTAATGACCATATCCACGCTATCCGCGGGAAGGGCTTTCAGTACCTCTTCCGCGTCGCCCACGATCAGGGTGTTGACAAAGGGCAGGATTTCCGGTGGCTCCTCCACAGGGATCACCGATGCCCGGTACTTGGTGCCCCGACGGACGCGTTCCTTGCCCCGCTTGTCCCGTACTTTTTCCTCACGGTTCAGTTTCACACCCCGTTCTCTTCCACCCACTCCTGATATGCTGGGAAAATGCGCGCCAGATGGTCCTCCCCCGCCGACTGGCGCAACTTGGTCAGGATATTCCGGCCATGGGCGTGAGCGCCGGAGATATTCTCCTCCAGCCAGCGGATGGCTTCCTGGCGGTCCATTCCCGATGGTCCGTTCATTCCGTCCGGGTCTCCTCCGGGGGTTCCGGCGGGGTGGACGGCGGTTCATTGGCGGGGCGGGGTGGGGTGTGGCGCCGGAGGACCAGCAGGAGCACGCCGGCCGCAATCAGCACCAGCCCGGCCCACTGCGCCGCGGCCAGAGGGCCCGCCATCCAGGCGTCGGGGCGGAAGAACTCTATCCAGAACCGGCCCGCCGAGTAGCCCACGATGTAGCCCACGAAAATGTCCCCGTCCCGCAGGCGGTCCGCCCATTTCTTCGCCAGGTAGGCCAGCACCAGAAACAGCATCAGACACCAGAGGGACTCGTAGAGGAAGGTGGGGTGGAAAAGGGTGTCCGGCGGATACTGGCTGATAGGGTAGATGGCCAGGCGATGCTCGGCGTCTATCTTCACGCCCCACCAGGAGGAGCCGGTCGGCGGGCCGTAGAGTTCCTGGTTGATGAAGTTGCCCCAGCGGCCGATGGCCTGTCCCAGCGCCAGCCCCGGCGCCCCCAGGTCCAGCAGGGTGAGGACGGGCAGTTTGTGGTAGCGGGCATAGATGAGGATGCCCAGAACGCCGCCGATGATGGCGCCGTAGATGCCCAGGCCCCCCTGCCAGATTTTGAAGATGTCCTCCGGATGCTCCCGGTACCAGGACCACCCCAGACTCCCCCCCTGGGGGCTGGAGAAGACGTGGTAGAGACGGGCGCCGATCAGGCCCAGCAACATCGCGATGATCAGCCCGTTCCAGATGTGATCGGGGTGAATTCCCTTGCGGGGGGCCTGGCGGGCGGCGTAGACCGCGCCCAGCAGGATGCCCGTAGTGATAAGCACCCCATACCAGTGAATGGCGATGGGGCCAATCCGTACCAGAATCGGGTCAACCGGTGGGGTCATATTCCTCCTCTGATGTTCCTTGTCTACTTGTCTACTTATCCCCTGTCTACTGATTTCATAAAAACCCTTCCAGGAACGTCGCGATTTCGTACTGCCAGAAGACGGGGCCGTCCTTGCAGACGAACTTATCCCCCAGGTTGCACCGCCCGCACTTGCCGATGCCGCAGTGCATGCGGGCCTCCAGGGTGGTGAGCATCTGCTCCGGGGCGAATCCCAGTTTCTTCAACGTCAGGAAGACGAAGTGAATCATAATGGGCGGGCCGCAGGTGATGGCGACGGCGTTCTCCGGCGACGGTGCCACCTTTTCCAGTAACTGGGTGATCAGGCCGACGTTGCCGGTCCACCCCGGCCCTGCCTGGTCCACGGTGACGTGGAGTTCGGTGGCCCAGGCGGAGCGCCACTGGTCAAACTCGTCGGTGAATACCAGCAGGTCCGGGCTGCGGGCGGCCCAGAGGATGGTCAGGTGGCCGTAGTCCTCCCGGTGGTCCAGAATGGTGTGGATGACCGGTCGCAGGGGGGCGCCGCCGATCCCGCCGCCCAGGATGACGATGTTCTTGCCCCGCAGTCGGTCCATTGGGAACCAGTTGCCCAGTGGCCCGCGCACCCCCACCGGGTCGCCCACGTCCAGGCTGTGCAGAGTGTGGGTGACGTGTCCCAGGGCGTTGACGGCGAATTCCAGGACGGGCCCCCGGCGTGGGGTGGATGTGATGCCGAAGGGGGCTTCTCCGGCCCCCCACGCGGAGACGAAGGCGAATTGCCCTGGTTTGTAGTCGGCAAAGGCGGCCCGCCCCTCCGGCTCCAGCAGTTCTACCTGGAAGAGTTTGATGCCCGTCGCCAGGTCACGTATCCCGACCAGTTTGCCCAGATATGGACGCATCGGGTTGGAGAGCGCCATCGCAAGACCTCCTCATAGGGCCATCGTCAAAATGTTTCGTGCTCCGTACGGGCGATGATTTCGTCCTGCAGCGCCTTCGTCAGGTCGCAGAAGTAGTCGCTGTAGCCCGCCACCCGCACGATCAGGTTCCGGTACTGGTCCGGGTTCTGCTGCGCGGCGCGCAACGTCGCCGCATCCACCACGTTGAACTGGATGTGGTGGCCGTCCATCCGGAAGTAGGCACGGATTAACTGGACAAACTTGTCCAGATTCTCCTCGGTCTTCAGCAGGGATGGGCTGAATTTCTGGTTGAGCAACGTCCCGCCGGTACGGACATGGTCCATTTTGGCGGCCGACCGGAGAACGGCCGTCGGGCCGCGCCGGTCGGCGCCCTGGACCGGGGAGATGCCCTCCGAAAGCGGCATCCCGGCCTTCCGCCCATCGGGCGTCGCCCCGGTGACCGAGCCGAAGTAGACATGCACCGTCGTCGGCAGAAGGTTGATGTGGTACCGGCCCCCCTTCGTGTTGGGGCGCCCGTCCACCGCCCGGAAGTACGCCTCAAAGACGGCCCGCATCACCCCGTCGGCGTAGTCGTCGTCGTTGCCGTATCTGGGCGTCCGGTGGAGCAGGGTCTGGCGGAGCGACTCCTGACCGACGAAGTCGCTCCGCAGGGCCGCCAGCAGGTCTTCCATAGAGACGGTTTGCCGGTCAAAGACATGGTAACGGATGGCGGTGAGGGCGTCGGTGATGCTCCCCAGGCCGACCCCCTGGATGTAGGTGGTATTGTACCGGGCGCCGCCGTCGTGGTAATCCGTCCCCCTGGCGATGCAGTCGTCAATCAGGACGGAGAGGAACGGCGCGGGCATGTATCGGGCGTACAGTCGTTCTATGACGTTGTTGCCCCGGATTTTGATGTCCACGAAGTGGCGCAGTTGCCGCTCAAAGGCAACGAAGAGTTCGTCAAACGAGGCGAAGTCCCGGGGGTCGCCGGTCTCCAGACCAATGCGGCGGCCCGTCCGGGGGTCCACGCCGTTGTTCAGGGTGATTTCCAGAATCTTGGGCAGGTTCAGGTAGCCGGTGAGGATGTAACTTTCCTTGCCGAAGGCGCCGACCTCCACGCAGCCACTGGAGCCGCCGTTGCGGGCGTCGGCGAGGGACTTCCCCTGGCGCAGGAGTTCCTGGACGATGAGGTCGGCGTTGAAGACCGACGGTTGCCCGAAGCCGGTGCGGATGATGCGCGCCGCCCGCTTGATGAAGGCGTCGGGGCTCTTCTTGCTGACCTGGATGGACGCGCTGGGCTGGAGCAACCGCATCTCCTCCACCACATCCAGGATGAGGTACGTCAGTTCGTTGACGCCGTCGGAGCCGTCCTCCCGCAGGCCGCCCAGGTTGATCTGGGCGAAGTCGGTGTAGGTGGCGCTCTCCGCGGCGGTGACGCCGACTTTGGGCGGGGCAGGCTGGTTGTTGAACTTGATCCAGAGGCACTGGAGCAACTCTTCGGCCTGCTCTCGCGTCAGCGTGCCGTCCTCCAGACCCCGGCGGTAGAACGGGTACAGGTGCTGGTCCAGTCGCCCCGGGCTGAAGGAGTCCCACGTGTTCAGTTCGGTGGTCACGCCTAAATGGACGAACCAGTAGTACTGGATGGCTTCCCAGAAGTCCCGGGGTGGGTGGGCAGGAACCCGGGTGCAGACCTCGGCGATGCGCTCCAGTTCGGCCCGTCGCCGGGGGTCGGGCTCGCGCGCCGCCAGTTCCCGCGCCTTCTCCGCGTGACGGTTGGCGAAGCGGATGAGCGCCTCGGTGCAGATGAGCATGGCCCGGAGTTCTTCCTGCTTGTCGTACGCTTCCGGGTCGTTGAGGTAGTCCAGGTTCGCCAGCGCGCGGCGGATGTCCTCCTGAAAGTCCAGCATGCCCTTGCGGTAGATTTTGTCGTCCAGGACGGTGTGGCCGGGGGCGCGCTGTTCCATGAATTCGGTGAAGATGCCGGCCTCGTAGGCGGCCTTCCACTCGTCGGTCATCTCCCGGAAGATGAGGTCGCGCATGGATTTGCCGCGCCAGAAGGGGATGATGACCTCTTCGTAGACCCGGCGGGCCTCCGGGCTGACGGCGTAGGGGATTTTCTCCCGCGAGTTGAGAATGTCCAGGTCCTCCAGGGAGTGACAGCAGAGTTCGGGGTAGGTGGGCGCCGCTTTGGGAAACGGCCCCTTCTCGCCGACGATGAGTTCCCCTTCACCGATGTAGACCGTCTTATGCTCCATCAGATAGCGGAAGGCCAGGGCGCGGCGGACGGGCGCCGAGACCGGCCCCAGGTCCTGGCGGTAGAATTCGGTCAGCAGTTCCGCCCGTTCGGTGGAGAGGGTCACCGGGGTCTGCAGGCTCTGCTCTCTCAGTCGGGCAACACGTTCGGTAACGGGCATAGCCTACTCCTCAGGACGCGAACTCTCTGTTTCCAGCACGGCCAGGATTTGCCGAATAGAATTTCTCAGCCTGGGCAACTCGGTGAGAATCGTCTGCCAGACCAGATCGTGGTTGACTCCAAAGTAGAAATGTATCAACCGGTCCCTCATTCCCGCCATCCTCTTCCACGGGATGGACGGATAACGTTCTTTAATGCTCTCTGGAACGTTTCTGGCGGCCTCACCGATCATCTCAAATTTGCGGATGACCGCGCTGGAGACCAGGTCGTTTTGTTTGAATGAATTCAAGTCCATCCCTGCCACAAACTGTTCAATGGCATCTATGGCCGCCAGAATATCCTTCAAGAAGAGCGTTACGTCTCTCACAGGTATACCATCTCCCGTAATATGCTGTCTTTGATCTCTTCCCGAACGGTATCCACAGGAACGACATCCACGCGCAGGCAGAGGTTTTCCTCCAGAAAATCGGCCAGACCGACCAGGTCAAACAGTGTCGCACCCTGCAGGAAACGAACCAGAACATCCAGATCGCTATCCGGCTTCTGTTCTCCCCGTACATAGGAACCGAAGACACCCACGATTTCAGCTTTGTAGTCCTGCCGGATCGCCTCTTTGAACTGGTTGAGCAGGGATGTAATGTGTTCAATTTCACGTCTGTCTCTCTGGATAGCCATCTCTCACCGCCCTGCCACATCAACCATGAGTTCGGTGATGTCTATCTCCACCGGACAGGCGACGACGCAGCGGCCGCATCCCACACAGCCCAGCGGGCCGAAGTCGTCCGGGTAGTAGCAGAACTTGCACATAAAGCGGTTGCGCAACCGCTCCCAGTTGGTCGGGCGGGGGTTGTGGCCTCCGGCCACCCGCCGGTAGTTGGGGCTGGTACAGGCGTCCCATACCCGGATGCGCTCGGTACGCACCAGACCGGGCCGAACGTCCACCACCCGGTCCACCACGTCGTAGCAGCGGCATGTGGGGCAGACGTAGGTGCAGATGCGACAACTGAGGCACCGTTCGCCGTAGCGCATCCAGAGGCGATGCTCCTCAAAGAGGGCGCGCCACTTCTCCGACGGAGTCACCGGGACCGGCGGGTTGTATTCCTCCACCGGGCGCGGCTCGCCCCGGACCTCCGCCGGAGGGAGACTTTCCAGAACGGCCACCCCCTTCGGCGTCACCGGTTGCAGGACGTAGTTGCCGCCGTCGGTGGGGCGGATCAGGACGTCCAGATGGGTCGGATCGGCGGGGCCGCCGCCCATAGAGGTGCAGAAGCACCCCTCCCACATCCGGGTGCAGGCCATGCCCACCAGCGTGGTCCGCTCCCGATGGTGGCGATAATAGGCGTCGGGCGGGTCCTGGTGGATGAAGAGCGCGTCTATCGCCGCCAGGCCGTGCGCGTCACAGGGACGGATGCCGAAAATGACCTGGCGCCGGTCCGGCATGATTTCCTCCACCGACACCTCCTTGCCCCGCTGGTCTATCCGCATGATGACCTCGGTGGCAGGGAACAGGAACTCTTTGGCCGAAAGTTCGGGCCGTTCGTAGTCCAGGAGAACCTCCGCACCGGACTGGACGGGACGGTAGAGGACATGTCCGTCCACATCCTTCGGGGCGATCAGGTCCCCTTCGGTCGCCAGGCGGTCCAGCCACTGATGGAGCGTATCAGGCGTTGCGTAGCGGGTCATCGCTTCCTCCCGATGGAGAAGTGGGACGCGGGGGCCTGGGGCAGTGGGCGGTCATTTGCCCGGATGTTCCCCCGGGCCAGCGAGGCAAAAACGCCCAGCAGGCAGAGGGCGGCGAAGACGCTGAAGGCGACCCGCGCACTGGAAAGGAACCGGGGCGCGGTTTCCGGTGTCATGCTCGTCCCGCCCATCAGAAGCGCAAAAATCAGCATCACGATGCCCATGCTGAGCATCTGTCCGGTCAGCCGCATCGTCGCCAGGGTCGCCGAGGCGACGCCGTAGTGGGAGCGGTCCACCGAACTCATCACGGCGTTGGTGTTGGGCGAGGAGAAGAGGGCGAACCCGAACCCCAGCAGGGCCAGGACGCCGATGATGGAAGGGATGGCAGTGGACGACGCCAGCGGATAGAGCAGGGCCAGCCCCACCACCGTCAGGCCCATGCCGGTGGAGGCGACGATGCGCGGCTCCACCCGGTCGGAGGCCCAGCCCGCCAGCGGGGAGAAGAGGGCCTGGACCACCGGCTGGGCCAGGAGAATCAGGCCGGCCTGCTGAGGGCTGATGCCCCGAACGGACTGAAGGTACAGACTCAGCAGGAAGCCCACCGCCGACGTGGCGCTGTAGTTGATGAGCGCGGCCAGGTTGGAGAACGTGAAGGCCGGGTTGTGCCGGAAGAGGCTCAGTTCCAGGACGGGCGTCCGCGCCCGCCCCTCCCAGATGGCGAAAAGGGCCAGGACCAGGATGCCGGAGAGGGTCAGCGCCGTACCGATCGCCGATGGGAGGCGGGAGAAGCCATAGATGAGGGCGACCAGTCCCAGGCCGTAGAGGACGGAACCGACCCAGTCAAACCCCTCGCCGTCGGCGGCCCGCCACTCGCCCTGGAGTTTCCAGGCCGCCAGGGCGGCGATGAGGGCCGCCAGCGGCACGTTCAGGAAGAAGATGCTCCGCCAGCCCCACTGCTGGGTGAGCACGCCCCCCAGGAACGGGCCCACGGAGAGGCCCACGTAGACGGCGGCGACGTTGAGCCCCAGCACCCGTCCCCGCTCCTGCGGCGGGAAGACGGAGGTCAGAATGGCGACGCCGGTGCCGAAAATCATCGCCCCGCCGACCCCCTGCACCACCCGGGATGCGATGAGCGTCCCCACCGACGGGGCCAGGCCGGAGAGCAGCGAACCCACCCCGTAGACCACCAGTCCCCAGACAAAGATGCGTTTCCGGCCGCGCAGGTCGGCCAGTTTGCCGAAGGGGACCAGGAACATCGCCGAAGAGAGCAGGTAGGCAGTGGAAATCCACCCCAGCACCAGAGCGCCGATGGAGAACTCCCGACCGATGGACGGCAGGGCAATGTTCAGCGATGAGCCCATGAAGGGGGTGAGGAACGAACTGCACGTGGCGACCAGTACGGCGACGCGGCGGGTGGTAGTGGTTCCGTCCATTCCCAACTCCTGGATAGCGCTGGGATGTATTATAACACCGCCTCCCATGCAGGCAAGCGCCCAGAGCCCGGATTGACAGTTTCGCAGTTTTCCATTAGAATACCTGCGGAAGGTTGCCCCCCAACCGATTTGTGGACAGTTACCCTTTGAGCAACGAATCCCTGTCAGGAGGTTGAGTTGAAAGAGTACACGACCCAAAATATTCGCAACCTGGTCCTGCTGGGCCACGGCAGCAGTGGCAAGACGTCCCTGGCCGAGGCGATGCTCTTCGCCAGCGGTGCCACCAACCGCATGGGACGGGTGGAAGACGGCACCACCGTCTCCGATTTTGACGAGGAGGAAATCCGACGGCGCATCTCCCTGAGCCTCGCCCTGATTCCGGTGGAGTGGGAAGGGTGTAAACTGAACGTCCTGGACACCCCGGGTTATCTGGACTTCATCGGTGAGGTCATCAGCGGTATCCGCGTCGCCGACCTGGCGCTGGTGCTGGTGGACCCCGTGGGTGGGGTGGAGGTTGGCACCGAACTGGTCTGGAACTATGCCGACCAGTACGACCTGCCCCGGATGGTGGTGATCAACAAGATGAACCGGGAGAACGCCGACTTCGCCCACACCCTGCAGGCACTGCGGGACGCGTTCCGTCGCCACTTTGTCCCTCTCCAACTCCCCATCGGCGCGCAGGCCAGTTTCGCGGGGGTGGTGGACCTGGTCCGGATGCGGGCGCTGATGGGCCCCGAGGCGAAGGTCGCCGACATCCCCGCCGATATGAAGGCGCAGGCCGAGGAGGCCCGTGTCCAACTGATTGAAGCCGCCGCCGAGGGCGAGGACGAACTCATCATGAAGTACCTGGAGGGCGAGGAACTGACGGAGGAGGAAATCCGGCGCGGCCTGCGGGCGGCGATTCTGAAAGGGAGCGTGGTGCCGGTCCTGGTGGCCGCGGCCACCGAGAATATCGGCACCCGGGCACTGCTGGACGCGCTGGTCGCCTATGCCCCCTCCCCGGCGGACCGGGGGCCGGTCAAGGCCGAAGGCCCCACCGGTGAGGAGGAAGAGATTGAGCCCAGCGACACCGCTCCCCTTGCTGCGCTGGTCTTCAAGACCGCCGCCGACCCCTACGTGGGCAAACTGACCTACTTCCGGATTTACGGCGGGATGCTGGAATCGGACACGCGGGTCTGGAACAGCCGCGCCAACGCCGAGGAGCGGCTGGGCACCCTCTATGTGATGCGGGGCAAAGAGCAGATTCCCGTCCCGCGCCTGCACGCGGGCGACATCGGCGCGGTCGCCAAACTCTCCGAAACGATCACCGGCGATACCCTCTGCGACCGGGGCCACGCGGTGAAAATCCCCGGCCCCGTCTTCCCACACCCGCTCTTTGCCGTCGCCGTCCGTCCGAAGAGCAAGGCCGACCAGGCCAAGATGGCCCCCACCCTCACCCGCATCTGCGAGGAGGACCCGACCCTGCGCTGGCGGCAGGAGCCGGGCACCCGGGAGACGATTCTGGAGGGCATGGGCGAGGCGCACGTGGAGATCGCCGTCCGGCGGATGGAGAACCGCTTCGGCGTCGGCGTGGAGACCGCCACCCCCAAAGTCCCCTACCGGGAGACCATTACCCGCGTCCACTCCGACTACTACCGGCACAAGAAGCAGACGGGTGGCGCGGGACAGTTTGCCGAGGTCCATATGCGTCTGGAGCCACTGCCGCGCGGGACCGGCTTTGAGTACGGGTGGGAGGTCTTCGGCGGCGCCATCTCCTCTTCTTTCCAGCCCTCCATTGAGAAGGGCATCCGGCAGGTGCTGGAACAGGGCGTCATTGCCGGGTACCCCGTCGTGGATGTGAAGGCGGTCGTCTACGACGGCAAGGAGCACCCGGTGGACTCTAAAGACATCGCCTTCCAGATTGCCGGACGGGAGGCGTTCAAGAAGGTGATGCAGGGTGCCGGGCCTGTGCTCCTGGAGCCCATCTACAAGGCGGTCATCACCGTCCCGGAGGAGTTCACGGGCGATGTGATGGGCCACCTGAACACCAAGCGGGCCCGCGTGCTGGGGCTGGAGCAACAGGGAGGCAAGAGCACCATTACTGCCCTGGTCCCGCTGGCGGAAATGCAACGGTACGCCACCGAACTGCGCAGCATGACCCAGGGGCGGGGACTGTTCTGGATGGAGTTTGACCACTACGAGGAGGTCCCGCCCCACCTGGCACAGCCCATCATAGAAGCGGCCAAACGGGAGCGAGAGCAGGAGCGGGAGTAAAGCATCCGGGGTTTGTGGTTTTGCCGCGAGCCAACTGACAGTTTCTTGCTGGCAACGTCATTGCGAGGGCGCGGAGCGCCCGAAGCAATCTCCAAAATGAGTTGCGGAGATTGCTTCGCCCCCTTCGGGGGCTCGCAATGACACGCTGGGAAGGATTTCTGCAAGTGTTCAAGAAAAGTGTCAGGTGGCCAGGTTTTGCCGCAAGAGACCGTTGATTCAAGCGATGAGGCTCGCTGGTCCGAAACCGCCGGGTTCACCGGCTGATAGCCTCTACCCTTTCGGGTAGAGGCTTTTTGATTGAGATAGAAATCGGGTTGCCTCCCGCCCCAAAGATGCTATAATTTCCTCACGCCGACTCTTTGACTCTCCGATTTTCCCATGCTGGGCCCGACGGAACCCTACCCGCCCTTTGTCGTCCGGCGGGAGCGGCAGTTGCTCCTGCTGGCCTTCCTGTTCGTGGTGATCGGCACCGCGACCCTGATTCTGGCCGTGCCGGCCTTCGGCCCGGCGCGGGCCGCGACCCTGATCCTCTCCTTCGCCCTCTCCTTTGCCGTTGCCCACGTCACCCTTTCCCGTCGGTTGCCGCACCGCGACCCGCTCATCCTCCCCATCGTCGCCTTCCTGACCGGCTGGGGACTGCTGATGGTGGGGCGTCTGGCGCCGAACTTCCTCCCCCGCCAGGCCACCTGGCTCCTCCTCTCCACTCTGGCGATGATCGCCGTCATCCAGGTCGGAGCGCGGGATGCCGTCCTTCTGCGCTGGCTGCGGCGCTACCGCTACACCTGGCTCTCCGCAGGGTTGCTTCTCCTGGCGGTCA
This sequence comes from Thermoflexales bacterium, assembly GCA_037445395.1. GTDB lineage: Bacteria > Chloroflexota > Anaerolineae > B4-G1 > DUEL01 > SpSt-77. The sequence goes on from JBBIKR010000076.1 coordinate 13,732, forward strand.
CCCTCGTTCTGGGCGTCAACCCGGGCGGCGCCGGTCCCCGCCTCTGGCTGGGCGTGGGCGGCGCATACTTCCAGCCATCAGAGCCGCTGAAACTCCTCCTGGTCGTCTTCCTGGCCTCCTACCTGGCCGAGCGGCGGGAACTGTTGAAGGTGACAGGTCACCGGATCGGCTGCCTGACCCTCCCTCCCCTGGCCTACGTCGGCCCCCTCCTGGTCATGTTCGGCCTGACGGTGCTCCTCCTGGCCGCGCAGCAGGACCTGGGCGCGGCGATGCTCCTTTTCCTGACCTTCCTCTCCATGCTCTACCTGGCGACGGGCCAGTGGGGGTACCTGGTCGTGGGACTGGTGCTCTTCCTGCTGGCCGGGGTCATCGGATACCAGGGTTCGGCCCGGGTGGCGCTGCGGATTCAGATATGGCTCTCCCCGTGGCCGGATGCCGCCGACCGGGCCTTCCAGGTCGTCCAGAGTCTGCTGGCCTTCGGCGCCGGGGGAATCTTCGGGCAGGGGTTGGGCCTGGGCCGCCCCACCTACATCCCCGCCGTCCACACCGACTTTGTCTTCGCCGCCGTCGCCGAAGAGTTCGGCCTGCTGGGGACCCTGGCCCTCATCGCCCTCTACGGAGTCCTGCTGGCCCGGGGGCTCCGGGCCGCCCTGCGCGCGCCCCGTCCCTTTGAGCAGTTCCTGGCCGCCGGACTGACCGCTGGCTGGGGGATTCAGACCTGGATCATCATGGCCGCCAACGCCAAACTGGTGCCCATCGCCGGGGTGACCCTGCCATTTCTTTCTTACGGTGGCTCCTCCCTGCTGGCGACGTTCATCGCCGTCGGCCTCCTCCTGGTCATCTCCGCAGGCGCCGCCCCTGCTCCCCGGGACCGGGAGTGGGCCCGGTCCGTCCGTGCCATGGCTCTGGGGCTGGGGCTATCCCTGGGCATCCTGGCCCTGGCCTGTGGCTACTGGTCCGTGGTCCGCGCCGACTGGCTGGTGGCGCGGGAAGACAACCCCCGTCGGGTGGAATACGAACAGCACATCGTTCGGGGCCGGATTCTGGACCGCAGCGGCGCGGTGCTGGCCGACGTGACAGTGGGCCCGGACGGCCGCGTCACCCGCACCTATCCGGAACCGGCGGCGGCGCCCGTCGTGGGCTATGCCAGTTTGCGGCACGGGACGGGGGGGATAGAGGCGACCTTTGACCGGGTCTTGCGCGGGGAAGCCGGCCGTTCCGTCTGGCAGGCGACGTGGGATCAACTCCTGCACCGCCCCCCGCGCGGCCGGGATGTTCGGCTCACGCTGGACGGGATGCTCCAGCGGCTGGCCCAGCGGTCCCTGGACGGGCGGACGGGGGCAGTCGTGCTGCTGGACGCCTCCACCGGAGAGGTGCTGGCTATGGCCTCCTCGCCGACCTTTGACCCCAACCGTCTGGAGGAGGAGTGGGAGAGGTTGCGGGAGGACCCCGGCGGCCCGTTGCTCAACCGGGCGGTCCAGGGGGTCTACCAGCCCGGCGCGGCCCTGGAGACGGTCGTCCTGGCGGAGGCCCTTCGGCACGGCCTGATCACTCTCTACACCCCCGCCCCCGACCTGACGGCGACGCTCTCGGTGAACGGGGTGACGGTGGGTTGCCGGGGGGAAATCGGTCCGGACGAGTTGATGATCGGCGCGTTGCAGGCGGCCTGTCCGGGCCCCTTCGCCGCACTGGGCCGGCAGTTGGGGACGGCCCGGCTGCGGGAAGGGTTCCTCCGTTGGGGACTGACGGAGGGGTTGCCGTCGGAGACCGTTCCCGAAATGGAGGGCCGGACGTCGGGAACCGTCCCGCCGGTCACGGCCGGGGCCCCCGGTGTTACCCCCACTCCTCCGCCGATGGTCGCGTGGGTGTCCGATGACGCGGCGATGGAGGCCATCGGGCAGGGGAATCTCACCGTCTCGCCGCTGCGGATGGCGCTGGTGGCCGCGGCTCTGGCCAACGACGGGGTGATGCCCGTGCCGCGTCTGGTGCAGGAGGTGGAGGGGCCGGACGGCGTCTGGCGGGCGCCGGAGGTTTCCGGCGGCCCCCGGGAGGTGATGCCTGCCGAGGGGGCACGGGCCCTGCTCTCGGCCTGGGAACTCTTCTCGGCGGACGTCGTCGGTCACCTGGGGACGGCCGTGGCGGGAGAGAAACGTCCGCCCCATGCCTGGTTCCTGGGCGTTGCTCCGGCGGGGAATCCCCGCTATGCGGTGGCGGTCCTTCTGGAACATCCATCGGACCCCCAGGAGGCTGCACAGGTGGGAGTGCTCTTGCTGCATGCCGTTCGGTAGCCCTCTTTGCCAACTTGACAAAAAACGGGGTTTGGATATAATATATGTCCCGTCAAGGGGTTCGGGCCTTCGGCCCGGTTCGGTGGTCGGAGAGCCTGAAAACACGTGGTGGATGGGTCTTGACAAAGTTTAGGAGTTGTGGTATACTAATAGAGCGTTCAGGACCTTAACAGCTGAAGAGTGGCAGGTAAGGGAGCGCTGAAAGGGGCCCACGTCAAACCGTAACGGTCCTCGGACCGCAGTCCGTTAGTCACGACGGAGAGTTTGATCGTGGCTCAGGATGAACGCTGGCGGCGTGCCTAATACATGCAAGTCGAGCGATGAGGCCCTTCGGGGCACATCAGCGGCGAACGGGTGAGTAACACGTGGGTGACCTGCCCCGAAGAGGGGGATAACCCCGGGAAACTGGGGCTAATACCCCATGTGCTGGGCGATTCGGTTCGTCCAGTAAAGCCGCAAGGCGCTTCGGGAGGGGCCCGCGGCCCATCAGCTGGTTGGTAGGGTAATGGCCTACCAAGGCGAAGACGGGTAGGGGGCGTGAGAGCGCGGCCCCCCACACTGGCACTGAGACACGGGCCAGACTCCTACGGGAGGCAGCAGTAAGGAATATTGCCCAATGGGCGAAAGCCTGAGGCAGCGACGCCGCGTGGGCGATGAAGGCCTTCGGGTCGTAAAGCCCTTTTCTGGGGGAAGAGCGGGGACGGTACCCCAGGAATAAGCGCCGGCGAACTACGTGCCAGCAGCCGCGGTAAAACGTAGGGCGCGAGCGTTATCCGGATTCACTGGGCGTAAAGCGCGTTGAGGCGGCTCCGTAAGTTGGGCGTGAAAGCCCCGGGCTCAACCCGGGGAGGCCGTCCAATACTGCGGGGCTTGAGGGCAGCAGAGGGAGGTGGAATTCCCGGTGTAGTGGTGAAATGCGTAGATATCGGGAGGAACACCAGTGGCGAAGGCGGCCTTCTGGGCTGTCCCTGACGCTGAAGGCGAAAGCCAGGGGAGCGAACGGGATTAGATACCCCGGTAGTCCTGGCCGTAAACGTTGGATGCTAGGTGTGGGAGGAGATCTTCCTTCCGTGCCGAAGCTCACGCGTTAAGCATCCCGCCTGGGGACTACGGCCGCAAGGCTAAAACTCAAACGAATTGACGGGGGCCCGCACAAGCAGCGGAGCGTGTGGTTTAATTCGATGCTACACGAAGAACCTTACCTGGGTTTGACATGCAAGTGGTAGGAATCTGAAAGGTGACCGACCCGCAAGGGAGCTTGCACAGGTGTTGCATGGCTGTCGTCAGCTCGTGTCGTGAGATGTTCGGTTAAGTCCGCTAACGAGCGCAACCCTCGCCGCGTGTTACAAGTGTCACGCGGGACCGCCGGTCTTAAGCCGGAGGAAGGTGGGGATGACGTCAAGTCAGCATGGCCTTTATGTCCAGGGCTACACACACGCTACAATGGCCGGTACAATGGGTTGCCAAGCCGCGAGGCGGAGCTAATCCTCCAAAGCCGGTCTCAGTTCGGATTGCAGGCTGCAACCCGCCTGCATGAAGCCGGAGTTGCTAGTAACCGCGCGTCAGCCATAGTGCGGTGAA
>JBBIKR010000077.1:0-17500 GCA_037445395.1 Thermoflexales bacterium
TGCCCCCCCCCCGGGGTCCACGGGCGCCAAAACCTGCCCCCTTTTGCGGGTGGTGTTGGGGGGGGGGGGGGGGGTCTCCGCGCCCCCCCAACGCCCCCGGAATCACAGACCGGAGGAGCGGCGGGGAGGCAAGAGGCCTGCCAGCCAGACCGGGAGGCCGTCCCGGTTCTCCGGGGTGACCTCCACCGACCAGGCGTCGGGGAATCGCTCCAGGGCTTCGGCGACCAGTTCGGGCCGGACGACCACCAGGGCCAGGGAGAAGCACCCTCCCTGCAGAACATCCAACCCCACCGCCCATCCGCCCCCCGCCATTTCCAGCGGCCCCAATTCGTCCACCACCAGCAGGTCACAGGGGGTACTGCGGGCGAGGATAGCCGTCCCCCAGGCCAGAGCGTCGGGGTCAAAGAGGTACCGACCCACAGGCACACCGGCCGGTCCGGAGGCCGTCAGCGACCGACGGTCGCCGGTCTGGACGTCCACCAGAATCCGCCGGTCGTCGTCCCGCAGCGTCAGCAGACCTGCGCAGGAGTAGTGGGCTTCCTTCGCCAGGGTAACGGTGCGGAGACAGAGAGTGGTCTTTCCCACTCCCCGGAGTCCGGTAACCAGCACAATGAGGGGGTTGGCAGGAGAGGGGATTGCCAAAGGGAAAGCCTCCTGTTCCGTCTGATAAGAAGAAGTGCCAGGCCCTGAGACGCCTGGCACTTCTTATATGGTGGAGATGGCGGGATTTGAACCCGCGTCCGGAGAATTGGGGCAGGGACATCTACGAGCGTAGTCGGCGCTTTTGTTCTCGTCCGGCCCGTCGCGGCCGACCGCGCGGTGCCGGACTCAGCCGATATTGCTTGGGCGACCGTATCGGCGTCGGGCCGCCGCACACCGACTTGGTCACGCCCGGCCCTCAACCCGCCGGTGAGGGGTTGAGGCGGACGGGCCGCTCATCGTGGCGGCCGGTTCCCCTACCGCTTACGCGGCGACGGGAATTGCAGCCCAAGTGTTGGCATTCTTCAGTTTGCTCCGTTGTTCACGGGGTCAGAGCGCCCCGGCTCGCCGTCCCTGACCGGCCTTCCCCGTCGAGACCGTTCATCCCCATGACGGCAGGGGCCAAAGGCCCCAGTACCCCCGGCAGGACTTGAACCTGCAACCTTTTGGTCCGCAACCAAATGCTCTGTCCATTTGAGCTACGGGGGCCCAGGCGGGGAGGCAGGGATTCGAACCCTGGGTGGAGTTTTACCCCCACAACCGCTTAGCAGGCGGCCCCGATCGACCACTCCGGCACCTCCCCACGCGTTCAGCGGAGGGAGAGGGATTTGAACCCCCGGTGACCTCACGGTCACAGCGGTTTTCAAGACCGCCGCCATCGTCCACTCGGCCATCCCTCCGGACCCGCGGAGGGAACGCTCCCTGCCGCACTGTTATTGTACCACACCCTTCCTGTCCTGTCAACAAAGAATGGGTTGATGATTTTGGGCTTGCGCAGCAAATCCTTTGCGGGGAGCGCCGCGCCCATAGTTTCTGGAAAGAAAGATATGGTTGTGGGGCGGCGAAGCCGCCCCACAACATATCTTTGACTTTTCCGCCCGCAGCGGGCGAATTACTGCGCAAGCCCGGGCGATTTTGTGCCGGCGGCTCCGCCGCCGGCACAAAAACCGCCCCGATGTCGCGGGAAGGCGACAGGGCTAATCCGGAATGACGCGGGTACCGGTCTCGCCCCGGAGCGCCCGGGCGATGTTCTCGGGGCTGGTGATGATGGCCTCCTTGCCTCCTGCCTCCAGGAACCAGATGATGGCCTGAATCTTGGGGAGCATGCTCCCCTTGGCGAAGTGCCCCTCGGCCATATACCGCTTCGCCTCGGAGACCGTCATCACGTCTACCGGCCGCTGGTCCGGCTTGTTGAAGTTCAGGTAGACCTTATCCACCGCGGTGGAGATCAGGAAGAGGTCTGCGCCGATGGAGCGGGCCAGCAGGGAGGCGGCATAGTCCTTATCAATGACGGCGGCGACCCCCTTCAGGTTGCCGTTCTCATCCTCAATGACGGGGATGCCGCCTCCGCCCACCGTGATGGTGACGATGCCCGCGTCCAGGAGCCGCCGCACCGCGTCCAGTTCCACGATGCGCTGCGGCAGGGGCGAAGCCACGACCCGCCGCCATCCCCGACCGGCATCTTCCACCACCGTCCATCCCTCTTCCCGCTCCCGTCGTCGGGCCTCCTCCTCGGTCATAAAGCCGCCGATGGGCTTGGTGGGGTTCCGGAAGGACGGGTCGTTGCGGTCCACCACCACCTGGGTGACCACCGTGGCCGCCTGCTTGGCAATCCCCCGCCGCCGGAACTCGTTCTGCAGATTCTGCTGGAGGGCGTAGCCGATGGCCCCCTGGGTGTCCGCCCCACAGACGTCCAGCGGCACCTCGTGCATCCCGGCCACCTGATGGGCAATCTCGGAGCGCCGCAGGATGAAGCCGACCTGCGGGCCGTTCCCGTGCCCAATGGCGACATCCCAGCCCTGCTCAATCATATCCGCGATGTAGTAACACGTCTCCTTCGCGGCCTCATACTGGTCCTCTACCCTCACGCGAGTGTTATCTTTAATCAGTGAATTTCCACCGATGGCCACAACTGCCAGTTTTCGCATGGTCATACTCCGTATTGCATACTCCGTGGTTCCTCGTCTATCGTCTGTGGTCTGATCATGCCATGGTCAGCGCCATGACGGCCTTCTGGACGTGGAGGCGGTTCTCCGCCTGGTCGTAGACGACCGACTGCGGGCCGTCCAGCACCCCGTCGGTGACCTCTATGTTGCGGTCGGCGGGGAGGGGATGCATGTAGATGGCGTCCGGTTTCGCCAGGCGGAGTTTCGCCTCGTCCATAATCCAGTGCCGGTACTGGTCCTGCAGCCGTTTCCCCTCCTCCGGGTCGGTGGTGGTCACCAGGGGGCCCCAGGACTTGGCGTAGATGATGTCGCCGCCCCTGCAGGCTTCCTCCATGCCGTTGGGGTCGACGATGATGTCAAAGGCCGTCCCGTAGCGGCGCGCTTCCTCCTGCGCCTGGGCGACGATGTCGGGCATCAGCCCGAACTCCGGCGGATAGGCCAGGGTGATGTCCAGGCCGAAGCGGGGCATCTGCAGGATGAGGGATTGGGGCACCGAGATCGGCTTCAGGTAGGAGGCGGCGTAGGCCCAGGAGACCACCAGCCGTTTCCCGCGCAGGTCCCGGCCCTTTTTCTCTATGATGGTCATCAGGTCGGCCAGGCACTGGAAGGGGTGGTAGATGTCGCACTGCATGTTGAGGACGGGCACCCGGCTGTAGCGGGCGACCTCGTTGATGTACCGGTTGCCCACGCCCCACTCCACGTGCCGGATGGCGATGCCGTCAAAGTAGCGGCCGAAGATTTCGCCGATTTCTTTCGGGGTATCGCCGTGGGCAATCTGGGTGGTTTTGCTTTCTATGAAGGCAGCGTGCCCGCCCAACTGGGCCATGCCGGCCTCAAAGGAGCCGCGCGTGCGGGTGCTGGAGAAGAAGAAGAGCATCGCCAGCACCTTGTCGCGCAGGTACGGGTGGGGCTCGCCCAGGGCCCGCTTCCGCTTGAGGTCAAAGGCCACGTCCAGAACGGTCTCCACTTCCTCTTTGGAGAAGTCCAGGTCGCCGATCAGGTCACGGTTTCTGAGATGGGTCTGCATTCTCGTCCTCCTGGGAAATAGAACGGGTTGCGGCGGCTTCGCCGCCGCAACTCGTCCGTGAGATTACTCCATCGCGCCCAGCACCAGTGCCAGCAGGGCCATTCGCACGACCACGCCGTAGAAGGCCTCCTGCCAGTAGCGCGACCAGCGGGTGATGTCCACATCGGTGGGGATTTCGTCCATGCGCGGGAGGGAGTGGAGGAGAATCGCGTCCGGCTTGGCCTTGCGCTCCAGCAGTTCGCGGGTGATTTTGTAGTTGGCGGGAGTGAGGCCCACGTCGCCCGTGCGCTCGTCGCGCGGTTTGGTGTAGTCGGGCTGGACGACGGGCTCCACCAGAATCACATCGGCGTCGCCGATGGCCTGCTCCACGTGCTCCGCCTCCCGGAAGTTCAGGCTGTACTGGCGAAGTTCGGCCTTGAACTCTTCGGTCAGGCTCATCTCCGGCGGGGAGACGAAGGTGATGGGGCAGTCAAACTGGGTCAGCGCGTAGGCCAGAGAGTGCATGGTGCGCATGCGCATATCGCCGACGGCCAGCCATTTCAGGCCGTCAATGCGGCCCTTCTCGCGCAGGACGGTGTAGAGGTCGGTGAGAATCTGGGTGGGGTGTTCGCCCCAGCCGTCACCAGCGTTGATGACGGGGATGGAGGCCCACCGGGCCGCTTCATGCGGCGCGCCCTGCTGGAAGTGGCGCATCACGATGACATCGCCGTAGAACTCCAGCATGCGGACGGTGTCTTTGATGGACTCCTGGTAGAAGTCGCCGGCGCGGGTCGTCTTGACGTCGGCGAAGCCCAGCACGTGCCCGCCGAGGCGGTGCATGGCGGCCTCGTGCGCCAGGCGGGTGCGCGTGGAGGGCTGGTAGAAGGCGGTCACCAGAGTCTTTTCCTTGAGCATATCCACGTTGCGGCGGGAGCGGGCGATGGGCTCCATTTTCTGGGCAACCTCAAATACGTGGAAGAACTCGCACCGCTCAAAGTCTTTGAGGGACAGGATGTCCCGACCGGCAAAACTGCGCATTCTAACCTCCTGGTGTGATAGTGTGATATTGGGACTGGAATGCTGGGATCCCCAGGCGGGCATCGGCTTCCACCAGCCCAGGGGGTTGCCCTGATGGGTATTCCAGGAACATGGCAAGCGGAGGCCAAATGCCGGCCACGGGTTCAGACGGGCGATTTTCCGTCACCGCCTGAACGGTTACGTTGTTCCATGAACGGCAAGGACGTTTGTAGTGCGCTACGAAGCGAAGCGGAGTAGCGCACTCAAACCGCACTCCGCTGCGCTCCGTGCCGGACTACGAACGGCAAGGACGTTATAAAAAACTCAAGCAAGGGAAAAATTATAACCGGAACATGGGGGTTGTCAAGTTGAGGCGAGTTCCTGTTGTTCCATCGTGGGGATTAAGAGGGTGAAGGTGGTGCCTGCGCCGGGCTGGCTTTCCACCCAGACCCGTCCACTGTGTTTCTCAACAATAGACTTCACGATAGAGAGCCCCAGGCCGGTTCCTTCAATATCCTCGGTCTCTGGGCGCTGGACGCGGTAAAACCGATCAAAGATGTGGGGGAGGTCCTCGGGTGGGATACCGATTCCGCTGTCTGCGACTCGCACGACGATGTAACCTTCCCGGTATTCCGCGCTGACGTCAACCCATCCCCCTTCCCGATTATATTTCACCGCATTGCTGAGAAGGTTCTCCATCACCCGGCGCAACCGATGGGGATTCCCCCGGATGAGTGGGAGCGGGGTAAGTGCCCATTTCAGGGTCAGCCCTTTCTCCGCAGCAATCTGACGGTAACCGTCCACCACCGCATCTATGATGCTCTCCAGATGGAACGGTTCCATTTCTATGTCGGTGCTCGCCTCAATGCGGCCCAATTCCAGCAGGTCTCCCACAAGGGCAGTGATGTGGGCGATGCTTCGGCGAATCTTGCCCACGAAATCCTGTTGCTGTTCGGTCAGCGGTCCAACCTTTTCCAGAAGGTCCACATATCCCCGGATCGTGGCCAGGGGGCTCCTCAGGTCATGGGAGACGGTGGCCAGGAACTCCGCCCGGACCCGATCCAGTTCTTTGATCTGGGTGACGTCGTGCATCATCAGGACGTAACCCACCCCTTCCACCGGGGTCAACTGGGCGCTGTAGGTACGCCCGCCGGGAATCCAGACCTCCGCGTGATAGGTCCTCCGTGAGCGGCTGGCTTTCCAGAACATGTCCAGCAGGGTGTTGTTGGAAACGACCTCATGGGCCTTTTTCCCGATGACACCCTCTGTGGGTAGCCGCAGGGTCGCTATGGCGGCAGGATTGCAGAGGAGAACGCGCATCCCGGGGTCCAGAATGATGATCAATTCTTCGGTCGCGTGAAGAACGGCCTCCAGTTTGCGCCGCCCTGTCTCCGTCTCTTCGTAAAGACGGGCATTTTCCAGCGCGATTGCGGCGTAGTCGGCCAGGGCACAGAGGAGACGGACATCGTGGGGAGTAAACGAACGGGGCTTCTCCCGGTTCATAACGCCCAGAAGGCCGAAGATGCCTCGCTCCGGCGTCCGGAGAGGGGCGTAGATGAGGGAGTGGACCAGGTATCCGGTCACCACTTTGGGTTGTCCTTCGGTGATGAGCAGGGGCTCCCCGGTGCGAAAGACCTGCCCGGCAAGAGAGTCCTGGACCTGCACCCGAAGTTGACGGGCCTGCTTCTCGTCCACGTTCTTCGCCGCCCGCAGCATCAGTTCGCCGGTCTCCGGGTCCAGAAGGAGCAGCAGTCCCTCCTCGGCCCGGGTCAGGAAGACGGCCGCCTCTACGACGCGAGGCAGTACTACCTCCAGATCCAGCCGGGATGTGACGGATCGTCCGATGGAATAGAGGGTATTCAGTTCCTGAAGTTGCTGCTGCAGTCGGCGGTTGGCTTCCTCCAGTTGAGCGACCAGTTGGTCCCGTTCCCGGCGCAGGCGGACTTCCGTCAGGGCCCGCTCTATGGCCCGGGCCATCTCCTGGGGCTCAAAGGGCTTGATGACGTAATCCCGCACGCCCAGGCGGAAAGCCTGAACGGCCAGGTCCTCGGAGCCGAACGCGGTCATGAAAATCACCGGAACCTGGATGTTTTGCTCCCGCATGGCCCGAAGGACCTGAATCCCGGTCATTCCGGGCATCTGCTCGTCCAGAATCAGAAGGTCCGGGCCGGTCTCTACCAGCAGCCGGAAACCGTCCGCGCCGTTGTTGGCGGTCAGCACCCGATAACCGGCGGGCTCCAGGATGAGGCTGGCGATGATGTCCCGCACCTCATTACTGTCATCCACAACCAGCACCCGTTCTCCGGCCAAGGAACTCCTTATGTCATATGCAACTGGATTTCTTCTTCAGTGCGTCGCGCTCAGAGTGGTTCCCGAGACGGAAGCGACCGTCGGTTCGGATAAGCGAAGGACCTGTCCGTTCCACCAGAGCCAGAGGCCGATGTCCCCATCCAGGTCCCCATCGTTGCGGGGGGCAAAGACCAGCGTGGTAGGGCGCCCCTCTGCCCCAGCGTCTTTGAGGCGGAAGGCAACGGGCCGGGCGCTGTAGCGAACCAGTGGGTCCTGAGGGCCCAGAACCGTCAGGCTGGTGCGGGCCCGGGGGTCCACGGCGGCCAGGGTCGCCACCCAGGGGCCCTCTGCGGGGAGCCCCATACGGACCGCCACTGCCCGCGCGTAGTGGAGCAAAGTCTCCTCAGCATAGCGGCGGGGTCCGGAGAACTGAATCTGTTCCCAGCCGCCGTTATAGGCCGCCAGCGCCAGATAGAGGTCCCCCCGCGCCTGGTGGATGACAATGGACAGGGTGCGGGTGCCCCAGAAGACGTTCAGAGCAGGGTCTTCCAGTTCCTGCGCGGAAGGACGCCAGGAAAACCCCTTCTCTTTGGGCATCACACCCATCAGGCCGACGGCCCCCGCCGGGCTATGCAGATACGGCCGCCCCAGCGATTCGGTCCAGATGACCGCGGCGATGAAATCCGGGTCCATCCCCCGCCGTTCGGCTTCCTCCAGGATGATCGGCTCCCAGCGGGCGACGGCGGGATGCCAGTAAGGAGAGAGGAGCGATTCCCGGGCCGGCGCGGGGGGTGACGGGGGATCGGCGAAGGCTGGCCGGGGGAGAAGGGCCAGCAACCCAAGCAGGACCAGGGAACCGATCCCGACTCGGATGAAGCGACTGTTCATCTCAGAGGCGATGTCCATCTCTCCGGGCTGATACCAGAATGGGGCGAAACGGGCTTCTCTTTGTTGACGAGAGCGTGGTTCAGACGGCTGATTTTGTCCAGGTATCACCTCTCTCGTTTTCTAAATATAGCCGAAACCGGGTAGATGTCAAGTTGGGAATGTTTCGTAGCGGGGTTATCCCATCTCCAGCATCTCCCGAAAACAGCGCGGGATGGTAAACAGGGCCCGGTGGATGAAACCGTCATAGTACCGGAGTTTTTCCCGCGCGCATCGCTGCGAGAGGCGGGTCTCTACCTCCTCCGGCGTCAGGTCGCGCGGGTCATGGACATCCGAAGCCACAATAAACCCCCAGGGCTCCGCAAACGAGGCAATCTGGATGGAGCATGGAGCCAGTCGTCCAAAGACGGTGCCCATGATCCGGTAAATACGAGCGAAAAGGCCGAGAAAGGTGCCGGTGCTCCCCGACTGGTTCACCAGAACCCCCCCGGGTTTGAGACACCGATGCATCGCCTGGAACATCTCATGACTGAGCAGGGGTTCGGACGGGGTACCTGGTTCCGGCTCCGTCAGGTCGGCGATGATGACGTCAAACCGGTCCCCCGTCTCCTGGAGATAGTGGACGGCGTCCTCTATTCGGATCTCCGCCCGGGGGTCGTCAAAAGCACCGTCGCTCCACTCCGGAAGATAGCGACGGCTAATCTCTATTACTTGAGGGTCAATATCCACCATCACCGCCCGCTCCACCGTCCGGTGACGCAGGACTTCGCGGAGGGTGGCGCCCTCCCCGCCGCCGAGGATCAGCACATCTCGCGGGTCAGGGTGGGTGATCATCGCCGGATGGACCAGTGCTTCGTGGTAGATGAACTCGTCCGCTTCCGCCGACTGGACGCGGCCGTCCAGGATGAGACAGCGACCGAAGGCCTCCGTCTCCAGGACCTCTATCTGCTGGTAGGCGGAGCGGGAAGAATGGAGAACGGACTTCACCCGCAGCAGCGTTGCCGCGCTGGGGTTCACGTAGTCCACGAACAACCAGTCCGTAGGGGGCTGGAGCCCCCAGCGGGCCGGAATGAGGGGACTCGGAGGTTCGGATTCGGACTCGTCCATAACGGGATGTTCTCCTCTACCCACAATCATACAGAACACACTTCTGGCCTGCAGAGCCTCTACGATGTAGAAGGCGGCTCTCAGCGGGTCCGTATGGCCGCAGGTATAGATGTCCGCAGAGGCGTATCCGTATTCGGGCCAGGTGTGGATGGAGAGGTGGGATTCTCCCACAACCACCACACCGCTGACTCCCTGAGGGGAGAACGGGTGGAAGCGAGCGTCTAAAACGGTGGCCTTCGCCTGTTTTGCCGCTTCTATCAGAATCCGTCTGACCTCGGGGAGGTCATTAATTACTGTGGGGTCGCAACCCCGCAATTCCAGCAAGTAATGCACCCCGAGGGGCTGCACCATCTCTCACCTCCTTTTGGGTGGATTTCAGGTTGGCGTCTGGAGGATGGCGGCCATCCTCTTTTTCACCTCCCCCGGTGATGAAGGTTTATCCTCTGCAGCGTCTTTGCGCCACAGAGGATAAAAACTATTCCGTCTCCAGGCCCACCAGGCGAGCCCAGGGGCCGTGAATGCCGTCGTCGGTGACGCCGTAGTAGACGCGCAGCCGACCGTCCTCCCGCTGGGCCAGGTCGTAGCGCACCTGACCGCCCCGTTCCCGCTTGCGGATCAGGGCGATATCTCCCTCCCAGCGGAGTTGGTCCGGGTCCACAGGGTGGTCCTCGGCCTGGGTGATGGCGTAGTGCCAGAGCCGCCGCGCCGACTGACGGGTGACATTGGTGACCACGTTGCCGTTGCGCAGGTCGCGCATGGTGTGGTAGCGAATCCCCTCCCGCTCTTCGGTGGCGATAATCTCCACGCCGGTACGCGGGGGTTCAATGCGCCCGGCGGGCACCTCGGTGACCTCCTTCGGCGGAGCGACCGTCCGCCGGACCAGGCTGACGATCTCATCCCGCACCGCCAGCCCCGTCTCCGACTCGCTGCGGATGTAGATTTTGTTGTCGTCAATGGCATAGGGCAGGTCGGCCCCGCGGGGCACCAGCAGCCGCACCACTTTCTTCCCCTGCGTCTCCTGGACGTCGGCGGTGATCTCCAGCGGCGGGGTGATGCGGCGGGCCACTTCGGCCTGGATGGCCTCTATGGCCTGGCGCGGGTTGCCCACGCCCACCGGGGGCTGTTTCGGATCGGCGCCGACGCCGATGTAGAGGGTGCCCCCGTTGGTGTTGGCGAACGCGCAGATGTCGCAGAGAATGGCATAGAGATACCCGCCCCGACGGCTGAACCGCTCGTGAAAGTCCTGGACGATGGTGGGGCCCTCTTCCCGCGCTGCCTGGATGTAGTCAAAAGGTGCCTTCGCCGTCGGGCGGAACGGACGGGTGAGGGTAAAATCGTTCCCCAGAAAGACCTCCCGCAGAGCCTGAAAACTGACCTGAGGGAGCAGGATTTCCGTCACCCGGTCGCCGATGCCCAGGTTGCGGGGGTCGTTGGGGTCCCGGACCAGTCGGTGGGCATCGGAGCCCTGGATGCAGCGCATGCGGCGCGGGTATTCGGGCTTGGAGCCGTCAAAGAAGCGGGCCGTCGTCCGGGGGCCCTTTTTCTCCAGGTCGGTCACTTCCAGCGCGTGGAGGTTCGGGTCCTGGGTATAGGCGATGCGGGTCTGCCCGCCGAAGTCAAAGCCGCGCATGGCGACCCCGTTGGCCGAGTTGGCATGGGCGGCGATGACGATGCCGCCGGCCTCGGCGATGGCCCGGTAGGCGGTGAGCACGTCCGTCGTTGCGCCGACCTCGGCGCTCCCCAGGTCCAGTTTCTCCAGCGGAATGTTCAGGCGGCGCAGGAGAAACTCCAGTTCCCGCAAATCGGTCTCCGGGCTGAAGATGCCCAGGATATGGAAGCCGAAGGTGGCGGTGAACTCAAAACCGGGCAGGACCAGGATTTTCGCCAGAAGGCGGCGGTACTCGCTCAGTTGTTCTTTTTCTTCCTTCCGCAGGCGGCCCAACCGCTCCAGCAACTCCAGATGGTGGATTTCCTCCTGCATCCGCCGGTATCCCGCCACCGTGTTGTGGTCGGTAAAGGCGATAATGTCCAGCCCTTTGCCCTCCGCCTGCCGGAGGATGTCCAGGAAAGAAACGCCCGGTTCCTGGTAGTCGGCGGAGGCGGGGGTGTGGAGGTGCAGGTCTATGCGCCGCCACTGGGCCTGGCTTTTGGGTTTTCGTTTTCGGGCCATGATATGATCCGTTTTGAGTGTAACATCTCAGCCAAAGCAGAGGGGCTGAGGGCTTATCTGAAAAATGTTTGTGGCGGAGGAGCGCCCTAAAACCGCACTCCGCTATGCTTCGTGCTGGACTACAAACCGAAAACGGCACTCCGCTGCGCTTCGTGCCGGACTACGAACGGATTTTGAGAGACGCTCTGAGGGTTACCCGGCCGTCCCCAGCAAGGTGCCCACTGTCCTGACCATCTCGTCTGGAACAAAGGGCTTCAACAGAAAGCAGTTGGCTCCTGCGTCCAGGCACTGCTTCCGGTAATCCATCCCGGAGGTCATCACCACCGGGATGTTCGTCAGGTCCGGCTCCCGGCGTATCTGACGGACCACATCCAGGGTTTCCCGTCCCTGAACGCGCACATCCATCAGGACGGCATCCGGCCGGACCTGCTGAATGAGGGGCAGGATGTCCTGGTAGCGTTGAGCCGTCATGACCTCAAAACCTTCCAGTTCAAACAGGATGCGCATCAGGCGGCTCATGTTGGGATCATCGTCCACAATGACGATTTTCCTCATTCCGACTCCTCCTCGGACGCGTCGGACGGTTCGGGAGCGTCCGTCTCGGGGGCCGGGTGACGGTCGGGTTCCAGAGCCGCCTCAAAGACTTCGTCCACCCGGCTGACCAGGACGAACCGGAGGGCTTTCCGGACCTCGTCGGGAACGTCCTCCAGGTCCTGCTCGTTCTGTTTGGGCAGGATAACGGTTTTGAGACCGGCGCGGTGGGCCGCCAGCACCTTCTCCTTGATCCCACCGACGGGGAGGACCTGCCCCCGGAGGGTGATCTCACCGGTCATCCCCACATCGGAGCGGACTTTGCGACCGGTGAGCAGGGAGACGAGCGCCGTGGCGATGGTGACGCCCGCCGAAGGGCCGTCCTTGGGGATGGCGCCCGCCGGGACGTGGAGATGGATGTCCATCTCGTCAAAGAAGTGCTCGGGTATACCCAGATTTTTGGCGTTGGCGCGCACGTAACTGAGAGCGGCGTGGGCCGACTCCTTCATGACTTCGCCCAACTGGCCGGTAATCTGGAAGCCCTTCTTGCCCGGCATCCGGGTGGCCTCAAAGAACATCACGTCGCCGCCGGTGGGGGTCCAGCCCAGGCCAGTCGCCACGCCGGGGATTTCGGTGCGCAGTTTGGTCTCGGGGAAGAAGCGGGGACGGCCCAGGTATTTCGGGACGCTGCGGGCGGTGATGCGCACCGGGGTTTTGCCGTTCCCCTCGGCGATGGCGGTGGCGACCTTCCGGCAGATACGGCCGATCTGACGCTCCAGGTTGCGGACCCCGGCCTCCCGGGTGTATTCCCGGATGATGCGGAGGATGGCCCCGTCGGTGAAGGTGATCTCGTTCTGATGGAGGCCGTTCTCCCGCCGCTGGCGCGGGATGAGATACCCCTGGGCGATACGGACTTTCTCCATCTCGGTGTAGCCGGAGAGTTCCAGAATCTCCATCCGGTCCCGCAGCGGCGCCGGGATGGGGTCCAGCAGGTTGGCCGTGGCGATGAACATCACTTTGGAAAGGTCAAAAGGCACATCCAGGTAGTGGTCCCGGAACTCCCGGTTCTGTTCGGGGTCCAGTACCTCCAGCAGGGCCGCCGCCGGGTCGCCCCGGAAATCCATCCCGATTTTGTCCACCTCGTCCAGCATGAAGACGGGGTTCTTGGTGCCGACCCGCCGCAGGGCCTGGATGATGCGGCCGGGGAGCGCGCCGATGTAGGTCCGGCGGTGGCCGCGAATCTCGGCCTCGTCCCGCATACCGCCCAGGGACTGGCGGACGAATTTGCGCCCCAGGGCGCGGGCGATGGATTGCCCCAAACTGGTCTTGCCCGTTCCCGGCGGCCCGACGAAGCAGAGGATGACGCCCTCCCGCTCTTTGCGAATCTGGTCTGTGGGCTCTTCCTCCTCCAGGCCGGCCTTTTTGCGCTCCTCTTTCAGTTTGCGGACGGCCAGGTATTCCAGGATGCGCTCTTTGATCTCCTCCAGGTCGTAGTGGTCCTCGTCCAGTACCTGGCGGGCGTGGGCGATGTCCAGGTTGTCCTCCGTCTCCACGTTCCAGGGGAGGCTGGTCAGCCAGTCCAGGTAGGTACGGATGACGCCGTACTCAGCGGCGGCGGTGGGGAGTTTGCTGAGCCGGTCCAGTTCCCGCCGGGCCTCTTTTTCCGCCTCTTCGGGCATGCCGGCCTCTTCTATCTTGCGGCGGAACTCCTCCACTTCCATCTGCTGTTCGCTGGCCTCGCCCAGTTCCCGCTGGATGGCTTTCAGTTGCTCCCGGAGGAAGTACTCTCGCTGGGCCTTCTCCACTTCGGACTGGGCCTCGCTCTGAATCTTGCGCCCCAGTTCCACGACCTCCAGTTCTTTGGTCAGCAGGGCCAGCAGGAAGTGGAGTTTCTCGCGGGTGGAATCCAGTTCCAGCAGCCGCTGGGCATCCTCCAGGTTCATGCGGATGTGGGTGGCGATGGCGTAAGCCAGTTGGAGGGGATTTTCGGCGTTGATGGCCATCAGCATCAGTTCTTCCGGCACGGCGGGCAGGAGTTCCGCCAGGCGACGGAAGGTATCCACGATCGTCCGCTGGAGGGCTTCAATCTCTATCCCTTCCTCAATCTGTTCGGGTATCTCGCGCACCCGGGCGATGAGGTACGGTTCGGTGGCGACGAATTCCTCTATCCGGACGCGCCGCAGGCCCTGCATAATGAGGGTGATGGTCTCATCGGGGGCCTTGAAGAGGCGGTGGACGATGGCAATGGTACCGACCCGATATACATCGTTGGGGCCGGGTTCGGGCAGTTCGGGGTCCTTCGCGGCGACCAGGCCGATGACGCGCTTACCCACCACGGCGTCGTCCACCAGCCGGATGGAGCGGGGCTGGCCCACGCGGATGGGAACGGCCGTCATCGGATAGACCACCAGGCCGCGCAGCGGGAGGATGGCGACCTCCTCCGGAATAGAAGGAGCATCCGGCCGGCCGGGGCCGCCCGGTTCCTCCCGGCCCGGCCGGGGAATCGCGGGTATGTTGAACGAACGGAAAATGTCTTCCAGAGGTCCCATTGTTATCCTGACTCCTCACGGTTTCCCGGTATCACTGCACGGACCCGACAGGTGGGAGGCCGGGGAACAAACACCCGGAGAAAGCCATTCTCGTAAGTGGCCTCCACACAATCAGGGTCCACGATCCAGGGAAGATACACCTCCACATGGAATTCGCCGTAGCCAATTTCCATCTGGTAATACGTCTGTTTGGGCTCCGGGTCCTGGCGAATGCCCTCAATGACCAGACGGCGCTCGTCCAGGGTGATGGAGAAATCCTCAGCGGCCATCCCGGCGATTTCCAGCCGGACCACGACGCCGTTCTCGTTCTCGTAGACGTCGGTGGGGGGCTGCCAGGGCCGCGCCGGGCGCGGGGCCGTCCACCCCACCGCCCTCCAGACCTCCGTTCGGGTTTGCAGCCAGTCCGGAGCACCGGTTCTGCTTTTCACGACCATTTCCGACTACTCCAACGGGATAAGCAGATTGCAAATTGTTATCATACCCGGTTTGTGTTGATTTTGCGAAAGAAAATCGTTAGATTTGTGATAGAAACTCGCGTGGGCGGGAATTATTTTACCACATTGGGGGGGAAATTTCAACATGTCCCCGCATTTGTGAGCCTTTTCCGCCATAACCGGCCCAGTTTCCGGTACTTCACGGCCTCGTAGTACGCCATCAGCAAACTCAGCCGCAGGCCGTGCCAGCCGTCCCGAAAGCCCCTCAGCGTGACGAATCGCCACCAGAAGTGACGGACGGCCTGGGAGTACGGGGTGTAAAAATGGGGACGGACGCCCTCCTGGTAGAGCACCGACGCGTCGTAGTCGGTGTATCTGTTCTGGCGGGCAATGAAATCGGCCAGGTCATCGTAGTTGTAGTGGATGAGGGGGTTCTGCAGGTATCCGGCGGGGCCATCCAGGACGGCGACCTCATGGACAGCGCGCTCCCAGCGAGCATGGCCCCGTCGTACCAGGCGCATCTGGTAGTCGGGATACCAGCCGGCCCCCCGGGTCAGCCGTCCGAAGATGTAATTGTGACGGGGCACCCACCAGCCCACCTCCGGCCCCCCACCGGCCACCACTGCCTGCACCTCCGCCGCCAGTTCCGGCGTCACCCGCTCGTCGGCATCCACGAAGAAAATCCAGTCGGCCTCCACCCACTCCAGGGCGACATTCCGCTGGCTGGCGTAGTTCTCAAAGGGATGCTGGAGGACCTCCGCGCCCATCTCCTGCGCCAGAGCGACCGTCCGGTCGGTGCTGAAGGAGTCCAGCACCACCCGCCGGTCGGCCCAGGCCAGGGTGGACAGGCAGTCCACGATGTTCTCTTCTTCGTTTCGGGTGAGCACGACGGCCGCGAGCGTCATCCGGCCACCTCCTTTGCCCTGCGCAGGACTTCGTCCATCATCTGGGGGGTCAGGCGGCCCGTCTGGGTGTTCTGGCGGCTGGGGTGGTAGGAGACGATGAGCGTCGGGAGCGGGGACGGGAAAGGGATAACGGCGCCGTGACGGAAAGGGACGGGCGGGATGTCTATGCCCTGCCACCGGAGAAGGGTCCAGTATCCCTCCAGGGCAATCTGCCCCAGGGCCAGGACAACCCGGACGTTGGGGAGCAGGGCCATCTCCCGGGCCAGGAACGGGAGACAGTTGGCAATTTCCTGGCGGGACGGCCGGTTCTGGGGCGGCGCGCAGCGGACGACGGCAGTCTCAAAGACTCCGTAGAGTTCCAGGCCGTCATCCCGGTGCTCGGAGGTGGGCTGGCTGGCCAGCCCGGCCCGGTGGAGGGCGGCGGTCAGGGTGGCGCCGGAACTGTCGCCGGTGAACATGCGGCCGGTGCGGTTGGCGCCGTGGGCGGCCGGAGCCAGCCCGATAATGAGCAACCAGGCCTGCGGGTCGCCGAAGCCCGGCAGCGGACGTCCCCAGTACTCCTGGTCCCGGTAGGCGCGCTTGCGGAGGCGGGCCACCTCTTCCCGGTGGGCCACCAGCCGCGGACAGGCACGGCATTCGGTAATCTCCTGCTGAAGGGTCTCCCAACGGTCCGTCATCCTGCCTCCAGAGGTTCACCCCAGAGTGTCCCAGGCTTCCAGAACCCGGCGGACGGCCTCCTGCCATTCGGGGGTGGCGCCCCGCAGTCGCCGCCGCATGCCGGTCCGGACCAGCATCCGGGCCAGGCGGCGGGTCAACGGCCCGTGGTGGCGGGCATAGAGCCGCGCCCGGCTGGTCCAGAGGTGGACGAAGGAGGGGACGGGCACCTGGCCGGTGGAGCGGCCGGCGTGGTGGACCACTCGCGCGGCAGGGACACAGAGCGCCTGCCAACCCGCCCGCCGCATCCGCCAGCACCAGTCTATTTCTTCGCAGTAGATACGGTACCCCTCATCCATCACCCCCACCTGGTTCACCGCCGCGGTGCGGACCATCATCGCCGCGCCCAGGGGGTGGTCTACGAAAAACGGCCTTTCTCCCCCGTAGAGACGGCGCGGGTAGCGGCCGTTCAGGCGGGTCTCGTAGAGGCGCGCGGGCATCGGAAAGAGGTCAAAGGCCAGTTGGACCAGTCCGGGGAAACGGAAGGCAGAGTGCTGAAGGGTACCGTCCGGGTAGAGAAGTTTCGCGCCCGCCACCCCGACGCGAGGGTGAGATTCCATCGCATGGAGGAGAGCGACCGTCGCGCCGGGGAGGATTTCCGTATCGGGGTTCAGGAGCCAGAAGTACCGGGGCGGGGCTGTCTCCAGCACGGCGCGCATGGCCTGGTTGTTGGCAGCGGCGAAGCCGATGTTGTCCGGCCGGGCGATGAGGTGGACGGCCGGGAAATCCCGCGCTACCATCTCCGGCGTGCCGTCGGCCGATCCGTTATCCACCACCCAGATGCCGGCCTCCAGGCCCGCCCGCTCCAGGTCGGCCTGCAGGGAGCGCAGACAGGCCATCAGCAGGTCGCGCACATTCCAACTGACGATGATGACGGTGAGCAGGGAATCGGTGGGCATAGGGTTCTCCTGCAGACCCCGGCAAGCGGTTCAGGGTTACGCCGGGGCATGCGTAAGGATACACGATTCCCCTGCTTTGTGCAAACGAAAATCGTCCGATGGGTAAGCATCGGGGCGGATTCAGCGAAGCCGGGGGCTGTTTTTGAGCCCCGAAGAGGCTTTGCAGCATTAGCCCGACGCTTCAACGATTGGTGTGAGTTAAAT
Source organism: Thermoflexales bacterium (assembly GCA_037445395.1). Lineage (GTDB taxonomy): Bacteria > Chloroflexota > Anaerolineae > B4-G1 > DUEL01 > SpSt-77. The sequence goes on from JBBIKR010000077.1 coordinate 17,356, forward strand.
CCACCCCGACAGGTCTGCGAAGGCCAGGTCGGGCCGGCCCAACTGCCGGTTCAACTTACGGGCATGAAATTCCTGCCCGGGACCCTCACTCCCCCTGCCCCCCAGGTTCATCTAAACCTCTGAATCATTCGTGCCCCTCTCCCGC
>JBBIKR010000078.1:0-17429 GCA_037445395.1 Thermoflexales bacterium
ATACCCCCCACCACCCCTCCCCCTAGGTTACATACAAAGGCTTCCAAAAACATCCTGTGTGTTCCCTGGGGGGGGGGCGGGGGGGCCCACCCCCCCCCCCGGCCCCGCCGATTTTCCATACAACCGGAGTTACGCCAGCGCTTTCTTCAGCGCAATGCCCAGCCGCCGGATGCCCTCCACGATGGTCTCCGGGGGGCAGAAGGAGAAGTTGAGCCGCATGGCGTTGAAGCCCCCGTCACCGTTGGGGTAGAAATTCTCCCCGGGGACGTAGGCCACCTTCTCCTCCAGCGCGCGGCGCAGGAACTCCGTGGTGTGAATGGAGTCCGGCACCCGTGCCCAGAGGAAAAGCCCGCCCTGGGGACGGGTCCACGAACAGCCCTCGGGCCAGAACTCCGCCAGCGCGTCCAGCATCGTGTCCCGCCGCTCTTTGTAGACCCGCCGCAGGCGCTGCGCATGCGGCTTGAGGAAACCGCGCTGGCAGATGTCGTTGGCGATGTACTGGACGAAGGTGCCAGTGTGGAGGTCGGAGCCCTGTTTGGCCATGACGAACTGCCGCATCAGCACCTCCGGACAGACAATCCAGCCCAGGCGCAGGCCCGGCGTGAGCGTCTTGGAGAACGTGCTCATATAGATGGTGCGCTCCGGGACGAAGGTGCAGATGGGGGGCAGGTCCTCCCCCTCAAAGCGCAACTGGCCGTAGGGGTCGTCCTCCACGATGGGGAGGTTGAGGCGGGTGGCGATTTCCGCCAGTTTCTCCCGCCGCTCCAGGGAGAGGGTGACTCCCGCCGGGTTGTGGAAGTTGGGGAGGACGTAGATGAATTTGGGCGGATGGCCCGTCTCCCTCACCACATCCTGGTAGGCCTCCTCTATCTCATCCACCACCATGCCCTCATCGTCCAGAGAGACGGTGCGGTAGCGGGCGCCGTAGGCATTCCATGCCTGGATGGCGCCCAGATAGGTGGGCCGTTCGGTGATGACGTAGTCCCCCGGTTCTATGAACACTTTGCCGATGAGGTCCAGCCCCTGCTGAGACCCGGCGGTGATGAGGACGTTGTTGGGGACGGCGGGGACGCCGTACTTGTGCATGCTGGTCGCCAGCCATTCCCGCAGGGGGAGGTACCCCTCCGTACTGCTGTACTGGAGGGCGCGGGCGCCCTCATTCTGGACCACGTAGCGACACGCTTCCTCAATCTCCCGCAGAGGGAAGAACTCCGGCGCTGGCAGTCCTCCGGCAAAGGAGATGACGTCCGGCTGCTCCGTCAGTTTCAACAGTTCCCGGATGGCCGAACTTTTCATCGTTCGGGCCCGGCTCGCCAGATAGGGGGTCCAATCCAGCACTGGAATCTCCCGGTCCAGACTGAAGTTGACATTCATCGGGTCACCTCCTGAATGGGATGATGGTTGGAAAAAATAAGCGCCGGGTAACCTCAATCACCCGGCGCCTGGTAGCCGTTCAGAAGGGGTAAGCCCATCATCAGGCACCCCAAAAGCAGACACAACCAGAAGCCTCTATTGCGGTGAAGGTTGCTCGCCATATCCCAATGGTCGTTCCGTCCTAATTTTAGCATTGAGCAACGAAACAGGCAAGTATGAGTGCCCCCGTCCCCGATGGAAAATATTTTTGCAGCGGCGAAGCCGCTGCAAAAATATTTTCTTATTCCCCAAACACCACCGCGGTGAAAGCATAGAGCGTCGCTCCTTCCCGCCAGCAACCGGCGGGAAGGCCCGCCTTGCGGCACAGTCCCTCCAGAAATGCCTCCCGATCCCAACCCTCCTCCACCGCCACCTGAGGGAGCAGAAGCCCCTGCCGGTCCCCCTTGAGGATGAGCAGGCCGTGCGTCCCCACCTCCACCTGCATCGGGTCGGTCAGGCGGCGGAAGGGGGAGAGGACGGAAATCTCCAGCCGGACCCGCTCCAGTTCGTCCCGCGTCAGGGGCGGGAAGCGGGGGTCTTCGGTGGCGGCGGCGACGGTCATCTCCTGCACCACCCGGTAGAGGGGCCGGTCGGCCCGGAGGTGCCCGATGCACCCCCGTAACTCCCCGTCCTCCCGAATCGTGACGAAGGCCGCCGACAGCCGCCGCAGGTGAGGGTCGTCGGTCTCGTAGGGCGGGATGGTGCCGTCCGTCAGGTAGGAGTCCAGCGTCCGGCGGGCCAGTTCCAGCAGCGCCTCCCGCCGCGCGGGCGTCAGGTCGGGCGGGGTGTAGCGCCAGAACATCACCGCGCCGTAGCCCACCACCTGTTTGGGGTCGCCGTAGGGGGAGTCGGCGGAGTTGGCGTAGCGCAGGACGGAGACAGTATCGGCCCCCAGTCCGGCCGCGACGCGCATGGCCACCAGAATCGGCCCCTCGCCGCAGGCGCAGGTGACCAGCCCGGGAATGCCCCGTTGCATCGCCGCCGCGATGGTCGCCCGCACCCGCGCCGGGTCGCCCGTCTCCACCGCCGCCAGAGTGGCCCCGTCCACCGCCCGGGCGTCCTCCCGGGAGGGGTAGTGGGAGAGGTCGGAAGAGGCGATGACGACGGCGTTCCGACCGGGGAGCACGGTCAGCAGCGCGTCCGCCAGGGCCTGGACCGTCTCCTCATCGTCGGCGCCCATAAGAATAGGGACGATCCGGCATTGGGGACAGACCCGCTGGAGAAACGGGAGTTCTATCTCTATCGGGTGTTCCCCCTGGTGGGCGTCGGGGTCAAAGGTGATCCGGGGGTCGGCCCGGAGGAGGGCCCCGGCCAGGTCGGCGTCCACCGGTATCTGGCCCAGCGGGGTCTCCCATGCCCCCTCCGCCCAGACGGAGATGGGCCGGGAGAGGGGGGCCTGATGGTCGGCGGCGATGATGACGGCGACGTCGTACTGGCCGCCGGTCAGTTGGCGGAAGCCCGCCGCCGCCACCGGCCCGGAGAAGACGTATCCGGCGTGGGGGACGATGAGGGCGACGGGCGCGCCGTCCACCGGCCCCTCTGCCTCCAGCATCCCGTCTATCATCTGCGCCAGTTCGGTCGGGTCGGAGGGGTACCAGGAGCCCGCGACGGCGGGGGAACGGATGCGGCCGATGGGCGCGGCGGGAGTGGGGGATGCGGGCCGGGGCGTCTCCGCCGTCGGGGACGGGGCGGCGCAGGCCGCCAGATACAGCATCAGCACCAGCAGACCGCCGATAGCGCTCATCCGCTTCACCGGCAACCTCCGGGTTTTGACGGGGCCTCACCCCTCCCCCGCCGCAGGCGGCGGGGGAGGGGTGAGGAATTTGTGTGGGACCTATCCCACCCAGCGGGCGTCTACGGCGACGACGCCCTCGGGCAGGGCCAGCAACGGGTTAATCTCTATCTCCGCGATGTCCGGGTTCTCCACCAGCAGGCGGGAGAAGGCCAGGATGGCCTCCACCAGTGCCTCCCGGTCCGCCGGGGGACGGCCGCGCGCCCCCTCCAGCAGGGCCCTGCCCCGTATCTCCGCAATCATCTCCTCCGCGTCGGCGCGGGTCAGCGGCGCGACCCGGAAGGCCACGTCCCCGAAGACCTCCACGAAGACGCCCCCCAGGCCGAACATCACCACCGGCCCGAAACTGGGGTCCCGCCTGCCGCCCAGAATGACCTCCACGCCCCCGCCGACCATTCGCTGGACCAGGAAGCGCAGGTCGGTGGCATCCGGTACGTGCGAGAGGACCCGCGCCCGCATGGCCTCCGCCTCCCGCCGAACTGCCGCCCGGTCGTCCAGCCCCAGCACCACCCCGCCCACGTCCGACTTGTGCACCACGCGGGCGGAGAGGGCCTTCAGGACGACCGGGTAGCCCAGCCCCTCCGCCGTCTCCGCCGCCCCGTCGGGGTCATCCGCCACCGCCCAGGGGGCCACCGGGATGCCGTATTCCCGACAGAGGGCCAGCGCGCCGTCCATTGTCCCCAGGGGCAGGGAACGGGACGCACCGGTTAATGCGTCCTCCGGCAGGTCACGGCGCCGCGCCTGCCAGTGGTGCCAGTCCCGTGAAGCCGCCAGGCCGCGCACCGCGCCCTCTATATCCGTGAAGACCGGCATGGAGACCTGGCCGATCAGTTCGCGCGCGATGCCGCCCTCCCCGTAGGCGCAGAAGGCCACGGGCATCCCCGTCTCCCGGACGATGCCGTCCACCTGCTTCGCCAGCCGGTTCGCCCCCTCCGCCTCGGAGCGGCTGTAGGTGTTGATGAGCAGGACCGCGTCCGGCTTCAGCATCCGCAGCGTCTGCTCCACGATGCGGGCGTAGAGGTCAAAGTCAAAGATCACCCCCAGGTCCAGGGGGTTGGTCGGCGCGATGACGTCGGCGCGGAAGAGGGCCCGCACCGTCCGGATAAAGTCCTCCGGCAGCGGGGCCAGACGGAACCCGTACTTTTCCACCGCATCGGCGGCGATGACGGCGTGCCCCCCGGAGCGGGAGATGACGACGATGTCGTTGCCCCGGACGGGCGGGAGCGTCAGCCCCAGGGCCATAGATACCGCGTCACCGAAGGAGTCGGCGCGCAGGATGCCCGCCTGACGGAACGCCGCGCTGACGATGCGCTCGTCGTTGGCCAGCGCCGCCGTGTGGGAGCGGGCGATGCCCTGGCTGGCCGTCCCCCGGTTGGCCTTGTGGACGATGATGGGCTTCCCGGACCGGCGGGCCAGCGACATCAGCCCCCGACCGTCGTCCACCGACTCCAGGTACAGGCAGACGATGCGGGTGCCGGGGTCCTCCAGCAGGTACGCCAGGTAGTCCGCCTCGTCCAGGTCCGCCTTGTTGCCGATGCTGACGACTTTGTTGACGCCCAGCCCGGCGGCGGAGAACATCTCGGCGTAGGTGATGGAAACGCCGCCGCTCTGGGAGACCACCGAGACGGGGCCGAAGCGGAGCGTCTCCCGAGCGATGTGAGCGAAGGGCAGGCAGACCCCGGCGTCCAGGTTGACGACGCTGATGCAGTTGGGGCCGACGAAGCGGATTCCCCAGCGGCGGGCAATCTCTTTGAGGTGCTCCTCCAGTTGGCGGCCCTGTTCCGAAAACTCGGAGAAGCCGCCGGACTCAATGACCACGCGGCGGATGCCTTTCCGCCCGCAGGTCTCCATGAGGCCGGGGACCAGCGGGGCGGGAACCAGGATGACCGCCAGGTCTACGCCGTCGGGTACTTCGTCCAGCGAGGGGACGATGGGGACGCCGTAGACCTCCCCGCGCTCCCGTCCCACGGCGTAGAGGGCACCGGAATAGCCGAAGGTGCGCAGGTTGAGGATGATGGTGCGGGCCAGGTTGTCGGGTTTCTCCGAGACGCCGATGACGACGATGCTCTGGGGGTAGAAGATGCGGTGCATGGAGCCTCCGGTAAGTGGGATCAGAATACGCGACCGCTTGCGAATTGAACTGGAGGTACACAGCGTCTATCCGATGCCAGATGGAACAACGCCTGCGTGCCAGAGACGCAAAACGGGGGCATGAGAAGCGGCATATCAGGGAGTGAGGCCGGAGCGCAAAATGGTTACAACGGTTTCTACGATGGTCCTGAAGGGGGTTGCTTTCAATCGGCCGACCTCTGCCACGATCAGGTCATAATGGGCAGTGAAAAGTTTTCCCGGTCGCGCATAACTGGTGAGATGTAGTGAGCCTGCAGCGAAACTGGCATCATCCAGCAGAACCGCCCAGGGGTCGGCATAGGGCTTGCTGGTAATCTGGCACAAAATCCAGTCCCCGCGTCCGGCATCTGCCAGCACGACGGCTGGACGTAATTTGGCCTGCGAGAGATCAGAAAACGGAAAAGGGATCAGGACCACGGCCCCCGCTGCAGGTGTGACCACGCTTCGTCCTCCTCCGGACGGTTCCAGTCCTCGGCCAGCGCCGGTTCACTGAGCAGGGCGGTTTCAGAAACTTTCAAGAGGGGCTCGTCATCCAGAACAATCACCAGCACCCGGCGCAACACTGGCACACGCACAGGCTCCAGCAGGCGAATGTTCCCTTCAGTATCTATGATACCCTCAACAGTCCTCGGCATAGCGCCCCTTCACGGATGAGGTGGGTTAATCCTCTTGCCGATTTCTATTATCCGACAGTTCGCGGCAAAAGTCAAGGATTGCCTCTATCCCGGCACCAGTACTCGCTTCACCCGGTCCCCTTTGCGCAGGGGGATGAGGGAGCGGCCCTGGGCGGGGCGGTCCAGCCGGGGGATGGAGCGGGTGCCCACCACCCGGAGCGCGCCGGACTCGGTGAGCAGGGCCAGGGTACCCCCCGTGGGAATGGCGGCCGCGCCCGCCAGCCCGACCCCTGGCGCGGCGAAGCGGGCGGTAATGACCCCCTTCCCGTAGCGGCCCTGGGTGGGATACTCGCTCAACGGCGTCCGCTTCCCCCGTCCGTCCTCTGCCACCACCGCCAGGTCCTCCTGCGGGCGCACCACCACCAGCGCCACCACCCGATCCTCCTCCTGCTTCTTGCCTCCTGGTTCCTGCTTCCTGCTTCCGGCTTCCTCCGTCAGCTTCACGCCCGCGACGCCGCCCGCCGGAAGCCCCATGGGGCGGACCTCCTCCTCCCGGAAGCGGATGGCCTGACCGGCGCGGGTGACCAGGATCACCTCGTCCGTGCCCGTCGTCCAGGCGGCGCCGACCACCGCGTCGCCCTCCGCGATGCCGATGACGGTCCCGGAGCCGACGATGGGCAGGTCTGCCACCGCGACCCGCTTGACCATGCCGCGACGGGTGGCCAGGAAGAGGAACTCCGGACGGACGCCGCCCTGCTGCGCTTCGTGGCCGACTGTCCCCGAAGGGAGCGCCAGCGCGGCGACGCCCGGGAAGGGGCCGCCCAGGGAGACCAGGTCGCCGATGGCGCGGCCGGCGCCCTCCCAGATCGCGCCCTCCGGCAACTGATGGACGGGATAGGCCGCAAAGCGCCCGTCGGCGGAGAAGACGTAGAGGATGTCCCGCGTGGACGCCCGGAGCAGGGCCACCGGAAGGTCCGCCTTCTCCAGTTTGTCGGGGAGTGTGGGGGGGGCGCCCTCATCCGCCACGCGGGCCACCCGGCCCGTCTCCGTCACGGCCACCCACACCGGGACGTCGGGGACCAGTTCCTCCGCCAGGACCGCCGCCCGGGCCCCGGCGATTTCGGTCCGGCGCGCGTCGCCGTACTTTCCCTTCAGCGCGACCAGTTCCTCCCGGATCACCTCCCGGATTTTGGCCGGACTCTTCAGCAGGGCAGTCAGATAGCGGATTTGCTGTTGTTTCTCCTTATACTCTTCCTGCAGTTTGTGCCGTTCCAGTGCGGCCAGCCGCTTGAGGGGCATATCCAGAATGGCCTGGGCCTGGACTTCGGTCAGTTTGAACCGGCGCATCAGGTTGACGCGCGCCGTCTCCGCCGTCCGGGAACGGCGAATCAGGTCAATCACTTCGTCCAGGTTGTCCAGGGCGACCAGGAGCCCTTCCAGGATGTGGGCCCGTTCCTTCGCCCGCTCCAGGTCGTAGCGACTGCGCCGGGTGACGATCTCCTGGCGGTGTTCCAGGTAGAGGAGCAGGGCCCGTTTCAGGGTCAGGAGCCGCGGTTCGCCGTCCACCAGCGCCAGCAGGATGATGCTGAAGGTGGTCTCCAGGGGGGTGTGGCGGAAGAGTTCTGTCAGGACTGCCTCCGGGTCCGCCGTCCGGGTCAGTTCTATCACCACCCGGATGCCCTGGCGGTCCGACTCGTCCCGCAGGTCGGTGACACCTTCCAACCGGCCTTCTCGGGCCAGTTCGGCGATGCGCTCCACCAGACTGCTCTTGTTGACCTGGTAGGGAATTTCGGTGACGACCAGCCGCTGACGGGCGCGGTCCATTTCCAGCCGCACGCGGGCGCGGACGGTGATGCGTCCCCGGCCGGTGCCGTAGGCCGCCGCCAGCGCGTCCTCACCCTCCGCCGTCTCCCGGTAGACGACGCCGCCGGTGGGAAAGTCCGGGCCCTGGATGAAGCGGAGCAGGTCCTCCACGCCGATGTCGTCCAGCCGCTTCCAGTTGTCCAGCAGGTAGATGAGAGCGTCGCAGACCTCGCTCAGGTTGTGGGGCGGGATGGAGGTCGCCATGCCGACGGCGATGCCCGAGGAGCCGTTCACCAGCAGGTTGGGGATGGCCGCCGGAAGGATGGCCGGCTCCCGCAGGGTGTCGTCAAAGTTGGGGACGAAGTCCACGGTGTCCTTCTGGATGTCGGCCAGCATCTCGGCCGCGATGGGGGCCAGGCGGGCCTCGGTGTAGCGCATCGCGGCCGGGCTATCTCCGTCCACCGACCCGAAGTTGCCCTGTCCGTCCACCAGCGGGTAGCGCAGGGAGAAGTCCTGGGCCATGCGGGCCATGGCCTCGTAGACGGCGGCGTCGCCGTGGGGGTGATACTTGCCCAGGACCTCGCCGACGATGCGGGCGGACTTTTTGTAGGGGGCGCCGGGGGCGAGCCCCAGTTCGTGCATGGCGTAGAGGATGCGCCGCTGGACAGGTTTGAGGCCGTCCCGGACGTCGGGCAGGGCCCGCGCCACGATGACGCTCATCGCGTAGTCCAGATACGCCCGCTGGAGTTCGTCCTCAATTTCTACCTGGCGGACAACACCGATTTCCATATCTGCCTCGTGCTTTTTTTCTCACACAAAGACACAAAGTTTTTCTTTATTTTTCTTCGTGTTCTTTGTGTCTTTGTGTGAGCCTCTATCGCGGTGGGTAGCCGGTGACGCGGCGGATTTCCTCGTAGAGGGGCCGCAACTGCCGGTACATCCGGCGGTAGACCCGCTCGTACAGCGCCTGGTATATCTCCCGCGTCTCCGGACGGGGGTAGAAGGTCTGACTGACGCGCGTCATTTCGGCGACGGCGGTCGCAAAATCCGGGTGGAGCCCCAGGCCGACGGCGGCATCAATGGCCGCGCCCAGGCCCGCCGTCTCGTAGATGTGGGGGCGGGACGCGGGCAGGTTGAAAATGTCCGCCGTGATCTGCATCGCTGCATCCGACTGCGACCCGCCGCCGGAGACCCGAATCTCCCGCGTCCGGACCCCCAGCCGCTTCTGGGTCCACTCCAGCCCCTCCCGCAGGGCGTAGGCCAGTCCTTCCAGAATGGCCCGGTAGATGTGGGCGCGGGTGTGGACGTCGCCGAAGCCGATGATGGCGCCTTTGGCCTCCGGTCCGGGGCGGCGCAACCCCGGCGACCAGTACGGTTGCAGGGTCAGGCCCATAGAGCCGGGCGGCACCGCCTCCACCAGTTCGTCAAACAGGTCCTCCGGGGCACATCCCCGCTCCCGGGCCAGTTGCTCCTCCCGCAGGCCGAACTCCCGCCGGAACCAACTGACCATCCAGTAGCCGCGGTAAATCTGCACCTCCAGGTTGTAGGCCCCGGGGACCGCGCTGGGATAGGGGGGAAGGAGTGGGATGACCTCCACGTAGCGGCGGCTGGTGGTGTTGACCGTGGCCGTCGTGCCGTAGGAGAGACAGGCGACCTCCGGCTCCAGTGCCCCTGCCCCCAGCACTTCGCAGGCCTTGTCGGCGGCGGCGGCGATGAGGGGCAACCCCTCCGGGATGCCCGTCGCTTCGGCGGCCTGTGGGGTGATGCGCCCCAACTCCCGGGCCGGCGGGATCAGGTCCGGCAGCATCCGCTCGTCCATCGGCACCACCTGCCACTTCCAGTCCCACTTCCGGGCCCAGGTGAGCCGTTTGTAGTCAAAGGGAATGTACCCGACCTGGCATCCCACCGAGTCCACAAAGCGACCGACCAGGCGGTAGGTGAGGTAACCGGAGAGGAAGAGGTACTTGTGGGTATTCCGCCATATTTCGGGCTGGTGCGTGCGCAGCCAGTTCGCCTCGGCCTCCGCCTGAAAATAGGCGACGGTGTCGGTCAGGCCGATGAGGCGAAAGGCCAGTCCCCACAGCCCGCCGATGGGTTTCTGCCCCTCCGTGCGCCGCTGGTCCAGCCAGACGATGGCCGGGCGCAGGGGGCGGCCGTCCCGATCCACGTTGACCATCGTTGCCCGCTGGGCCGTCAGCGCCACACCCGCCACCGCGTCTTTGGGGACGGAGGATTCCTGCCAGAGGCGGCGACACGCCGCGCAGAGGTTCTCCCAGAAATAGTCGGGGTCCTGTTCCGCCCAACCGGGTTGGGGTGAGGTGTAGGGTTCTATGGGGATGCGGACTTTGTGGACCAGATGGCCCTGGGGGTTAAAGAGAAGTGCCCGAATGGACTGAGTGCCAACGTCTATGGCGAGGATATGGTCACCCATCGCGCCTCCGCTGGGGGGTTAGGGAGAGCAGGGGAATACGGGGAAAAACTGGCAATCATGCCAGGTGTGATAACGGCCCCCGGTATACCGGGGGCGTGGAGCCGGGAAATGCTTATGCCATTCTATCCTTCCAGTTCCCCTTCCTCCAGTCGCTTGTACCGGTAGACAATCCGCCCTCGGGTCAGGTCATACGGGGAAAGTTCTACCCGTACCCGGTCGCCCAGGAGGATGCGGATGTAGTATTTGCGCATCCGGCCGGCGAGATAGGCCAGGACTTCATGGCCGGTATCCAGTTTCACCCGGAACTGGGTGCCGGGCAGGGTTTCCACTACCGTGCCCTCAATTTCTACTTTATCTTCCCTTTTCCCCATAGACCATCCTTTCGTGATGGGGATTTCGCATTGGGTTTTGTGGTGGGCGGCGAAACTGACTGTCACAAAAACTTCCTTTACTCGTAATCACCCGCCCAGTCATTGCGAGGCGGCGTTAGCCGCCGAAGCAATCTCCCCGACATTCTGGCGATTGCTTCGCCGCCTTCGGCGGCTCGCAATGACGCCTGCTGATGGGGACTTCTTTTCCGCGCCAATCTCGTCATGCTTCAACCCAGACACGCTGAACCCCGACAAACTCCTGAGACGTCATTTCTTCGCCCTCCACGTCCAGGCATAACTCAATAGCCTCCCGAATGCGTTTCATCAGGGTGTCCAGTGATCTGGCTTGAGTGTGACAGCCGCGCAACTCAGGGACACTGGCCACGTAATAACCTTCTGCATCGCGCTCAATGATGACATGGAACACTTTTGCCATTATCCCTGCTCCGTCTCGGTGGTGTTCTTCACTTGATTCAGAAAAATCAACGAACCTGGGAGAGGGGCGAGGTAGGTAGTGAAGTTGCTTTTCTAGGCCGTTCACAGGCTGAAGTCTGTGCTACAGGCCATCCAGGCAGGCCGGAAAGCCTGCCCGGATGGTTTTTCGGATGGACTCTTATAAAGTTGCCTCTCCTGCGGTCTCCGACGAAGTACCTTTCTTCACCAGGGTTCCTTCTTCCGCTATCTCCGGCACAACATTCTCTTCCGGGGCTACCTCTTCTGCCGTCTCCGGCGAAACGCTCTCTTCCATCGGGGATGGAGCGGAGACACTCCCGGCCGGCTCCCGGGCGGCCTTTTCGGCAGCCCAGCGCTCCCACTCATCCCGGCGGACTCGCCTGGCGCTCAGGCGGATGCGGCGGCGGGATGGGTTGACCTCCAGAACCTTCAGCAGGATGGTTTCGCCCGGCTTCAACACCTGCTGAGGGGTCACATTTGGGGCGCCGATCAGTTCGCTGGCGTGCAGCAACCCCTCCACTCCGGGCTCCAGTTCCACAAAAGCGCCAATGTCGGCGACGCGCGTGACCCGTCCTTCCACCAACTGATTCTCGCGGTATTTCTCTCCCACCCGGGTCCAGGGGTCCTCTTGAGTCTGCTTGATGCTGAGGCCGATGCGCTCTCTGGACCGGTTCACTTCCAGGACGACGACTTCCACCTCATCCCCCACCTTCACGACCTGATGGGGGTCCTCCACCCGCTGCCAGGAGAGTTCGGAGACATGGACCATCCCCTCCACGCCGTGGCCCAGGTCCACGAACACGCCGAAGTCGGTGATGCTGGAGACCTTCCCCCGACGGCGCTGCCCGACCTCCAGGCTGTCCAGCAATCGTTTCCGGAGGATGCGCTGCCAGGCCCGGTGGGCGCGCCGTTGGGAAAAGATCAGTCGCTTCTCCTCCCGGTTGACGTCCACCACCCGCAGGCCAACGGTCTGGCCGACCATCGCGGCCAGTCGCTGGCGCCGCTCCGCCTCCTTCAGGCCGCGCGGGATGCCTACCACCTGGGAGACCGGGATGAAGCCCCGGATGCGACCGAACGGAACGGTCAACCCACCCCGATTGTACGAAGAGATGCGCCCTTCGTAAAGGGCGCCGCTCTTTAACATCTCCTCTGCCCGAATCCAATCCTCCTCCAGGCGGGCCTGATAGATGGAGGCTTTGATGTAGCCCTCGCTCTCGCTCTCCAGGAGTTTGACAAATACCTCGTCGCCCTCGTGGATTTCCCCCATCTCTTTGCGCACCTGACGCAGGTCACTGGCGGGAACGAACCCTTCCCTCTTGAGCCCCACGTCCACCAGGGCGCCATCCTCGGTGACCTGGATGACGCGTCCCTTACGGATTTCTCCGGGGCGAGCGACGTACCCCTCCTGCTCCTGGAGCAGACTTTCCATATCCACAGCCGTCTCCGGCTGGGCGGATGATGATTCGGCGAACTCCAACGACATGTTCCTCTCCTCAAACCCGGTACCCGTCCACAAAAAACCCGGCCTCGCCAACGCTCTCACCGCCGCGCAGGCGATGCCGGGGAAGGGGGCCGTACCCAGCATCGCGGAACCCCGTGCCTTCTCTTGCCCTCCTGGAATGTTTGCGAAACCGGCAATGGGAACGGTCTATCCGGCGCGCTCTGCGGACAGGTATCCAGAAATCGTATAGATATTTTATCACGTCATTGGGGAAAGTCAAATGCCTGGGGGCTTGCGCAGTAATTCGCCCGCTGCGGGCGGAAAAGTTAAAGATATGTTGTGGGGCGGCGAAGCCGCCCCACAACATATCTTTCTTTCCAGAAACTATGGGCGCGACGCTCCCTGCAAAGGATTTGCTGCGCAAGCCCTGGGCGGGGGGGTGTGTCCCGAAATTGTAGGGTAACCCCGATGCGGGATTCTTTCGCCCGACGCTGAAGCGTCGGGCTGATTCTGCAAAGCCCCTTCGGGGCTCAAAAATAGCCCGCAGGGCTTCGCTGAATCAGCCCGATGGTTTACCATCGGGCTTTCTAAAGAAAAGATATGCTTTGGGGCGGCGAAGCCGCCCCCCAAACACGATCCGAACCTCATTGAACGAGAAGCAGGAAGGGGAAGGAAGAAACTGGTGAGCGGAGGGATGAGATGGCTCAGGCTCTCTGGTATCCGAGTGGGGAGAAAATGCACCGCCACAAGAGGCAGAGGATATGGCGGCCATGGCCGGCCATGGCCGCCAATCCTCCCGGACTATCCTCGCCCCAGGATAGCGTCAATCTCCCGCATTTGCTGAGGTGTCAACGGACCGAACTGCATGGCGGCGGCATTCTCCCGGACCTGCGCGACAGTGCGGAATCCGGGGATGGGAATGTTCTGCTCTCATTTCCTCCACCGATAATCGTTCCGCAGGGCCTGGCGGAAGTCCTCCTGAATCTGGTCCTTCGTCCGAATCTCCCACTCGTCCCCCTGCCAGCGGTAGAGGAGCAGGCAGTGAATCTGCTGGGCGTGGGGCGTGCTGTTCCAGCGATGAATCTCCGCGTAGGCGGCCTGTACCCAGCCGATGTTGCGGTTGATCCATCCGTTCGGCCCCGTCCCGTCCGGATTCACCGTCCAGTGGTTGGTCTCGGTGATGTAGACGGGTTTATCCCGCCACTTCGCGGGGATGGCCTCAATGAACGGACGGTAGGCCTGAAAGTCGTAGTAGTGCTCGTGCTCCGTGCCGGGGACCAGGGGCCAGTCGGTGAAGACCCGCAGGTGGGTGATATAATCCACCACCGGGCCGTGGGTGTAGGTGTGCAGCGCGAAGCCGTCCAGGGCCACAATCCCGTCCAGCATCTCCTTAAAGTATGTCAGCGGGCGGTAGCGGATGCCGCCCAGCCGAACCCAGGGGGTGGTGTTATACGGGTCCACGGCTCCCGGGATCACCGTCGCGTTGGGCAGTACCTCTTTGATGGCCCGGTAGGCAAGGTTGAAGGCGCGGGCATAGAGTTGCGGCGTGATGTGCTCCCGGGGGTCCGCCAGCCCGCCGGGGTGCTCCCGGACGTTGTTCTGCTCGTTCCCGATGGTGATGACCCAGGTATAGTGAGACGGGGGGACTTCCGGACGCTTCAGGTAGAGTTCCACCCAGCGCCTGCAGGTGGCCGCGAAGTCTCCGTAGTACTGAGATTCGGGCAGGGTCCCCGCCGGTTCGTAGCCGTAGTTGAGGCGGATGACCACGCCGAAGCCGCTGCGCGCCCAGTCCCAGAGTTTCTGCCGCAGGGCTTCGTTGGGTTGCAGGTTGTCCGGATGGCGACCGATGGACTCGGTAAAGAGGACCCACCCTCGCCTGCCGGTTCCCTGGAACAGGAAGCGGAAGTCCTCCGTTTCTGCCGCACCGGCGCCGTGGATGCCGAAAATCCAGGCGCATTCACCAAAGGGGAGGGGAGCGTCCTCCACCGGACGGCGGTTATCGGGCGGGACGTCGGCGGCCAGGTACCAGGCGGCGGCATAGCCCTCGTGCAGACTGGGCGTGCGCACCCGGATCCACTGCCCCTCCTGCCCGACCTTCGCCAGGGCCTGCTGGGGGTCTTCTTGGATCTCCAGAATCGTCCCGTCAGGGACGCGCCAGACGATGGGGGTGTTTGTTCCCGGGTTCTGGCGGATGTTCAGATAGCCGACCTGGGGGCTCTGGACGCGCAGAAGCGTGGGCAGGGGAGGAGCCTCCGCCACCGGCGGGTGGTCGGTGACGTACCAGGCGGCCAGCCAGCCCTCCGGCCCCTCGGGCTCCAGCCGGACGTTGAGCCACTGGTAGGTGCCCAGTTTCCGCCGTGCCAGAGCGGGGTCTTCTATGACCTTCAGGCGCGCGCCGGGATAGAGCCGTCCGATGAGGGTGTCCGGGCGCACGACCGGCTGGCTACGGAAGTTGACCTCCTGGGTGGTCCAGACATAGGTCAGGTGGCCCGGCGGGGCAGGGGGCGGCGCGGGCAAGGAGGGAGGTGCGCCGGGGTCGGTCAGGGCGAAGGCGGCGGAGCCGTCGGCCCGTCTCTCCGGAAGCCAGCCCAGCGCGCCGTCGGCGGTACGGACCTGGAGCCAGCGGCGCCCGTCGCTCCCACGGCGCCACGCCACCCCCTCGGCGGCGCTCCGGTAGATGAGCGCGCGCGTCTGCTGGGCGGAAAAATCCGGCGCGGCGTAGAGGACCGCCCCCTCCAGCGGGGCCATCCACACACTGGCGGGGATGGGCATCTCCACCGGCCCTTCCGCCGGGGCGAAGTCCCGAATCAGGGGGACCAGTGCGTCGGGGATGGCGCGGGCGGTGTAGAAACTGACGAAGGTCGGCCCGTAGGCCGCCAGCCGGTTCAGCCAGACCTGGAACTCCTCCGGCGACGTTGGCGCGCTGCCGTACTCGTCGTGGTAGGGGCCCAGGATGGGGTAAAGGGGCGGGCGGAAGCCCCACTTGAGGCACCATGTCTCATAGTCGCCGTAGGTCCATTCGTCGATCACCCGGCGGGCCTGGACATCCCAGGGAGCGGGGTCGCCCGGGGCGAAGAAGGAGCCGTAGGACATCGGCATCAGGCCCCCCTTGCAGATTTCCAGCATCTCCGTGTACGGGAGGTCCGTATGGGCGGAGATGTTCGGGAAGGAGCAGAGGTAGAGGGCCTCAGGGTTGACCGGTGCGCTTTTGAGGGCGCGGACCAGTCGCCGGGCGGCCTCAAATTTCCGGCTGCAGGGGGCCTCCATATCAAAGACGAAACCCTGATAGCCGTCCTGAAAGGCCCGGACGACAACCTGAGCCTCCCTTTCGGGGTCATCTAAGGTGAGCCAGGTCCAGGCGAAGGGGGTCAGGCCGGCTTCAGTGATGCGACGGGCCGCCGGGGCGGAATCTTCGTAATACGTCTCCGCCTGCGCAACTTTGTAGAGAATGTGGGTTCCGCCAGTCTGCTGAGCCAGCAGAATAGCCTGGCCCAGTTCATCGCCGGCCCGACGCCAGGCCCAGATGCCTTTGCCGCGCAGCGGTGAAGTGCTCATGGTGCCTCCTTGATGGCTTCGGCTCATATCCAGGAGCGTCTCTAAAAATGCTCGTAGCCAGCCACGAAGCGCCCCACGCCGAAGGCGCTCACGCCGAGGCGCAGCGGAGTGGCGGCCGGGAGGACGAAAGCGGCCCTCCGCTGCGTTCCGTGCCGGACTACGAACGAATTCTCAGATACGCTCTCCAGCATCACGGCGTCCCCGGCAGGTTGTACTGGGCGTAGTCCCCCTCAAACTCGGTGGGGATGGTGCGCAGAATCTCCACCCAGCGGATGATGCGGTTGGCGCCCTGCAGGAGTTGCAGAAAAGGGCCCTGGGTCTTCAGTTTCCGGGAGGCGATGGCCTGGGTGGCCCCCAGTTTCCCCCGCAGGATGTCCACCCAGACGCCGTAGGGGGCGGTGAGGGTGAAATCGGTGGGCCGTTTGCCGACCCAGACCTCGCCGATCTTTCCGTCCTCATTGGTGAAGCCGATGACCGTCGTCTCGGTGACCCCTTTGGCGGGCTCTGCCTCCAGCACCAGCGTGTAGGACGCGTTGTGGCCTTTGGCCAGTTCCAGGTACTGCGGATCGGCGTTGGACCGCCGCCGGACCTCCTCCAGATATTCCAGAGATGCGAGTTTCATGGCGAACCTCCAGGTGATATAGATCGGAGTTGCTCTCAAAGGGGAGGGCTTTACGGTGGGTGGCTTCGCCATCCACCGCAAAACCCTCTTCCATTCACACGTACTCCAGATTGGGGTCGTCCCGGATATAAGCCAGTTGCTGGCCCAGGTACGGCAGCGGAGGAAGCCCGTGCCAGGCCCGCAGAAGGTGGTAGGCCGGGGACGTGAGGAGCCGACAGGCATCCACCGCTTCCCGCCATGAAGGCCGACGAATCTCCGCTACGGTTTCGGGGCGAGGCAGGATACCGAAGTCCCAGGCCGCACAGAGGCGAGCCAGGAAATCCACCCGCGCGGCCAAACTCTCCATATCGGTGGGCGGTTCCTCATCGGGATACAGGGAGCGGTCCAGCCACTCTTCCCAGGGCATCCAGGAACTCCGTATGAAACCACTGGCGCAGGCGAGCCGCTTCGGCCCGCGCCTGCGGGTCCGGGATTTTCTCCAGTGGGCGGTGCTGGGAGATACGGCTCAGGTGTGTCTCCACCGCCAGCCGGGCGCGCCCGAAATCGGTGTCGCTGCGGGCCATTTCCTGCCGACGCCGCCACAATGACCAGCATTCCTCCGGAGTCGCCAGGCCTGCCTGACAAAGGGTGTAAACGTCCCGGAAATCCCGCGGCGCCCCCCGCTCCACCAGTGCCACCATCTTGCTCGCAATCAAATCCGGCAGGCTATCCAGAAGGACATCCACCCATGGGGCCGGATGCGAAGGTTCTAACTGGGCCGTCCGGTTTGCAATCTGGAAAGTAAAGACCGTTCGCCCTTCCTGC
>JBBIKR010000079.1:0-9735 GCA_037445395.1 Thermoflexales bacterium
CGTCCTGGGTTACCCGTAGAAGGTGAGGGGGATGCGGTGGCCGAAGGCCGCCGCAAAACCCCTCCCGTTCCAGAAAGGAGACTCATGCAATACGCCCGCGAAGTCAAAGCCTTCATCCAGCACCATTTTCGCCACTTCAACGCGGCCGCGCTGGTGGACGCGGCCGAGGCCTACCGGCAGTTCATTGCAGAGGGCAACGGGATGCTGGTGGCGATGGCCGGTGCGATGAGCACCGCCGAAATCGGCCTCTCCCTGGCGGAGATGATTCGGCGGGGGAAGGTCCACGCCGTCAGTTGCACCGGCGCCAACCTGGAGGAGGACATCTACAACCTGGTCGCCCACGACTACTACGTCCGTATCCCCAACTATCGCAGCCTCACTCCCCAGGACGAACTGGCCCTCTGGGAGCGCCACCTGAACCGGGTCACCGATACCTGCATCCCGGAGGAAGAAGCCATCCGCCGGATAGAGCATGCCATCCTGGAGGAGTGGCTGGAAGCGGACCGGAAAGGAGAGCGATACTTCCCCCACGAGTTCTTCTACCGTATCCTGCGCAGTGGGAAACTGGAGCCTTACTATCAGATTGACCCGCGCGATAGTTGGGTCTACGCGGCGATGGAGAAGGACCTGCCCATCTTCGTCCCCGGCTGGGAGGACTCCACCACCGGCAACATCTACGCCGCCCACTGCATCCGGGGAGACATCCGCAACGTCCACACCGTCCGGAGCGGGATTGAGTACATGATGGCCCTGGCGGAGTGGTACCGGAAGGAGTCGGCCCACCGGCGGCTGGGGTTCTTCCAGATCGGCGGCGGCATCGCCGGGGACTTTGCCATCTGTGCCGTCCCGATGATGCGGCAGGACCTGCGCTGGGAGAATATCCCTCTCTGGGGCTACTTCTGCCAGATCAGCGATTCCACCACCAGTTACGGCTCCTACTCCGGCGCGGTGCCCAACGAGAAGATTACCTGGGAGAAGTTAGGCATAGACACCCCGCGCTTCATCATAGAGTCGGACGCCACCATCGTGGTGCCGCTGATTTTCGCGTACGTATTGGCGCCGTAGCGAGGACCCTCCAGTGGTTGTGTCGGCCCCGGGATTCTATGCGCCTCAAAGTCGTGCCGGAAGATTTCCTCGTGGAGGAGCGGATTCGCTTTCCCCCGGGCGGCGGCCCGTACGCCCTCTACCGGGTGCGGAAGCGGGAAGTCACCACGCTGGAGGTTCAGGCACAACTGGCCCGGATGCTCCGTCTTCCCCTCGCCGCCGTCTCCTTTCCGGCCCTCAAGGACCGGGATGCGGTAGCTGTTCAGTACGCGACAGTGCGCGGGCCGGGGCCGCCGCGCCTGAGCGGGTCGGGGTTCACCGCCGAGCGGGTGGGCTGGATTCCCCGTCCCCTGGCTCCCTCCGACCTGGTCGGCAACCGCTTTGAGGTGAGGGTGCGCGACCTGGCCCCGGAGGAGGCCGACCGCATCGGCCGACGGCTGGTGGAAGTGGCGGCGGAGGGACTGCCCAACTACTTTGACCGGCAACGCTTCGGCTCACAGACGGCATCCGGGGAATTCCCGGGTCGGCACATCCTCCGCCGGGACGCCGAGGGGGCACTGCGGGCGTATCTGGCCGAACCGATGGTCGGCGACCCGGCAGACGTGCGGGCCTTCAAGCGGGAGGCCGCCGTCCGCTGGGGCCAGTGGCGGACGCTTCTGGAGATGGCGCCTCGCCCCTCCAACCTGCGCTCCGTTCTCACCTTCCTCTGCGATCACCCCACCGACTTCCGTCGTGCGCTCAACCTGGTCACCCCGCGCATCCTGAGTTTGTATCTGACGGCCTACCAGTCTTACCTGTGGAACCGCATCGCCGCCGGGTATCTACAGGCCCGATTGGGTCCCCCCTGCGGTTCCGTGGAGGTCGCCAGTGATGCGCTTCCTCTCTTCCCTGCCCTCTCCGACCGCCTGCCGCCCGATGCGGCCGTTCCCCTTCCCCACCACCGCGCGGTTTACGGTGACCCGCTGCTGGCCGCCGTTGTGGAGGACGTGTTGCGGGCCGAAGGGCTGGCGCTCCCGGACCTGAAACCGCGCATCCTCCGCCGTGCCTACCTCCCCCGAGGGGAGCGGCGACTGGTCCTCCGGCCCGCCGACGTGTCCGCGTCCCCTCCTGCCCCCGATGAGCGCTTCCCCGGACGGCAGAAGATCACACTGACCTTCGCTCTTCCCCCCGGCTCTTACGCCACCCTGGTGGTGCGTTCCCTGCTGGCGGCAGGGGAAGAATAACCGCGCGGCCCGCGAGGGCAGGCGGTAAGAACACCTCTCTAATCCCCGGTATTGGCAAGTTTCCTATTGACAAATTGCAAATAGTGTGGTATAATTGTCTTTGAAGGCAGACAGGGAGAGGCGAAAATGCACCGGAGAGGTCACGGATGGCGCTGGCGGGGATGCTCTCGCCGGGCAGTGCGGTTTCTGGAGCCCGCGCTGCTCCTGCTTCTGCACCACGGTCCCGCCCACGGCTACACCCTGCTGGAGCAACTGGAGTCCTTCGGCCTGGGGGAGTTTGATCCCACCGTCGTCTACCGGGCGTTGCGGGAGATGGAGGAGCAGGGCTGGGTGATCTCCACCTGGGACCGGGAGCAGACCCAGGGGCCGCCCCGGCGTGTCTACCGCCTGACCCCCCTGGGGGACGAAGTGCTCCGGTTCTGGGTCCAGGACCTGGAGGAGACCCGCCGGATGGTGGAGGATTTCCTGCGGGCCTACTATCGGCACGTAGAAGAACATCCGATGGAGGAGGAGACATGAAAATCGCGGCTGTATCCGACGACGGCGTGACCATCAGCCAGCATTTCGGTCGCGCTCCATTCTACGTGGTCATCACGGTGGAGGAGGGCCGGGTGACCGGTCGGGAGGTCCGGGAGAAGATAGGGCATGCCCACTTCGCCGGGGAGCCTCATTACGGGCACGGGCGCGGCGCCGACCCGCGCGGCCACGGGTTTGACCCCGCCGCGCAGAGCCGCCACGCCCGGATGATTGCGGCCATCGCCGACTGCGAAGTGCTCCTGGCCCGGGGGATGGGCGCCGGGGCCTACGAGAGCATGCGGCAGGCCGGCATCCGCCCCGTCCTGACCGACATTGCCCGCATTGACGATGCGGTGCAGGCCTATCTGGAGGGCAAACTGGAAGACCATCCGGAGTGGCTGCACTGACGGAATACGGAATACGTGAAATTGGGAGAGACCGATGTTGACCGTTGAAGCAGTTCGTAACGCACTGACGCAGGTGGTGGACCCGGAGTTGCGTCGGAATATCGTTGAATTGGGGATGGTCCAGGACCTGCGGGTGGGGGACGGCGTCGTCCGCTTCACCCTGGCGCTGACCACGCTGGCCTGCCCGCTGCGGGAGGGCATCACGGAGGAAGCCCGGCGGGCAGTGCTGGCCCTGGACGGCGTGCGGGACGTCCAGATTTCCCTCCGGGAGATGACGCAGGAGGAGAAGGCCCGCATCTGGGCTCAGGTCCAGCCGCCGCGGCAACAGGAGCCGGGCGTCGCGGCCCACCTCAACCACATAGACCGGGTCCTGGCGGTGATGAGCGGCAAGGGCGGCGTGGGCAAGTCCTCGCTGGCGGCGCTCCTGGCCGTGGGCCTGCGCCGTCGGGGAAAGCGGGTGGGCGTGCTGGACGCCGACATCACCGGCCCCAGCATCCCCCGGATGTTCGGCCTGCATGAGCCTCCACCTCTGGGCCCGGTGGGGATTCTCCCCGCCGAGACCGCCACCGGCATCCGGGTGATGTCCATCAACCTGCTCCTCCCCGATGAGGACGAGGCGGTCATCTGGCGGGGTCCGCTCATCAGCGGCGCCATTCAGCAGTTCTGGGGTGACGTGGTCTGGGGAGACCTGGACGTACTGGTGGTGGACCTGCCGCCGGGCACCTCCGACGCCGCGCTCACCGTGATGCAGTCCATCCCCCTCAACGGCATCCTGCTGGTCACCTCGCCGCAGGACCTGGCGGGGATGGTGGTGCGCAAGGCGGCGCGGATGGCGGAGCACCTGAGCGTGCCCATCATCGGCCTGGTGGAGAACATGGCCTACGTGACCTGCCCGAAGTGCGGGGAACGGATTGAGGTCTTCGGCCCCAGCCAGGCCCAGCAGACGGCCATTCCGCTGGGTATCCCCGTCCTGGCCCGGTTGCCGCTGGACCCCGAACTGGCCCGCCTCTGCGACAGCGGGCGGGTGGAGCAATACACCAGCGGCGACGTGGATGCACTGACCGAAAAAGTGCTCCAGCGGCTACCGGCTACCAAGGCTGTCCCTCTACTCCTTCGTTAACCCAAACGGAATACGAGTACAGAACACGGAGTACGCCCTATGGAACCGTCACCCTTCACCCTCCAGAACCGGCGCACTCTCCTGGCCTACCAGCGGGACGAACTGACCGAGCACCACATCTACGCCCGCCTGGCGCGGACGGTCCGGTCGCCGGAGAACCGGGCCGTTCTGGAGCGCATCGCGGCGGACGAACTGCGCCACTCCCGCTACTGGGGCCGCCTCACCGGGCAGGAGGTCCGCCCCGACTGGTTCAAAGTCCGGTTTTACACCCTGGTCGGGCGGATTCTGGGCATCACCTTCGCGGTCAAACTTATGGAGCGGGGGGAGGAGGGGGCACAGGATAACTACGCCCGGATGGAGGGCGTCGTCCCGGACGTCGGGGCTATCGCGCGGGAAGAGAAAGCGCACGAGGAGGCCCTGCTGGCGATGCTGGATGAGGAACGGTTGCGGTACACCGGTTCCATCGTTCTGGGGCTGAACGATGCGCTGGTGGAGTTGACGGGCGCGCTGGCGGGGCTGACCCTCGCCCTGCAGAATACCCAACTGGTGGCGATGACGGGCGCCATCACGGGGATCGCCGCCGCCCTCTCCATGGCCGCCTCCGAGTACCTCTCCACGAAGGCAGAGGGGGACGGGCGGGACCCGCTGCGGGCGTCCCTCTACACTGGTGTCGCCTATATCTTCACCGTCCTGGCCCTCATCTTGCCGTACCTGGTGCTGAAGAACCCGTACTTCTGCCTGGGGGCCACGCTGGTGGTCGCGGTCCTGATCATCGCCTTCTTCACCTACTACATCTCCGTGGCCCGCGACCTGCCCTTCCGGCGGCGGTTCCTGGAGATGGCCGGGCTGAGCCTGGCGGTGGCCGCGGTCAGTTTCGGCATCGGCATCCTGATGCGGACGGTGTTCGGCATAGAGGTATGACATTGGCGGGCGGCGAAGCCGCCCGCCGCACCCCCCATTCATCATAAGAGAAAGGAGGTGAACGAGATGCCAGCAGGAGATCGGACTGGACCGATGGGCATGGGCCCGATGACCGGCCGGGGGGCCGGCTACTGCGCCGGCTACAACGCGCCCGGCTACGCCAATCCGGGCCCGGGGCGCGGCTTCTGGGGCCGCGGCTGGTGGGGTCGCGGGCGATGGCCCTGCTGGGGCGGCTGGGGTCGCGGCTGGCGCCACTGGTACTACGCCACCGGCCTGCCCCGCTGGGCCCGCCGGGGCTACCCTCCGGCCTGGTGGGGGCCACCCGCCCCGCCCACCCGCGAGGAGGAAGCAGAGATGCTGCGGGAGGAGGCGGAGTGGCTCAAGGAGCAACTGGAGGCGGTCAGCCAGCGCCTCGCCGACCTGGAGACGGCGGCCGGGGAGCCCGGCCGGTAAAGCACCAGGGCGGGTGACGGCCCCAAACCTGCCACCCGCCCCGGCCACCGACCGGATGGGGACCTTTACAGTCCCCATCCGGCACTTCATTATATCACCACAGGGAGAACATCGCAATGAGGATTGTCGTCACCGTCGCCGGGTACGTCCGGGCCGGGGAGTTGACCGCCGTATTGCGAGAACTGGAGAAGCCCAAATGACCCCGCGCGTCATCGCCATCTGCCGGAGTGAACGCACGACGGACCCGAAAGTGGATGTCGGCGAGGGGGAACTGCGGGCTGGGTACGGCCTGGTGGGGGATGCCCACGCCGGCCTGAGCGAGCGGGAGGTCAGCCTGCTGGCGGTGGAGAGCATCCGGCGGGCCAACCAGGAGTACGGCATCGCCGCCGTCCCCGGCTCCTTCGCCGAGAACCTGACCACCGAAGGCCTGGACCTCCTCTCCCTCCGCGTAGGGGACCGGCTCCAGGTGGGGGAGGCGCTGCTGGAGGTGGTACAGATCGGAAAACCGCCGGAGGTCGCCCACACCTACAACTTCCAGGGTGTCTCCGTCCTCCCTCGGGAGGGGGTCTTCTGCCGGGTGCTGGAGGGCGGACGGGTGACTCGGGGAGACCGCATCCAGGTGCTCCCCAGGGAGGAACGATGAAACTGACCTGTCTGGTGGACAACGCGGTCCTGCCCTACACGCCCTTCTGGGGCGAGCACGGGCTCTCCGTCCTGGTGGATGCGCCCGCGGGGCGCGTGCTCTTTGATACGGGGGCCAGCGGGACGGTACTTCTGCACAACGTAGAGGCGGCAGAGGTGGACCCGGAAAGCATCCAGGCCCTGGCCCTCAGCCACGGGCACCGGGACCACACCGGGGGCCTGGCCGCGTTCCTGGAACGGCGTTCCGGCCTGCCCATTTACGCTCATCCCGATGTCCTGCGGGAGCGGTTCTCGCGGCGGGACGCGGAAATGCGCGCCGTTGGGATGCCGGTCTATCGCTCTCCAGACCCGCCGCAGGAAGGGGGGATGCGCGCGATCGGAATGACGATTCCACCGGAGGACCTCCGCCGTCGGGCCGACCTGCGCCTGAGCGCGGAGCCGCAGGAAATCCTGCCCGGCGTCTGGACCACCGGCGAGGTCACCGGCCGGACGGAGCCGGAGGGCCGGAGTCCCTACCACTTCGTCCGCGGCGAATCCGGTATGGAGCCGGACCCGTACCGGGACGACCTGTCGCTGGTCCTGGAGACGGGGCGGGGGCTGGTCCTGCTCTGCGGATGCTGCCACGCGGGGCTCCTGAACACGCTGGCCCACGTGGAGCGGGTCTTCGGGCGACCCGTCGTCGCCATCTTCGGCGGCACCCATCTCATCAGCGCCGACACCGACCACCTGGAGCGGGTCCGCCAGAGGTTGCAGGGGCTATCGTTGCGCCGGGTCTCCCCCAGCCACTGTACCGGTGAGACGGCCTTCCACTTCCTGTTGCAGGCGCTGGGCCCGGAGATCGTCCGCCCGTTCCCGGCGGGGGCGCAGGTGGACCTGGAGGTACTGGGGTGATCGTCGCCGTCGCCAGCGGCAAAGGGGGCACCGGCAAGACGATGCTACCGGCGCGGCAGGGCCTGAATACCGGGGATTTCCACGCTTCTCACTTCCACCCGGCAGTCCCCGGCCCGCGGGTCACAGCCTGCCGCCTGCCACAGGGCCAGCAGGTCAAACTTCGGCCCGACTTCCAGTACCACGGCAGTCCTCTCCTCCTGACCCTCCAGTCGTCCCCCGAACAGCACTTTCTTCTTCCGCCCGCGCGGGGGGACATCTATCCTGTACCCCTCACCCTCCCGCCGCAGGGAGAAAGGGACGTAGGCCCCGCGCAGATACCCCTCCAGCGCGGCCCGCGCGGCCGGAGGGGGGAGCGGGAGGGAAAGGGCCAGGTGGGCCTTCGCAAAGGTGCCGGGGGTGAATGCTTCTACCGGCCCCAGCACCTCCACCCCCTCTCCCAGGGCGGAGAGAGCAGATAGAGTTGCCCGCAACCCGTCGGCGTCCCAGGCCCGGAGGGCGAAGACGCTCTCGCCGCCCAGGGTGGGGAACCGGCGGTTGTTGGGTGGAACGGTGAACAGCGCCTCCCGCACACTGAGCAGGTTGTCCGTCAGTTCGGGCGCGCAGGCCAGTATCTGCCGGAAGACGAAGGCGTTGAGGAATGCCGGATGGGCCCCGGAAAGCGCCGCGTCGGTGCGGAGGCGGTAGTAGATGGGGCGAAGACGCCGTTTGCGGCTCACCACATCCCGCAGTTGGGCCAGATACGGCCCCATTCCGGGGACGCGGATGCGGTGGTGCAGGATGGCCTGCCGGTGCTCCTCGTCCGGACAGGCGCCGCACCCCCGGCATCGCCCCGGCCCCGCCGCATCTCCCAGGCAGTACCCCGGGTCCAGGCCGGCGCGCGCGGCCTGATACTGCCGGTACAGGAAATCTGCCGGGATGTCGGTCTGGACGAACTCCAGCGGGAAAGGGTAATCGGGGCCTTTCTCGCCCAGGAACGCGTCGTCCCAGCGGCCCGTCCGCTCCATCCAGGCCCGCAGGGCCTCCCAGTACCCGCGGGGCAGGCGACCGTCGTAGAAATCCCCCTCCCGCGCCCGTGCCACCAGCAGTTCCACCAGCCAGTATCCTCCCAGCGCCAGTACCTGGGTCGTGGCGTACTCGGCCCAGTCAAAGGCCAGGCGGAATTCAAAACCGCTGGTCTCACACGCGGAGCGGACCGCGCCGACCAGGGGACGCCAGAGCTTCTCCTCCAGGAAAAGTCGGCCGTACCGCAGGGGGGTGAAGGGCATCCGCACCAGCGGCCCCACGCTGAAGATGACCCGGGGTCGGGAGGGGGAAGCCTCCCGCACATCCCGCAGCCAGCGGACGAAGGCCCGGAACTCGCTCAGGTCGTCCTCCGTCTCGTGGCCGGTGAGGATGTAGAAGAGTTTGATACGGCGGACGGGCTCCCGCATCAGACGCTCCAGCAGGGCGACCGTCTCATCGGTGGGGAGGCTCTTGTGCAGGAACGCCCGCTGCCGCTCGCTGATGCCCTCAATCCCCAGGGTGAACTCCCGCTTCTCCGCCGCCAGTTCCGCCTCTATCAGGCCGGGCACTCGCCACAGGATGTCGGCCCGCTGGCTCTTCAGACTCACCCGATCAAAGAGACGGTGCAGTTCCAGGAGGAGGTCAAAAATTTCCCCATGGGTGTTGAAGTTGAAACTGTAGAGGCCGATCTCCTCCACACCCTGGGCCCGTTTCAATTCTCGGGCCACCGCGACCAGGTCCGCCGCCGGGAGTTCCCGGTAGGGCTTCCGGTCGTATCCCTCAAAGCAGAAGGAACAGAAGGCGGGGCAACCCCAGGTAATCTGGAGGTAGGCCGTGTGCGCCTCGGGGGTATCCAGGATGGGGTAGACGGTGGGGAGGTCCTGCGGTCGGGGCCGGCAGACCGCTTTGACGGTCCGGCGGCGGGTTCCGGCGACCCAGAGGCCGGGGCCCGAGGCGGCCGCGGCCTCCAGTCGCTCCCGTTTCCTCCCGCCTCCCCGCGCCAGGGCAAGGACGATTTCTCCAACCCGTCCCTCCCCTTCCCCGAAGAAGATGCCGTCGGCCAGCGCGTCTCCGTCCTCCCGGATGACGGCCTGCGCGGCCATAGCGTTGGAGCCGCCCAGGAGGACGACCGGGGCGTCCTCCTCGCGCTCCCCGGCGAAGAGGGGAATCCCGGAGCGGAGCAGGACGTAGGGGAGGTTGAGCAGTTCCAGGATGTACGCGTTGGAGACCAGCACCAGATCAAAGTCCTGCGCCGGACGGCGGGAGCAGATGCCCGTCAGAGGATGCCGGGAATCCCTCGCCCCGCCCGGGGGGAAGAAGGCCAGGTCCACATACGCCTCGGGCAGGGCCCGGCGGACTTCGTGGAAGAGAAAGCGGTGCGGGAGAGAGCGGTCTACGTCCCGCAGAGGGGAGAGGCGCGCAACGAGGACCCGGTAGGGGGCGTTTTCAAAATAGGAGCAGGTCGCAGGGCGCAGGTCGCAGGTCGCAGGTTGCATGTCGCAGGGCGCAGGGCGCA
>JBBIKR010000079.1:9835-14818 GCA_037445395.1 Thermoflexales bacterium
GTCGCAGGGCGCAGGTCGCAGGTCGCAGGTTGCATGTCGCAGGGCGCAGGGCGCAGGTCGCAGGTCGCAAGTCGCAAGGCGCAGGGCGCATCAGCCGCCACCGATGCCCGCAATCACCGCCGTAAAAGAGGCCAGAAACCAGTGGATGAGGAACGGGTACAGGAATGAGCGGGTCCGCCAGGCGATGTAGCCGAAGGCGGCCCCGCCGAAGATGCAACTGAGCGTCTCCAGTTCCGGCTTCCCAATGTGGGCCATCGTGAACGGGACGGCCTGCAGAAGCAGAGCCAGGGGCCCGCAGGCCCGGTAGAGGGCGAAGAGCAGGAACCCCCGGAAGAAGAACTCCCACCCCAGTAGTTCCACCCCGTCTGCCAGCCAGAAGAGAGGGCTGGACGTGGCGGTGCCGTAGTACTCCCGGAACGCCGGAGTTCGGGCCACGACAGCCATCAGCGCCGCCAGCCCCGCGCATGCCCCCAGCGTCCAGGCCAACCCTGCCCGCCAGTCCCCCCACTGGACCCCATAGCGGGCAGGGTGCTCCCGAAAGACGAGCACGACAATGCCCAGAGGGACCACCAGGTACAGCAGAGTACGGCTCAGCAACCGGTCCCCCCAGAGGAGGTGGTAACTATCCACGACCAGGAGGAGGGTGGTGGCGACGGTCGCCACGGCGGCCCGCCACGTCGTTCCCGGGGATATGTGCGGGGATTTTTCCATATGCGCCACAGGGGTTGGGGGCGGGCGGCGGAGCCGCCCGCCCCCGATCCCGGTCCCTTATCTCAGCCCCGCCGCCGCCAGCGCGGCCTCCGTCGGCGCGCCGGTCTGCGGGTCCCAGCCGTATTCGGCGTACGCCCCCGCCAGCAGGACCTCCAGGTCGGGCACCACGCCCGCCGCTCCGCCCGTCTCCAGCGGCTCCAGCAGCGGCGCCGGGAGACGGTCGCTGGCGCGGGTCACCCCCCGCCGCATGTTGAGCACCCGCTTCAGGGTGACGATGCGCTTCCCGGCCTCCAGCAGGTCTTCCAGAGCCCATCCCCAGCCCGTAGCCCCGTTCAGCGCCGCCAGAACCCGTTCCACGCCGGGGTTCTGGAACTGGCAGAGAATCATGGAGTTGTACAGATTGCGCCAGGCCTGCTGGCGGGCCGCGATGCGCCCCTTCTCCTCCGTCATCTCCAGGCGATCGCCGGGAAGGATGCCCAGTTCCACTGCCGGCCCCTGACCGGTGTCCACGCCGTACATGTCCCCCTCCATGTGGCAGGCGCCGCGCGGGGAGAGGGCGTAGGTGACGGCCATCCCAACGAAGGCGCGCGGGTCGTGCATCGGCACCTCCAGCCGGTTGACGACGACGGCCCGATCGGGGACGCCGAACCGTTCCGCCAGCGCCGCGCTCCCCTCCGCCAGCACGTCTCCGAACCCCTCGCGGCGGGCGATCATGGAGATGAGCCGGTGGACCGTCTCCGCGTCGCCGAAGCGAATCTCCAGCCCGCCGGTGTCGGCGGGGGTGAGGATGCCCTGCTCCGCCAGTTCGCAGGCCAGGGCGATGGTGCCGCCGACACTGATGGTGTCCAGTCCGTACACGTTGCAGAGGTGCCCGGCGTAGATGACGGCCTCCAGGTCGGCGATCATCAGCATCGTCCCCAGGGCCCCGATGGTCTCGTATTCGGGGCCGTCCACTTTCTCCAGGCCGTAGCGGGGCGCGCGGGTCTCCCGGCCGCAGGCGATGGGGCAGCGGTAGCAGGCCATCTGGCGGTTCAGGTACTGATCGGTCAGCAGGACGCCGGAGAGGTTACCGGCCTCCTCCCATTCCCCCAGCCGCCAGTTCCGGATGGGCAGGTCACCGAACATCAGCGCCATGTCCACGTAACCGGCCGTTCCCGCCAGCCGCAGGGCCTCGGCGGCCATGTCCTCGGAGACGGCGGCGTTGATCTCGCGCACTGTCTCCCGGAATCCCTCCGGGTCCGCCAGCGGGACCTGGGCCGTGCCCCGCAGGGCGATGGCCTTGAGGTTCTTGGAGCCCATGACGGCCCCCATGCCGGTCCGTCCGGCGGCGCGACCGTGGTCGTTCATCACCGCCGCCATTTTCACCCCTCGCTCCCCGGCGGGGCCGATGCAGAGGACGCGCGCCTTCGGCTCCCCCAGCCGTTCCCGGACCCCCTCCTGGGTGGCGTAGGAGTCCAGGCCCCAGAGGTCGGCCGCGTCGTGGAGGCGGGCCTCCCCCTCCACGATGGAGAGCCAGACGGGGCGGTCGGCCCGTCCGGTGATGATGATGCCATCGTACCCGGCGAAGCGGAGTTCGGGCCCCACGAAGCCCCCAGTGTTGGACTCCCCCCAGATGCGGGTGAGGGGAGAGAGCGCACAGACGCTCAGCCGTCCCGCCGAGGGCATGGCGGTGCCCACCAGCGGACCGGTCATCAGGATGAGGGGGTTCTCCGGGCCCAGGGGGTCCGTCTCCGGGCCGACCATATCCAGCAGGTAGCGGGCCGCCAGGCCGCTCCCGCCGACGAAGAGACGGGCGTATTCCTCGTTCAGGGCCTCTTCCCGGATTTGGCCACTGGAGAGGTCCACGCACAGCAGTTTGCCGGTATAGCCGTACATGTTGCCTCCTTACAGGTCGCAGGGTGCAGGGCGCAGGTCACTGCCCCAGCAGGCGCAGGATGGCCTCTATGCCGTAGTACCCGGCCAGGGCGAAGAGGATGTTTTTGACGATTTTCCCCGCGGCGCAACTGGAAAGAAATTTCCAGAGCGGGAAGCGCAGCGCGCCGGCAATCATCCCGCCAACATCAAAGACCGGGTTGGGGATGGTGGCCAGAACGAAGATGACCCAGACACCGTAGCGGCGCATCCAGGTGCACATGCGGTCGTAGATGGGACGGTCGGTCAAAAGGGTCTGGCCGCTATAGCCCAGCAGGTAGCCGGAGAGTTCCCCCAGTGCCTGCCCGATACCGGCGACAATCCCCACCAGCCACGGGTTGAAGACGCCGCCCATCACCGAACTGACCGCCAGGCCCGGGATGGGCAGGATGATGGTGGCGTTGCTGAGAAGCCCCACCAGGAAGACGGCCGCGTAGCCGTACGCGGCCAGTTCCTGGAGCCGGTCCCGGAAGTAGACGGCCGCCGCCAGCGCGCCGAGGATGACGATGCCCGTCAGCACCTGGACGGCGCGCAGGTGGGCGGGGGAAGGGGTCTTCCGGTTTTCCGACCGCAGGGAGCGCGGAGGACGCCGGGATTTTATCCGCAGGGGGCACGAAATTCTTCGTGCCTCTTCGTGCTCTTCGTGGATTGAACATCTCTCTACAGCAGGCATCGGGGTTTTCATCGGGTTCACCGGGGGAAGGGGGCACCCAGACGGACGATGCGCCGGTCCGGCGGTGCTCCCCGGGTAGCGTTGCAGCAGTCCACAACACGGCGTGCCTTCTGGACCACCCGGGCGTAGTCCAGCGACCGGTGGCCGGTGACAATCACGACGCAGTCGGCGGATGCCAGTTCCTCATCGGTCAGCGGGACGGAATCCAGCGTGCGGTTGGACCGGTAGAAGACGTTCCCGCCGACGGTGAAGCGGGGGATGTAGGGGTCGTGGTAGCGGACCTCCGCGCCCCGGGCCAGCAGGAGTTCTATCACCCGCTCGGCGGGGGAGTTGCGGGGGTCGTCCACGTCGGGCTTGAAGGCCACGCCCAGCACCAGCACCCGCGCGCCCCTCAGGGGAAGCCCATCCCGGGAGAGGGTCTCCGCCACCAGGTCCACCGCGTGGTACGGCATGGCCTGGTTCACCTCCGCCGCCAGTTCTATGAATTTGGTGTAGAAGTCGTACTCGCGGGCTTTCCAGGAGAGGTAGTAGGGGTCCACGGGAATACAATGCCCCCCAACTCCGGCCCCCGGATAGAAGGGCATAAATCCGAAGGGTTTGGTCCGGGCCGCCTCTATGACCTCCCAGAAGTCTATTCCCATTCGCTCTGCCAGCAGGGCCAGTTCGTTGACCAGGGCGATGTTGACGGAGCGGAAAATGTTCTCCAGGAGTTTGGTCATCTCGGCGGCGCGGGGGGAGGAGACGGGGTGGACGGGCGCGCCCATCTGGCTCAGCAGTTCGCAGGCCAGCCGGGTGGACTCGGGGTCCACGCCACCCACCACCTTCGGGGTGTTGTAGGCCGACCACTGTTTGTTGCCCGGGTCTATCCGCTCCGGGGAGAAAGCCAGGTAGAAGTCCCTGCCTGCCCGCAGGCCGCTGGCCTCCAGAATGGGCTGGACGACCTCCTCGGTGGTGCCGGGGTAGGTGGTGGATTGCAGGACGACCAGGTGGCCGGGGCGAAGGCGGGGGCGGATGCCCTCGGCGGCGGCTCGGATGAACGAGAGGTCGGGGGCCCGCTGAGCATCGTAGGGCGTAGGGACGCAGATGAAGATGGCATCCGCTTCCCGAAGGGCATCGTAATCCGTCGTGGCGCGGAGGCGGCCCGACGCCACATGCGGTTGCAGTTCCTCATCGGGGACGTCGCCGATGTAACTGCGGCCCGCGTTCAGCGCGGCCACTTTGCCCTCATCCACATCCACGCCGACGACCGGGAACCCGGCCCGGGCGAAGGCCACCGCCAGCGGCAGCCCCACATACCCCAGTCCGATAACCGCAATCCGTGCGGTGCGGGAAGAGATGCGGGAGGAAAGAGTATCGGAGTCCATTTGTGCCACCGTTTTCTTCCCCCGCTGCCGCGGGTAGCGGGGGAGAGGTGAGGAAGTGCCACCGCCAATCTTATTATACATCCTGTGGTTTGTCAAACGTTTGTGATCAGCGCTCCCATCGCATTCGTTCGTAGTCCGGCACGGAGCGCAGCGGAGTGCCGTTACAGGCGCTACTCCGCTTCGCTTCGTAGCGCACTACAAACGCCCTTGCGTTCGTAGTCCGGCACGGAGCGCAGCGGAGTGCCGTTACAGGCGCTACTCCGCTTCGCTTCGTAGCGCACTACAAACGCCCTTGCGTTCGTAGTCCGGCACGGAGCGCAGCGG
>JBBIKR010000079.1:14918-17273 GCA_037445395.1 Thermoflexales bacterium
GTGCCGCTGGGAAGGATATGGGGGGTGCGGGCGGGCGTAGCCCGCCCGCAAAACCCCATACTCCCTTCCTGCCCACAGGGGCGAAATCCTGCGCAAGCCTTTTCCGGCTAATCAGTTGCACATCCGGCGGAATATGATATACTTTGCACAGAAAAGTATTACTGAAGAGGGAAAAGTATGACTACGGCGACGGTTACAGCGAAAGGATGGGTCGTTATCCCCAAAGAATACCGTGACCGATATGGTCTCCGGCCGGGTACGAAGGTGCAGTTCATTGATTACGGTGGCATCCTGTCCATAGTAAATGTCCCCGAAGACCCTGTTGCCGAGGGTATGGGGGCGCTTCTGCGGTTCGGAGGTGAAAACCTCTGGACTCAGGCGCTTTTGAGAGAGCGCACGGAAGAGCGAGCGAAGGAGGAGCAGGAGATTGAGCCAGACCTACGTCCTTGATGCCTTTGCTCTTCTGACCTATCTGCGGGGCGAACCGGGGGCTGAGCGGGTGCTGGACCTTCTCCTTCGTGCCCGGTCTGGCGAGGCCCGTCTCTGCTTCTGCCTGGTCAACTACGGGGAGGTGCTGTATATCAGCGAACGCCAGGGGGGCCGCCCCGCCGTAGAGGAAGCCATCCGCATCATAGACCACCTTCCCCTGGAGATCATACCGGCCGACCGAGACCTCACCTTTGCCGCTGCTCACCTGAAAGCCCGATACCCTATTTCCTACGCGGATGCCTTTGCTGCCGCGCTGGCCCAGAAATTGGGCGCCACACTGGTGACCGGCGACCCGGAGTTCCGGGAGGTGGAAGCGGTGGTGAAGATAGAATGGTTGATGAACGAGTAGAGACCGACGTCCTGATCATCGGCTGCGGCATCGCCGGGGCGACGGCGGCATTCTTCCTGGCGCGCGACCGCCAGCGACAGGTGACGCTGGTCACCCGCGCGGCTGACCCCGAAGAGAGCAACACCCGCTACGCGCAGGGGGGCATCGTTGCCCTGGGGGAGGACGACAGCCCCGACCTTCTGGTCCAGGACGTGCTGGCCGCCGGAGCTGGCCTGAGCCTTCCCGCCGCCGTCCGCATTCTGGCCGAAGAGGGGCCCCGACTGGTGGAGGAGTTGCTGATTCGGGAACTGGGGGTTCCCTTTGACCGCGATCCCGACGGACGGCTGGCCTACGGTCTGGAGGGGGCTCACTCCCGCCCCCGCATCCTCCACGTGGGCGACGCGACGGGGCAGGCCATCATCAGGGCACTGGTCGCCGCGCTGCGCCAGTATCCCAACGTCCGCCTGGTAACCGACGCCACGGCGGTGGACCTCATCACCTTCCCCCACCACGCCCGCAACTCCCTCACCGTCTACGACCCCATCACCTGCCACGGCGCGTATGTGCTGGACCGCGCCACCGGGCGGGTGCACCGGTACCTCTCCGGAGCGACGGTGCTGGCAACGGGGGGGCTGGGTCGCATCTACCGATACACCACCAATCCCGAAGGCGCCCGGGGCGACGGGCTGGCCATGGCCTACCGGGCCGGCGCGCGCGTCATCAACGCCGAATATGTCCAGTTTCACCCCACCGTCCTGGCTCTGCCCGGCGCGGAGGGGTTTCTCATCTCCGAGGCGGTACGGGGGGAGGGAGGGCGACTGCTCACCCCGGACGGCCGTCCGTTTATGCAGAAGTACGCCCCGGATTGGGGGGACCTGGCTCCCCGGGATGTGGTCGCTCGGGCCATCCACCACGAAATGGTCGCCAACGGCTACCCCTACGTCCTGCTGGATATCGCCTCCGTGCTCCCGCCGGAGCGGATTCGGGAGCGCTTCCCCACCATCTACGACCGCTGCCGGTCGCTGGGGCTGGACATCACTGCCCAGCCCATCCCGGTCGTCCCAGCGGCCCACTACTTCTGCGGCGGCGTCTGGACCGACGAGTGGGGCCGGACAACGATTCGCAACCTCTACGCCGTCGGGGAGGTGGCCTGTACCGGGGTGCACGGGGCCAACCGGCTGGCCTCCACGTCGCTCCTAGAGGGGCTGGTCTGGGGCCAGCGCGCGGCGCGGGACATCGCCACGCGGGAGGTGCTCCCCGTCGTCTCCCCGGAGGAGGTGCCGCCCTGGGAGGAGACGGGGGTGGAGGAGGCGGACCCGGCCCTCATCTGGCGCGACCTGCGGGCCATCCAGTATACGATGTGGAACTACGTGGGGCTGGTCCGCTCCGAGCGGCGGCTCACGCGCGCCCTCCGGGACCTCCGTCACCTGAAAGAGGAGATAGACGACTTTTACCGGGCCAGCCGGTTGAGCGACGGCCTGGTGGGGTTGCGCCACGCGGTCCAGGCGGCGCTCCTGGTCGCGGAGGCGGCCCACCAC
>JBBIKR010000080.1:0-8567 GCA_037445395.1 Thermoflexales bacterium
CCCCCGGCTGCGCCCCAACCCCCCCCCCGCCCCTCCCCCGCGGGCCGGCGGGGGGGGGGGGCGCCCCCGGGGGGGGGGGGGGTGGGGTGAGGAAAAGCAGAGGTCATCCCGCGCTCAACTGGCCGAAGAGCCGCAGGTAGTCTGCCAGGTAGCGCGTGGTGAGGAAGCGCCGCCGGACGTGCTCCCGCGCGGCCACCCCCATGCGCCGCGCCTCCTCCGGATGCCGGAGCAGGGAGAGCACCCGGTCGGCACACTCTTCCACGCTGTTCACCAGAAAGCCCGTCTCCCCGTCTATCACCTGCAGGGGAATCCCGCCGACGTTCCCACCGATGACGGGCTTCCCCTTCCACAGCGCCTCGGCGACCACCAGCCCGAATCCCTCCCGCAGTGACTTCTGGACCACCACGTCGGCGGCGGTCTGGAAGGCGTTGACCTCCCGATTGCCCACGCCGTGGAAGTTGTGCAGAATGTGGATGTCGTAGTCCTCCCCGGCATGGCGGATCGTCCGGTCCAGGTACGTCCACCCTTCCGGGTCGTCGGCGGCCATGGAGCCCACCAGCGCCAGTTGCACATCCGGCATCTCCCGCTTCACCAGCCGGTAGGCGTCTATCACGCCCAGCGGGTCCTTCCAGGGGTCAAACCGGCTCACCTGGACGATGAGGGGGCGGCGGACGTCCACCCCGAAGCGGGCGACGGTCCGGCAGGCCTCTTCCATGCTCATCGGCGCGTTCTTGGGGGAGAGGGGGTCAATGGTCGGTGGGATGACGGCCAGATGCCGGAAATTCACCCCCGGCCCCACGTATTCCCGCATCGTGAAGATGGCGGCATCGTACAGGGAGATGTAGGGGACGAAGAACTCCCAGTAGTCCGGATTGGGCTGGGACGTGTCAATGTGGCAGCGCCAGACCCAGTGCTTGCCGCCCGTGCGCCCGTGGAAGTGGAGCAGGCCAGCGGGCTGGGGGTCGTGGACAACGATGAAGTCGTACGTGCCTTCCAGGCGGCGGGCGTTGGCCTCGTTGTAGCGCCGCCAGATGTCCTTCATCTCGTCGGTGAAGGGGATGTCCATCCCCTGAAGCCCGTTGTGGCAGGCTTTGGTGACGGTGAAGAACTCGTCCGCGCCCTCTATGACCTGCCATTCGGCCTCCAGACCGACGTCCCGCATCAGGGGAACCAGAGTCTGCAGGATTTCGGCGACGCCTCCGCCGTAGGCCGTCGCGTTGATGTGAACCACCCGCGCGCCCCGCAGGGGCGCGGCCAGGGCGCGGATTTCCGCAATCGCCTCGTCGCCCACGATGGGGCGGTAGTCATCCAATCGTTTCTCGGAGACAGGGACCTGTGGGAGCAAATGGGCCTCCTTATCGTGTCCGTATTTCGTGCCTTTCGCGCCTTTCGCGACCCCCTACCCCTTCACCGACCCGGCCAGGATGCCACGGACGAAGTAGCGCTGAAGGGTGAAGAAGACCAGAAGGGGGACAGCGATAGAGACGAACGCAGCCGCCGTCAAGAGATGCCAGTCCTGCCCCAGCGATTGTACCATTGCGGAGAGCCGCAGTGTCAGCGGGGACACCTTCTCCGTCCCGCCCAGGTAGATGAGGGCCACCAGCAGGTCGTTCCAGACCCAGATGAACTGGAAGATGGCCAGGGACGCCAGCGACGGCACCGAGAGCGGGAGCGCCAGGCGGGTGAAGGCGGTCAGGGGAGAGGCGCCGTCCAGATAGGCCGCCTCAAAGAGGTCCTTCGGCAGCGAGCCGAAGAAGTTGCGCAGCAGATAGACCGCGAAGGGTAGCCCGTAGCCGGTGTGGGCCAGCCAGATGCCCAGAAACGTGCCCGACAGGCCCAGTTGATTATAGACGCGCAGGAGCGGGATGAGGGTCATCTGGAGCGGCACCACCAGTAGCCCGACGACGATGACGAACAGCACCTGACGGCCGGGGAAATTCATCCAGGCGAAGGCGTACCCGGCGAAGGCCGCGATGGTGATGGGGATGACGGTGGACGGGATGACAATGGACAGACTGTTCAGGAACGCCCGAGCCAGCCCCTGCGCGGTCAGGACCTGAATGTAGTTATCCAGCCGGAACTGGGAGAAGTCCAGAGGAAACCGGAAGACGGTCCACCAGCCGGTGGCGAAGACAGCGTCTCGGGGGCGGAAGGAAGTGACCAGAAGCCCGACCGTCGGGAGCGACCAGATGATGCAGATGGCAATGACGGCAAAATGGAGCGGAAAGCGAGCGAAGACCCGGCGGATACTCATCGCATCTCCTCCTGCGCCTGAAAGCGGCGGATGTTGGCCGCCATCACCGGGATGATGGCCAGCAGCAGGATGACGGCAATCGCGCTGGCCCGTCCGAAGTTCAGGAACGAGAACATCTCCTTGTACATCCGGTTGGCGATGACCTCCGTCCCGCGCGTCCCGTTGGTCAGCACGAAGACGATGTCAAAGGCCTTCAGGGCATTGATGACCACCGTCGTCGCTACCACCGCGATGGTGGAACTGATCATCGGCACGGTGACCTGCCAGAAAATGCGCCACTCGCTGGCACCGTCCA
The DNA here is from genome assembly GCA_037445395.1 of Thermoflexales bacterium. Taxonomy (GTDB): domain Bacteria; phylum Chloroflexota; class Anaerolineae; order B4-G1; family DUEL01; genus SpSt-77. Next base: position 2,550 of record JBBIKR010000080.1, read on the forward strand.
CCCGCGCCGCCTCCAGAATCTCCCTCGGGATACTCTTCAGGGCGGCGGAGAGGATGACCATGCAGAACCCGGTCTGCAGCCAGACTCCGACGGCGATCAGGGCGAAGTTGTTCACCCGCGTGTCCACCAGCCACCCGATGGGTTGACCGCCGAGGGCGGTGAGCAGCGCGTTCAGCAGGCCGATCTGCGGCACGTTGGCCGGCTTGTAGGCGTAGACGAAACGCCAGATGACGCTGGCCCCCACAAACGAGATGGCAACGGGCAGGAAGATGATGGACTTGGCAATCGGCTCGTAGCGCACCCGGTCCACCAGAACGGCGATGACCAGCCCGAATCCGACGCTGAAAGTGGTCATCAGGACGATCCACAGGAGATTATTGCGGAAAGCGATGCGCATCTCGGGTGAGGTCAGCGTCCAGAGATAATTCTGGAGCCCGACAAATCGTTCGGACCGGGCGTCCAGGAAACTCAGGTAGAGCGTGTGCAGGGTCGGGTACACCAGATAGAACCCGAGGATGAAGAGGGTGGGCCCGATGTAGGCCCAGGGCCGCAGACGGGGTTGCCACCGTTGAGGGAAACGGCCGACCAGGAAATCCAGCCCCAGGAAGAGGGCAGCGATCCCGACGACCCCCAGAAAGATGGCGGCCAGCGTGGTGAGGACCTGAGAGAGCAACTCGCTCATGCGTCCCTCCGGCGGGATGGGGAGCCTCCCGCAGGCTCTGAACCTGCGGGAGGCTTTCACGTCACGATTCGCGTTTCACGCCTTACTTCTTGTAGGCGTCCTGGGCGCTGGCCTCAATCGCCTGGAGCACCGCATCCAGGTCCTTGCCGCCCACGTAGTCCATCACACCGGTCCAGAAGGATCCCGCGCCGACGGCGGCCGGCATCAGGTCGGAGCCATCAAAGCGGAAGACTTCGGCGCCGGCCAGAATCTGGGCCTGCTTGCGGGTCAGGTCGTCCGGATAGGCGCTGGGGTTCACCCCCCGGTGCGGGGAGATGAAGCCGCCGCGGGCCGCCCAGATTTCGTGGGGGGTGGGCGACGCCAGGTACTGGATGAACGCCCGGGCTTCGGGAGTATCGTTGAGCATCACCACCACGTCGCCCGCGCCCAGGGCCGGGACGCCCCACTGGGGATCAATGGACGGGAAGGCGAAGACGTCGTAGTCCTTGCCCGCCTCCACTCCCTCGGGGAAGAACCCGGTGATGAAGGAGGCCTGGCGGTGCATGTAGCAGCCGGGGGGCGTGTCAAAGAGGGGGCGCGGGGAATCGCCGAAGTTGGTGCTCAGAACGCCCGTGGTGCCGCCCCAGACGTACTTCTCGTTGCGGGCGATCTGGCCGAAGAGTTCCCATGCCCGCTTGACCGCCGGGTCGGTCCAGGGGATTTCGTGGTTGACCCATTTGTCGTAGACCTCGGGGCCGGCGGTGCGGAGCATGATGTCCTCAATCCAGTCGGTGCCGGGCCAGCCGCTGGCCGCGCCGCTCTCCAGCCCGATGCACCAGGGCGTCCCGCCGTCGGCCACAATCCGGTCGGAGAGGGCGATCATCTCATCCCAGGTGGTGGGTACCTGGTAGCCCTTCTCCTGGAACGCGGTGGGATTGTACCAGACCAAACTCTTCAGCGCGCCCTTGAACCAGATGCCGTAGAGGTGGCCGTCGTAACTGCCCAGGTCAATCCAGGCCTGCGCGTAGTCCTTTTTCAACTGGTCCATATCCACGATGTTTTCCAGCGGGACCAGCGCGCCCATCTTCGCCAGGTCCACCAGCAGCCCGGGCTGGGGGAGAATGGCGATGTCCGGGGGATTGCCGGCCTGAACCCGGGTGACCAGTACCGTGGCCTGCTCACGGGAAGTCTCAAAGGCCATGCCGATGCCCGTCTCTTTGGTGAAGGGCTCCACGGCGGCGGAAAAGGCCTCAAACTCGGAGCCGCCCCACACGCCCAGCACCGTTACCGCCCCTTTCGGAGCCGCTACAGTGACGGGAACCGTAACCGGAACGGTGACCTGTACTGGCTTCTCCACGGGCACGGTGACGGTGACCGTTTGGGGGGCGCAGCCGGCCAGGAGCAGGCCGATGACCGCCAGAGCGGTCAGAGAGAACCACAGGATACGCCGAGACATTTCTTCCCTCCTTGCAAATTTTGGATGGATACGGACGGATTCATTGGGAAACCGTATGCTGACCGGAGATTAGAGGATTCTGGTGCCTTCTCATCACCTCCTTTCCCGAACCGGTTAGGACTACAACGACGTTTGGTCTCTGGTTGTCCGGCACTTTCTATGCACCCCTCCCCCTCCCCCCTCCCCGTTGCCGCTGGCGCGGCACGGGGAGAGGGGGGCTGGGGGCGGCGGCTTCGCCGCCGCCCCCAAACCCCTCCCTTTTCCCCTCTTCTCTGACCTTCCCGGGCCCGGGAAGATGTCATTGCGAGGCACGAAGTGCCGAAGCAATCTCCAGGTGCGAAAGTCCCTATCGGTGTCCAGTCAGTCTTTATCCGCGTCCGTCTACGTCCTGCTGACCTGCGTTCGTCCCACAGGACTCCCGGATGACCAGTCGGGTCTCCAGGCGGACCTGGGTCTCGTTGGGGAGGTCGCCCTCAATGATGCGGATGAGGAGTTCGGCCGCGCTCCAGCCCAGGCCGAAGGCGGGCACGTGGACGGTGGTGAGGGCGGGGGTGAGGTATCGGGCGGTGGCGATGTCGTCAAATCCGACGACGGCTATATCCTCCGGGACCTGCAGGCCGTGCTCCCGCAGGGCCCGCAGCGCGCCGATGGCGACCATGTCGCTGGCGATGAAGACGGCCGTAGGGCGCTCTACCAGCGATAGCAACGCCTCCATCGCCTGCCGGCCGCTCTCCTCGTCAAAATTCCCGTAGCGGACCAGTTCCTCGTCGTACGGGATACTGGCCGTCTCCAGTGCCTGCCGGTATCCTTCCAGCCGCTGGCGGCTGGCGGTGTAGGCCGGAGGGGCGTTGGTGATCATCCCGATGCGGCGATGGCCCAGTCGGAGCAGGTGCTCCACGGCCGCTGTGGCTCCCTGGACGTTGTCCACATCCACGGAGGGGATGTCGGTGCCGGGCAACTGGCCGTGGATCACGATGGGGAATCCCTCCCGATGAAGGTCCAGGAGGGCAGTATCGTCGGAGCGGGGGCCGGAGAGGATGAGACCGTCGGTGTGGCGGCCGCGGGCCAGTTCCACGTAAGCGTCGTCCGGCTCATCGGACTCTATGGGGCGGAAGAGGACGTGGTATCCGTAGCGGCGGGCCGCGCGGGTGGCTCCCTGGAGGAGGCCGGGGAGGAACGCGTCCCGGTACATCTGATCGGGCCCCCGGTGCCAGACCAGGGCAATGGTGTGGGTCCTGCCGCTGACCAGTCGGCGGGCGGAGACGTCGGGGTAGTAGTTCAGTTGCCGGGCCGCTTCCAGGACCCGCTGGCGGGTCTCCGGGCTGATGTGGACGTCGGGGACGTTGTTGAGGACCAGGGAGACGGTGGTGCGGGAGACCCCGGCCAGACGGGCGACGTCTCGGGATGTGGGGCGGTCAGGCATGCGTTTCCTCCGGGCGGACCGGGATTAACACGTGTTACTGACACGTGTTAGTATACACCGAAACATCCGATTTGTCAAGGGGGAGAAAGCCTGTGCGGGTGGGTTTTTCGGGGAAAAAGGGCAGGGGAAAGCAAGAGGTAAATGCTACGGCCCCGTCGCCATCAAGGGGAAACCGTTTGGGGCGGGCGGCTTTGCCGCCCGCCCCCAACGTTCACCCCCCTCCACGAGAACCGGTGGAGAAGAGGAGAATCCGGGCTTCCCGCGCGCCCAGTTCCCCTTCCCCTGCCCAGGGCTCTCCGGTGATGACGTCCGTGCCCGGAACGGGGAGGGAGACCCGGGCCGGTCGGTCGTTGTGGTTCAGCAGGAAGAGCAACCGTCCCCGGGGGCCCACCCGGACCTTCGCCTCCACCCCCTCGGGGGTCACCAGAGGAGGATGGATGCCCAGTTGGGGCAACAGCCAGTCCATCAACAGACCGTAGAACGCCGCATCCCCCAGGACGCCCACGTAAATGGCCCGGCCCCGGCCCCGTTCGGCGACGGTCGCGGCGGGCTCCCCGGCGTAGAAGTCCTCTTCGTAGACGGCCAGCGGACGGGCATCGGTCGGTTGCAGGACCTCCATCCACAGGGAGACGGGGGCCGAACCGGTGGGCCCGTAGACAAACCGCACCGAGTTGCGGCGGTCCGGCGGCAGGGAGTCAAATTCTCCCACAATCACCCCCAACAGTTCGGCAAGATAGCCGGGAGGCTGGCCCGGCACCCGTCCGTATTCGTCCTTGAAGCCGGTGCGGGCGGTGGCGATGAGCGTCCCGCCGCCCTGGACGTAATCCGCCAGCCGCCGGGCCAGTTCAGGCCCCACCAGGTTCAGCGCCGGGAGGACGACCAGTTTGTAGGCCGAGAGGTCGGTCTCCGGGGTGGCCCGCAGGATGTGCACGGGGACATTGCGGGCCCAGAGGGCCTGGTAGGGGCCCATCAGGGCCTGCCGGAACGCGGCGTCGTCGGCCAGGTCGCGGTTGTGGGGCTGGATATCCAGCGACCAGCGGGAGGCGTAGTCATGAAGGATGGCCACCTCTGCCGGGGGGACGCTCCCCTCCAGATAGGGAGCCAGTTGCCGGAGAGTCTGACCCATCCGACGGGCCTCTTCGTACCCCCGGGTCGGGCGGTTGCCGTAGTCCAGCAGACCGGAGTGGTAGATTTCGGCCCCCCGCGTCGTGGACCGCCAGGCGAAGTACAGGATGCCGTCGGCCCCGTGGGCCACCGACTGCCAGACCTTCAGGCCCACCTCGCCGGGTCGGAAGACGGGATTGTAGGGTGCCCAGTTCACCTGGCTGACCTGCTGTTCCATCACCCAGTAGTTGCCCTTCATTCCCCAGTACAGGTCGTGGGTCGCCGCGACGATGGCCGGCGTGGCTCCGTAGAAGTGATAATTGTCCCAGGAGACGAAGTCCAGCGGGGCCGCGATTTCGTAGAAATCCAGTTCCCTGGAATGGAAGGGCATGAAGTTGTGGGTGATGAACTGGTGGGGGGCCTGTTGCCGGATGATGTCTATCTGCAACTGCTGGTACCGGCGGAAGGACTCGGTGTTGAAGCGGAGGAAATCCAGAAGATGGGCCGGGTTGTGTTCGGCGGGCGCGGCCCAGGGAAGGGGGATTTCGTCCCACGATGCGTAAATGGCGGACCAGAAGGCGGTTCCCCAGGCCTCGTTGAGGGCATCCAGTGAGCCGTAGCGGTCTTTCAGCCACTCCCGGAATCGGACGGCGCAGACGTCGCAGTAGCAGTGGCCGGTGTCGTGGCAGCCGAACTCGTTATCTATCTGCCAGCCGGCCACCCGCTCATCGGAGCCGTACCGCTCTGCCAGGGCGGTGACGATGCGGCGGGTGTATTCCTGGTATATGGGACTGTTGGGGCAGTAGTGGCGGCGGCTCCCGGCGTGGCGGACCCGACGGTACATGTCGCGGGGGAGGATTTCGGGATGGGCCGTCGTCAGCCAGGGAGGCGGGGCCGCCGTCGGCGTGCCCAGGACGACCCGCATGCCATGCCGGTAGAGGACGTCTATGGCCCGGTCCAGCCAGCCCCAGTCGTACCGACCTTCGGTGGGCTCCATCCGGGCCCAGGCAAATTCGCCGATGCGGACCACGTTGAACCCCGCCTCCTGCATCAGGCGGGCATCCGCTTCCCATGAGGATTCCGGACGGTGTTCGGGATAGTAGTCGCAGCCGTAGTAGAACATTGGGAACTCGCTTGTAGAGGGTGTGTCTGGGTTGCGGCGGCGCCGACGGAAGTCGCCCGCCCTGGGCCTCCGGCCAGGGGTCGGCCTCCGCGACCGTGCCCCTGCGTCGGCACGAGCGCTATTATACCCGAAAGGGCGTCTCCGGCAAGGAGCCCCTGCCGATGGGCCTGTGCAGCAAATCCCCCGCGGGAGCGCCGCGCCCATCGGGGGAGGGTATGGGGGTTTTGCCGGGCGGCGGCAGCCCCCCCCCA
>JBBIKR010000080.1:8577-16786 GCA_037445395.1 Thermoflexales bacterium
CCTGTGGCGCAATTCCGCCGTGTGAGCGGCCCCCCTTGGGGGGTTGGGTTTGGGGGTTTTGTGGGGGGTATCGGCTTGTGTTCAAAACCCCCATACCCCCTGTCGGGCCCGCGCGGGGGCGGAGATGGCGTTACTTGGTCGCCCCCAGTGTCAACCCCTCAATGAAATACCGCTGGAGGAAGATGAAGACGATCACCGTGGGGATGGTCGCCAGGAGGGCGCCCGCCACGATGACCGTCCAATCCGTCACATACTGGCCCTGGAGGGTCGCCAGACCGGCGGTGACGGGTTTCAGGTGGTCGCTGCGCAGGAGAATGATGGCCCAGAGGTAATCGTTGAAAATCCAGGTGAACTCCAGCGTGGCCAGGGCCGCCAGGGCTGGCAGCGTGAGCGGCAACATGATCTGCCACCAGATGCGGAACTCGTTGCAGCCGTCCATTCGGGCCGCTTCCAGAATCTCGCCGGGAACGGTCCGCATATAGTTGCGCAGGAGGAACGTGCAGAAGCCCAGTTGGAAGGCCGTATGGAAGGCGATCAGTCCCCAATACGTGTCGTAGAGGCCCAGCGCATTGGTCAGACGGAATACCGGCAGCATCAACACCTGGAACGGTAGCATTGTCCCGCCCACGTAGAGGAAAAAGATGGCCCGATTGCCCCGGAACCGGAACCGGGCCAGCGCATAGGCGGAAAGGGAGGAGAGGAGCAACGTCAGAATCAGAGAGGGGATGGTGATGATGAAACTGTTGGGCAGATAATAACTCAGCCCGCCCCGCACCCACGCTTCCCGATAACTGTTCAGGGAGATGGTTCTGGGAAGGGAGAAGAAGCCGTGAATCATGATGTCGTCGTATGACCGGAAGGAGGTCAGCAGGGCCTGCCCGAAGGGCACCAGCCAGAGCAGGGTGACGATGACCAGCAGGATGTACCCGGCGGTCCGCCAGGGCGAGCGGAAAAACTGGCGCGTGGACATCGCTAATACTCCATTTCCGTCTGCAGAACGCGCCAGAGGTACAGGAATATGAAGATGGCGCTGAGCAGGAAGAGAATGACCGAAATGGCCGCGCCGTACCCCATCTTGTAGTTATTGAAGGCCTCAATGTACATAAAATTGGCGAGCACGCTGGAGGAGTAATACGGCCCTCCCCGGGTCATCACCGAGACCAGGTCAAACGCACGCAGGGAGTCTATGATGCTGATCACCACCACCACGACAGTGACCGGGCTCAGAAGGGGAAGGATGACGTGCCAGATGGTCTGCCAGTTGTTGCAGCCGTCCACCCGGGAGGCGTCCACCAGCGTGGGGTCAATCCCCTGCAGGCCGGCCAGGTAGAGGACCATCACGTAGCCCACCTGCCGCCAGATGCCCACGGCGATGATGGCCCACATCACCAGCCGTCGGTCGCTGAGCCAGCCCTTGGCCAGCGCATCCAGTCCGATCAGGCGCAGCGATTCGTTGATCAGCCCCTTGGCCGGATGGTACATCCAGGACCAGATGAGCCCGCAGACGACCAGGGAGAGGACCATCGGGGAGTAGAAAGAAGTCTTGAAGAACTTTGCGCCCGGGATATTCCGGTTGAGTGTCAACGCCAGGGCCAGCCCACCCACCACCGGGATGGTGATGAAGCAGAGCATCCACTTGAGGTTGTTGGTCAGGGAAATGTAGAAAACGGGGTCGCGGAAGAGTTTCTGATAATTGCGCCAGCCGATGAGGGCAGGGGAGGAGACACCATCCCAGTTGGTAAAACTCAGGTAGAAGGTGTAGAGCATCGGCCCAACGACCCAGATGAAGTAGATGATGAGAGGACCGACCAGGAAAAGATAGGGCACCATCCGTGGAAAGAGGACTCGCTTGGCCATTCCATCACCTGCGGGGAAGCACATTTTCGTTGCGGCGGCCCTGCCGCCACCGTCCGACCGGTCAGGGGCAAAGGGAAGGGGAGCCCATGATCGCTCACGGGCTCCCCCTGCGTCGGACTACTGCTCGGCGAAAATCTCCTGGCGGGCGGTTTCCAGTCGGGCCAGGATGTCGTCAATGGCGCCGGGGTTATCCCAGAACTCCATAAAGGCCGCCATGCCCTTCTCGGCCATCTCCGGAGTGGTGTCCCGGTCGTAGAACTGGGCCACGTAGTCGGCGCCCTTGATCAGTTCCAGGCCCTTCAACTGCACCGGGGTGAACTTGCTGGTATCCACCCCCATATTCGTCGGCAGCCGCCCCAGGGTGTCGGCAAAGTACTGCTGCGCCTTCACCGAACCCAGGAAGGCCAGGAAGAGTTTCGCCTCTTCCGGATGCTGGGAGTTGGCGGCGATGAAGAAGCCGTCCGTGGGCGCGTCCTCCCCGATGGGCATGTTGGGGTCAATGATGGGGAAGCGGAAGAAGTCCAGATTCCCCTCCAGTTCATCCGGATAACTGTCCCGGACGAAGTCGCCCATCAGGTACATGGCGGCCTGACCGTCAATCATGAACTGGAGCGCCTCGGACCAACTGTAGGCGGCCGCGTTCTCCAGGAAGTAGCCGTTCTCAATTAACGGCGCCCAGTAATCGGTGAAGACCCGTTTGACGCGCGGGTCGTCGTACCGCTCTTTGCCCAGCATCAGGTTGATGTGGAATTCGGGGCCGTTGACCCGCATGTTCAGGTAGTCAAACCAGCCGGCCGCCGTCCAGGGGTACTTGGTGCCGATGGTGATGGGGGTGATGCCGTTCTGTTTGAGGGTCGCGCAGACCTGCAGGAACTCATCCCAGGTCTGCGGGGGTTTCAGGCCGTACTGGTCAAAGATGTCCTTGCGGTAGTAGACGGCCCACCAGTACCAGCTGGCGGGGAGGAAGTACTGTTTGTCGTTCACCGTGCTGAGGGCGCGGAACCCCTTGGGGTAACTCTCGTTCCACCCCTCCTTCTCCCACACGTCGCTGATGTCCATGATCAGGCCCTTGTCAATGAAGAAGCGGGCCCGGTTCCCGGCGAACCAGGTCATCACGTCCGGCGGGGTGGAGGCGGTGAGATACGCCCGGATGGCCTGCTTGAAGTCCTCGTGGGCGATGGTGCTGTGGATGACGTCAATGTCGGGATGCTCTTCCTCAAACATTTTCACGAGGACTGCGTCGGCCTCCCGGGGCGCGGGGTCGCTCATATAGGAGTTGTAGATGACGATGCGCTTGGCCACCGGCTTCTCCACCGGGACCTCCACCGTCTCCCGCACCGGCACGGTCCGCTCCACGGTCACCGTCACCGTCTGGGGGGCACACGCAACGACGAGGGTCAGGGTGGCGACCAGAGATAGCAAGGTCAGCAGATACCGTTTCATGGCAGTCTCCTCCTATCTGTTTTTGGGGGGAAGTGACGGTAAGTTTGGGTGGGTAGCGAGAGTGGCGATTGGTCCGATAGACACCTCCTTTCATGGATTCGGGAACCTCTCTTTGAGCCTATCCGAAAACCTGTGGGGCGGGCTTTCCATCCTGCACAGATGGCCGTAGCACAGGCTTCCAGCCTGTGAGACGGCCTGGAAAGGCCGTCCCGGGGCCGAAGTTTACGTATATACCTCTGTCCCCTCTCCCGGGCCGTACAGCCGGGGAGAGGGGTGCCGCCTCAGGCGGCGCTTGAGATCAGCCAGTGATTCACCGCGTTACAGCGCCGCGCAGGAGGCCCGTTCCACGACACGGGCGGGGATCAGGAGCCGCTGAGGAAGCGTGTGGGGCTCCCGAATCGTCGTGATGAGAAGGCGGGCCGCCTGCTCGCCCAGTTCCGTCATCGGCTGGCGCAGCGTGGTGAGGGGAGGGTCAAAGTAGGAGGCCAGCGGGATGTCGTCAAAACCGATGACCGAGACGTCGCGCGGGACCTGGAGGCCCGCCTCCCGCAGCGCCCGAATCGCGCCGATGGCCATCTGGTCGTTCTGGGCAAAGACGGCGGTGAAGGTCACGCCAGACTCCAGCAGGGAGCGGGTGGCCTGATACCCGGAGAGAGCGGACCAGTTCCCGCTGACGACCAGGCGATCGTCCACGGGAAGCCCGCGCTCCTCCAGGGCCCGGCGGTAGCCGTTCAGCCGGTCGCCCACGCACTCCTCGTTGGGCGGGCCGGTGACCGTCGCGATGGCCCTGTGCCCCAACCCCAGCAGGTAGCAGGTGGCCTGGAAGCCGCCGTCCTGGTCATCGCAGCGGACCGAGGAGACCGGTTCGCCCCGCGGAGTATTGCCCAGATAGACGACCGGAACGCCGTTTTCAATGAGGGGGTGGAGATAGCGGAACCGCCCGTCGGCGTAGGGGTTGAAGACGATCAGGCCATCCACCTGGCGGTGGAGGAACTCCTCCAGCAGGGATTCCACTTCCTGCTCGGTGGGGGCGCTGCCGGTGAGGATGAAGTAGCCCAGACGGCGGGCTTCCGCCTGCGCGCCCTCAATAATGCTGGCGAAGGTGAAGTCGGTGAGGCTGGGGGAGATGCAGCCGAGGGTACAGGTGTGCCCGCGCACCATGCTGCGGGCGACGGCGTTGGGACGGTAGTTCAGTTCTTCTATGACCGTCAGCACCCGTTCCCGGGTCTCCGGCCGGACCTCGCCCTTGTTGTTGAGGACGCGCGAGACGGTCTGGCGGGATACGCCGGCTCGCCGGGCGACGTCCTGGATGGTTGGCCGGGAGCGCATGGAGCCTCCGGGGTGACGTGAACGTTCACGTGAACGCTCACATTATACCATTTTCTCCGGGATTTGTCAAGGGGGTGCAAGCGGCAACTGCCCTTGACATTCTGAGCCGAGGTGCTATAATTTGCCGCTACGACATACAACCGATAAGATCTATCTCACCGCTTGGTTCGCTCGCAGGATCCGCACATCTCTGATTTTGAAGGAGGCGAAATATGAGACGAAACTGGGCGGTTCTTTTTTTGCTGGCGCTTCTCATCGCCCTGACCGGGCCGGTCCCGGCCCGCGCCCAGGAAGGGCAGGGCCTGCTCCTCTTCTGCGATTACCCGGCCCGGGTCGCCGAACTGGGTGAGACGGTCACCTTCAACCTCACCCTTCGGCTCACGGCTTCCACTCCCCAAACGGTCTACCTGGATGTACAGGGGCTTCCCGAGGGCTGGGAGGCCACCTTCCGGGGCGGCGGCAACGTGGTGCGCGCCGTCTTCGTAGAACCGGAAAAGGACGCCTCGGTCAGCCTGCGGGTGGTGGTGCCGGAGAACGTCCCCGGCGACACCTACCGCTGGACGGTGACCGCGCGCGGGGAAGGGGTATCCGCCGAATTCCCGCTGGAACTGACCGTGGCGGCCAAACTGCCGGCCCGCCTCAGCCTGTCGGTGGACCTGCCCACCCTGCGGGGCTCCGCCACCACCACCTTCCGCTACGACGCCACCCTGAAGAACGAGGGGGACGAAGAGACCACTGTCAACCTGCAGGCTAGCGCCCCCCAGGGCTTCCTGGTCTCCTTCCGGTATATGGGCCAGGAGGTGACCAGTCTGCCGGTGGGGGCCAACGAGTCCAAGCGGATCAGCATTGAGGCCCAGCCGTACGCCCAGATTCCGGCAGGGACCTATCCCATAGAGGTTGCCGCTCTGGGCAGCGAGAGCGAGGCCCGGGTCTCCCTGGTGGCGGAGGTGACCGGGCAGCCGGACCTGACCATCCGGACGCCCGACGAGCGGCTCTCCACCCAGGTCTACACCGGCCGGGAGACGCCCATCCAGTTGCTGGTCCAGAACAACGGCACCGCGACGGCCCTGAACGTGGAACTCTCCGCCAGCCCGCCCTCGGGATGGTCGGTCCGCTTTGAGCCCGACCGGATTCCGGAAATCCCCGCCGGGCAACAGGTGGAGATCACGATGCACGTCAAGCCTGCCGACCAGGCGGTGGCGGGTGACTACATGCTCACCGTCCGGGCCCGGCCTCAGGACAGCGGCTACGAGTCGGCGGACTTCCGCATCCCCGTGCTCACCTCCACCCTCTGGGGCGTCGTGGGGATTCTCCTGATCGCCGTGGCGGTCGCCGTGGTCGCCTGGGCCGTGATGCGCTTCGGGCGCCGGTAGAAGACCCGCTGTTCCTCCCCCGCCGTCTTCAGCGGCGGGGGAGGAACGAGGCGGAAAGGAGGGCCTATGGACGCACCGGTCATCCAGACACAGGAACTGACCAAGCGCTACGGCAATTTCGTCGCCGTGGACCGCCTGAACCTGGTGGTGGAGCCGGGCGAGGTTTTCGGCCTTCTGGGGCCCAACGGCTCGGGCAAGACGACGACCATCCTGATGCTCCTGGGGTTGACCGAACCGACCTCGGGGACGGTGCGGGTGATGGGGCTGGACCCCGCCCGCCAGCCGCTCAGCGTCAAATCCCGGGTCGGCTACATCCCCGACCAGGTCGGTTTCTACGACGACCTGACGGCCCGGGAGAATCTCATCTACATCGCCAAACTGAACGGCATCCCCCGGTCGGAGGCGTACCGGCGGATAGACGAGGCGCTGGAACGGATGGGCCTGACGGAGGTGGCGGACCGGCCCGTGGGCACGTACTCGCGGGGGATGCGCCAGCGGCTGGGGGTGGCGGAGGTGCTCATCAAGCGCCCCGCCCTCATCATCATGGACGAGCCGACGCTGGGGCTGGACCCGGAGGCGGCCCGGGAGTTCCTGCACACCATCCGCGACCTGAAGGCGCAGGGGATTACCGTCCTGGTGGCCTCCCACCTTCTCCACCAGGTCCAGGCCGTCTGTGACCGGGTGGGGCTGTTCCATCGCGGGCGGATGGTCCTGGAGGGGACGGTGGAGGAACTGGCCCGGCGGGTCCTGGGCGGCGGCTATCGGGTGCATATGGAGGCGACGGGGCCTCAGGTGGCCATTCTGGAGGCCCTCCGCCGCCTGCCCGACGCCACAAAGGCAGAGACGACGGGGCCCGAGCGGTACATGGTAGAAGGCCGTCGGGACCTGCGGGGGGAGGCCGCCCGCGCCGTCGTGGAGGCAGGCGGTTCCCTGCGCGCCCTCCAGTTGGAGGAACCCAGCCTGGACGACGTCTATGCCCGATACTTCCAGGAGGTGGAGCATGGCGGCGAAAGTTGAGGCTGGACGGCTCCCCCGGGAAGGCTCGCCGTGGACCGGGCTGTGGGCGGTGGTGGCCAAAGAGATGGCCGACTACCTCACCGGCACCCGGATGCTGATCCTGGAAGTGCTGATCGTGCTGACTGCCGCCGGTACCGTCTTCATGGCGGCGGAAACTCTGCGCACGACCGTCGGCCAGGACCGTTTCCTGTTCCTGCGGCTGTTCACCGCCCAGCGGGACCCGTTGCCCGCTTTCATCGGGTTCCTGGCCTTCCTGGTGCCGTTGATCTCCATCGCGCTGACCTTTGACACGGTGAATGGGGAGTTCAACCGGCGGACGCTCTCCCGTGTGCTGGCCCAACCCATCTACCGGGACGCGCTGCTCTTCGGTAAATTCCTGGCGGGCCTCTTCACGCTGATGCTGGTGCTGACCGCCATCTGGCTGCTGGTCTTCGGAATGGGGCTGGTGCGGCTGGGGGTCCCGCCCGGGGGTGAGGAGGTAGCCCGGAGTTTGCTGTTCCTGCTGGCGACCATCTTCTACGGCGGCGTCTGGCTGGCGCTGGCGCTCCTTTTCTCGGTCCGGTTCCGGCAACCGGCAACGGCCGCCCTGGCCGCCATCGCCGTCTGGCTCTTCTTCACCGTCTTCTGGGGCATGATCGCCCAGGGGCTCTCTCAGGCGCTGGTGCCCATCCGGTACGGGCTGGTGCAGGAGGTCCTGGCCCAGAATCGGGTCGCGATGACGCTATCCCGCCTCTCCCCCATCACCCTCTACACAGAAGTGACGATGGCGCTCCTGTACCCTTCCCTCCGGGCCTTCGGGCTGGTGGGCGTGCTCCTGCAACTGCAGGAGGGGGTGATTCTGGGAGCCCCGTTGCCGCTGGGCCAGAGTTTGCTGCTGGCATGGCCGCAGTTTACCGGACTGGTCGCGGCCACCGTGCTCCTGTTCGCCGTCAGTTATATCCTCTTCCAGCGGCAGGAGATTCGGGCATAAAAAGATATGTTTTGGGGCGGCTTCGCCAGGGCAAGGCCACCCGGGCCGGTAGAAAACGATGGCGGCGGCTTTGCCGCCGCCATCGTTTTCGGCTGATGTTCTATTGGTGCAACCCGCCGGTGCCGCACCCCCCCCCCCCCCGCGTGGCCCCTAACCCCCCCCCCCAGACGGCCGGCGGGGGCGGGGGGGGGGGGGGGGGGGGCGGGGGGGGGGCGGGGGG
>JBBIKR010000081.1:0-16757 GCA_037445395.1 Thermoflexales bacterium
TCCCCTCTCCTGGCCGCCGGCCAGGAGAGGGGAGGGGGCAGGGGGAGGGGTGAGGTATTCCACAACCGGGAGGCTCAGCATGACTGCGATGGTTGTTCCCACTCTCTACTTTGACCAGCCCGGACCCCAGAACACCGACGAGACGCTGGAGGCGGCCCGCCGTCGGGCCGACGAACTGGGCATCCGGACGGTCCTCGTCGCCAGCACCACCGGCGAAACCGGCGCAAAGGCGGTGGAGGTGTTCCGGGGCCAGGACGTGGTGGTGGTCACCCATTCCACAGGCTTCCGGGCACCGAACGATCAGGAACTGTTGCCCGAGTACCGCGCGGCGATAGAAGCGGGCGGAGGACGTATCCTCACCTGTCAGCACGCCTTCGGGGGCATCAACCGGGCCGTGCGCCGTAAACTGAACACCTACCTCACCGACGAGATTATCGCCTTCACCCTGCGCAACTTCGGGGAAGGGACGAAGGTCTGCATAGAGATTGCGCTGATGGCAGCGGATGCCGGGCTGGTTCGGGTCGGGGAGCCCTGCATCGCCATCGCCGGGACAGGCCGGGGAGCCGATACCGCGCTGGTCCTGAAACCCGCCAACGCTCAGGCGTTCTTTGACCTGCGGGTGACGGAAATCATCGCCAAGCCCCGGCTGGGATAGGGGCGATCCACGAATGGGACACGAATACACGAATACACGAATACACGAATGCACGAATCACGAATTACGCATCACGAATCATTTGAGGAAATCCCCCACACCGCCGACGCCGCGCTGCGCGTCTGGGGGAAGGATTTGACCGAACTCTTTATCAACGCCGCGCGCGGGCTGGCCTGGCTGATGGCCGACCCGGAGACGGTCCGCCCCGAGAAGGAGGTGGCGCTGGACCTGAGCGCGCCGGACGTGGAAACCCTGTTGGTCACCTGGCTGGGGGAACTCATCTATCTGAACGAGCGGGACGGCATCGTCTTCACCGAGTTTGACCTGGAGGAAGTCACGCCGACCCATCTGCGGGGGACGGTCCGGGGCGGCCGGGCGGGCGAAATCCGCCGGTTTGTCAAGGCGGCCACTTTCAGCAACCTGGCCATCCGCCCCACCGATCGCGGCCTGGAGACGACGATTACGTTTGATGTGTGAACCGCAAGGAGGTGCGACATGGTGGAGAAGAAAGACTTCCGTCGCGTGGATAAGTTCATCTGGGAACTGCCGAAGGAGACCCGTCCGGATATGCGGGTACCGGCCCGCATCTTTGCCAGCGCGGAGATGCTGGATTCCGCCTTCCGCGACCGGACGGTGGAGCAACTGGTCAACACCGCGACGCTGCCGGGCATCCTCAAGTACGCGATGGCCATGCCCGACTTCCACGAGGGATACGGCTTCCCCATTGGCGGCGTCGCGGCGATGGACGCCAAAACCGGCGTCATCTCCCCTGGAGGCGTCGGCTACGACATCAACTGCATCCGCGGCGATAGCCGCGTCCTCCACGAGTTCGGTTACACCGTACCCATCGCTCAGATGGAGCGCGGCTGGGAGAGGGCCCGCCTGCGCTGCCAGGACTTTGGGGCAGAACGAGAGGCGGCGACCTCCCCGATCCTGTACCTTCGCCGCAAGCCCCACGTGCCGGTGTATCGTCTGGTCACGGAGACCGGCGAGGAGATCGTGGCGACGGCGGACCATCCCTTCTGGACCCCCTACGGTATGCGTCCCCTGGAGACCATCCAGCCGGGCGACCAGGTGGCCCTGTATCCCTTTGAGGGGGTGGAGTACGAAGAGCCGGAGGAGCGGGTGATTGTCGGTGAGGAGGACCTGGAGCGGGTGCTGGAGGGGTTGGGGAAAGTGGGCGGCAACGGGATTGCCCAGATTCGGGCCCAACTAACCCGCCGGGGGCTCCTTCCCCTGACGCTGAATTCCCCGGCCATGCCTTACTTGCTGAAACTGCTGGGCTACCTGCTGGGGGATGGCACCCTCTATTTCACCGGCGCCACGGGCAAAGGGACGGTCTGGTTCTACGGCCGACCGGAGGACCTGGAAGACATCCGTGCCGATGTCGCCGCGCTGGGTTTCTCCCCTTCGCGGGTCTATTCCCGGCAGCGACGCCACCGTATCCGCACCCCGTACAACGAATACGAGTTTGACTTCACGGAGCACGCTTTCAAGGTATCCAGCAGCAGTTTCGCCGCGCTCCTGGTGGCGCTGGGGGCTCCCGTCGGGGCGAAATCTGCCCGGGATTTCCGGGTTCCGGCCTGGCTTTTCAGTGCCCCTCGCTGGCAGCAACGCCTCTTCCTCGCGGCCTTCTTCGGCGCCGAACTTTCCGCGCCGACAGCCTTTGAAGAACATGGGACCAACTTCCATACCCCTGTCCTCTCCATCAACAAACGGGAGGGGTTCGTGGAGAGCGGGCGGGCCTTCCTGGAGGACATCGCGTCTCTTCTGGCGGGGTTCGGTGTGGAGGCCGGCACTGTCTCCCAGCGCGCCGAACAGGTCAACCCGGACGGCACCCGGTCGGTCCGGCTGCGCCTGATCCTCTCCTCTCAGCCGGAAAACCTGATCTGCCTGTGGGGTCGGGTGGGGTTTGAGTACAACCGCCATCGCCGGGTTCGGGCCCTGGTAGCCGTGCAGTACCTGAAAGAGAAGGCGCTGACCGTCCGCGTGCGGGAAGCAACGGCGGAACTGGCCGTCGCGATGCATGCTGCGGGTGTTGCTCCCACCCAGATTTACGCCGAACTGGTCGGTGAACGGGTGAATCGGCGCTTCCTGGAGCGCTCCCTCTACGAGGGGCGACGGACACCGCCTCGCGTGGATGGAGGATTCCCCGATTTTGAGGCGTACCGGCGGGAAGCGACGGCCGGCCTGGGCGAGAGCGGGATGGTCTGGGCGCGGGTGGCATCCATAGAACCCCTGGAGGACTTCGGCGAAGACGTATATGATTTCACCGTCTGCCATCCCGACCACAACTTCATCGCTAACGGGTTCGTCATCTCCAACTGCGGCGTCCGGCTGCTGGCGTCCCACCTGGAGCAGGAAGAGGTGGCCCCCTACCTGCGGGACCTGACCAATGCCCTGTACCGGGCCTGTCCCAGCGGCGTGGGCGAGCCCGGGCGCATCCGCATCTCCCCGCGCCAACTGGATGAACTGGTGGTGGAGGGAGCCAGGTGGGCGCTGAAGCGGGGCCAGGCTCGGGAGGAGGACCTGGCCCATACCGAGGAAGAGGGCACCCTCCCCGGCGCCGATCCCAGCAAGGTGAGCGCGCGGGCCCGGGAGCGGGGCGGCGACCAGATCGGCTCCCTGGGCGCGGGCAACCACTTCCTGGAGATTGACGTCGTGGAGGAAATCTACGACCCCGAGGTGGCCAGAGCCTTCGGCCTGCGGGAGAACCAGATCGTCGTCCAGATTCACTGCGGCTCCCGCGGCTTCGGCCATCAAATCTGCGATGACTATGTCAAGAGCCTGCAGACCGCCGTCCAGAAATACGGCATCTCCATCCCCGACCGGGAACTGGTCTGCGCGCCGATAGATTCCCCCGAGGGCCGAGCCTACTACGGCGCGATGGCCTGTGCGGTCAACTACGCCTTCGTCAACCGCCAGGTGCTGGCCATGGGCGTCCGGGAGGCTTTCCGGGATGTCCTCCAGGGCAAGGTCCGCAACTTTGACCTCTATCAGGTCTACGACGTCGCCCACAACATCGCCAAGTTTGAGGAACACGAAATAGACGGGAAGCGGGTGCGAGTCTGCGTCCACCGCAAGGGGGCCACGCGCGCCTTCGGTCCGGGCCGTCCGGAGGTCCCGAAGGCGTACCGGGACGTGGGCCAGCCGGTCCTGGTCCCCGGCTCTATGGGGACGGAGTCCTATGTCCTGGTGGGGACGGGTCGGGCGATGGAGATTTCCTTCGGCTCCACCTGCCACGGGGCCGGACGGGTGATGAGCCGCTCCCAGGCGCTGAAGAAAATCTGGGGTGCGGACCTCAAGCGGGAACTGGAGGAGCAGGGCATCGTCATCCGGGCCGGGAGCACGAAAGGGCTGGCCGAAGAGGCCCCGGCGGCCTACAAGAACGTCAGCCAGGTGGTGGAGGTCGTCCACGGCGCGGGGCTGGCGCGCAAAGTTGCCCGCCTGCGCCCCCTGGCGGTGATCAAAGGGTAACGATCCAGGCTTCCTCACCCCTCCCCCGCCGCCTGCGGCGGCAGCGGCGAAGCCGCTGGGGGTGGGGTGAGGCTGAACCGTTGCAATATGGACACCATAGAAGTCTCCACTCAATCCCGTCAGGAATTCCGGGACATCACCCCCCAGGTTCAGGAGGTCATCCGGCGCAGTGGTGTGCGGGAGGGGCTCTGCTACCTCTTCTGCCCGCACACCACTGCCGGCCTGACCCTGAACGAGAACTGGGACCCCACCGTCCGCCACGACCTGGGGCTGATGCTGGATGCGCTGGTGCCGGACCGGCCCGACTTTCGGCACGCGGAGGGGAACGCCCCGGCCCACATCAAAACCTCACTGGTCGGCAGCCAGTTGACGCTTCTGGTGAGCGAGGGGCGTCTGATGCTGGGCACCTGGCAGGGGGTATTCCTGGCCGAATTTGACGGCCCCCGTCGCCGCCGGGTCCTGGTCAAAGTCGTCGCGGCGTAGACCACAGACGACAGGCGACAGGCCACGGACTGCAAACTCCCTGCTCCCTGCAACATGCGACTTGCGTCCTTCTTCCTGCTGGCCTTGCTGCTTTCCGCCTGCGCGGCGGTCACGCCGACGCCGCCGGCCCGCGACTCGCTCTCGGCCCTGACGCCCGTCCCCACCCCCGCGCCCGCCCGGGAACTGCGGATTCTGCTGCCGGAGTGGCCTCAGACCCTGAGCCCGTTGCAGGCCCGCTCCTGGTCGGCCCGCGCGCTCCAGGACCTCTTCCTGGTCGGCCTGTGGCGGCTGGATGACCGGCTGGAGGTCTGGCCCGAACTGGCCGCCGAACTCCCCACCCGCGCCAACGGCGGCATCTCCGCCGACGGCCGCGTGCTGACCGTCCGCTTGCGGGAGGGCCTCTTCTGGTCGGACGGTCAGCCCCTCACTGCCGATGACCTGGTTTTCACCCACGAGCGGGCCGCCGCGCGGGGGCTTTTTCCCTACGCGTCGGAGGTGGAAAGCGTCGTCGCGCTGGACGGTCGGACTGTTCAGGTCACCTTCGCCCGCCCCTTCGCTCCCTGGCCGACCATGCTCTTCCCCTTCGTCCTCCCCCGCCACGCGCTGGAGGCCGACGAGGACGGGTGGAACCGCGCGCCGACGGTGGGCAACGGGCCGTACGTCTTTGCCGGGGAGGAAGGAGGCGCGCTGGTCTTCGTCGCCAATCCCCACTACTGGCGGGGCCGGCCTGCAGTCCAGGGGGTGCGGGTCTTCGCCCAGCCGGACGCCCGGGCCCGCTGGACCGTCTTAGCCTTCGGCGATGCCGACTTCTCCCCCTTCCTGGCGCCGGAGGGCCTCCCCCAACCGAACCCGCCGGAGGGAACGGCGCTCCTCGCCTCCCCTTCGGGCTACGTGGAGACCCTGCTCTTCAACCTGGACCCGCGCCGGGGGCATCCGGCGCTCCAGGAGACGCGCGTGCGGGTTGCCCTGGCAACCGCGCTGGACCGGGAATCGCTCTGCGCGGCGCTGACAGTGGGCCGGGCGGTCCCGGCGGTGAGTCCCTACAGCGGCACCCGCTGGGAGAGTCCGGCTCCGGCGGTGTCCCCTTCCGTCCGGGATGCCGCCCGGCTGCTGGACGAAGGCGGCTGGCGGGATACGGACGGGGACGGCATCCGGGATCGGGCGGGCATCTCCCTGACCCTGCGCTACGCCGCCCCGCCGGGACGGGAGGCCGTCCAGGCCGCGGTGGCGCAGACACTGCGGGACCTGGGCATCGGCGTGGAGGCGGTCGTCCGGGAGCGCCCGTGGGAGGAGCCAACGGCGTGGGACCTGGCCCAGTGGGCAGGCCAGCCCTCCGGCTACCCCGACCCGGACGATGCCCGCTGGCTCTGCGGGGAGGCACGGCCGGGTGGGGAGAACCCCGCCGGAATCTGCGATGAGACGCTGGACCGGTTGCTGGCCGCCCAGGCCTCCGCGACCGACCCCGACGAGCGCGCGGCCATCCTGGCAGAGATTCAGGAGACGGCTCGCCGGGAAGCCTGGTGGGTGCCCCTGTGCCGGTGGGAGGACCTCTGGCTGGTGCGGTCGGACATCTCCGGCCCGCGCCCCTGGCGGGGCGCCCCGTTCTGGAACATCGGGGAGTGGCAGATACCTTCGGAGTAAATATTGCCGCCACACCCGACCTGTGGTATCATTTCTTTGCGTTGACCATATACCAATTCCGAAAAGGTCTATGGAGGGCACTATGGAACCGCGAAGCGCTGCCTTTCTGGAATGGTTGGCCCGCTGGGAGTCTGAACTGCCCGCCGTCCCTCTGGAATCGGTCATCCAGGAGCCGACCCGTACTGCCATCCTCTCTGTGGACCTGATCAAAGGCTTCTGCACCATCGGGCCGCTGGCCAGCCCGCGCGTGGCCGGCATTGTCCCCAACGTTGTGCGTCTGTTTCAGCGGGCCTACGACCTGGGGGTCCGCCACTTCTTGCTGACCCAGGACACCCACGACCCGGACTCGGTGGAATTCGGGGCCTTCCCGGCCCACTGCGTCGTCGGCACCGCCGAGAGCGAGACGGTGGATGAACTCCGGGCCCTCCCCTTCTCCGACCTCTTCGTGGTCATCCCCAAGAAGTCCATCAGTTCCAGCATCGGCACTGAATTGATCCCCTGGCTGGATAGCCACCCGGTGGTCAACACCTTCATCGTGGTGGGTGACTGCACCGACCTGTGCATCTACCAGGCCGCGATGTTCCTGCGGCTGCGGGCCAACGTCCTGGGCCTGCGGGATTTCCGGGTGGTCGTCCCCGCCGACGGCGTCCAGACCTACGACATGCCGGTGGAGACGGCGCTCCAACTGGGCGCGATGCCCCACGACGGCGACCTCATGCACCGCATCTTTCTCTACAGCATGGCCCTCAACGGCATAGAGGTCGTCGCCACCCTGACCTGATGCCCTTCACGTTTCACGTTTCACGTTTCACTTTTCACGCTTCACGTTTCACTTTTCACGTGGCAAGGAGGCCCCATGTCCCTTCCCGACCGCATCGCGCAGTGGCTCCGGCAGTATCTGGAGAGCGCCGGAGCCGACGGCTTCGTCTTCGGGCTGAGCGGTGGGGTGGATTCCGCCACCACCGCTGCCCTCGCCGTGCGGGCCGTGGGCACCGACCGGGTGCTGGCGGCGCTCATGCCCTGCCACTCCCAGCCGGACGACCTCCGCCTGGCCCGGCAGGTCGCCGAAACCTTCGGTATCCCTACCGTCACCGTGGACCTGACCCCCATCTACGATGCTCTGGTATCGGCCCTCCCCCCGACGGAGAACGCCCTGGCCCCGGCGAATATCAAACCCCGCCTGCGGATGATCACCCTGTACTACCTGGCCCAGGCGCACCGTTATCTGGTACTGGGGTCGGGGAATAAGTCGGAGATTTCTGTGGGGTATTCCACCAAATACGGGGATGCGGGGGTAGACCTGCTGCCCCTGGGCGGCCTCTACAAGACCCAGGTGTGGGAACTGGCCCGGGAACTGGGAGTCCCGCAGGAAGTGATTGACCGTCCCCCCACTGCTGGCCTCTGGCCCGGTCAGACCGACGAAGGGGAAATGGGCATCACCTATCGGGAACTGGACCGCATTCTGGCCGCGATGGAGGTCGGGGACCTCTCCGGGATAGACCCGGCGGCGGTGGAGAAGGTGCGCGGGATGATCGCCCGCTCCGAGCACAAACGCCGGATGCCGCCGATCTTTGAGCCGTAAAAGGACAACCGGCGCCCGGGTCACCCGGACGCCGGTTGTCTTATGGCCCGCGAAGGGGCTGCTCAGGCCAGCGCAATCTCCTTGCTGCTCTCCCACAACCCGTGGATGTTGCAGTAGGAGACGGCGATCAGGGTGCCCGGCGCGTTCACCTGGGCGGAGAACAGGGCCACCGGGTGGGTGTACGCCGGACCCTGGTTGGCGCCTTTCACCGACTCCCCGTGGGCGGCGAAATCGCAGCGGCCGATTTCGTAGATGAACTTGTCCCCCTCCGGCTGGAAGTAAAGGGCGATCCAGCGGATGTGGTGTTCCGTGGTGTTGGGGTGGGGGATTTCCTTGCCCACGCTGACCGTCACCTGGAAGGGCTGATTCGCCGCTACCTGGTCGGGTCCCTCTATGACGGGGACATGCTTCTCCGCCTTCCAATCTGCCGATTGAATCCGGTCTCCGAATTTCATCTGGTCCCTCCTTATGAGAAGTTGAGCATACGTTGCTGCGATGGAGCATCTCTGCTCCTGGTGGCAGTTCTTTACCGCTTCGCCGGTTCTACCACTCGGGGCGAGATATTGGAATCGCTCCGACCGCCGCAATCCTTGCTGCGGGTGGCCTCAAAAGCGCACGCCTCGGAGCAGTAGACCCGGTCCCCTCGCCGCACGGGTTCCCCCTCTATCGGGTCGCCGCAATAGTCGCATCGCACCTGGCCCATGGTCCCCCCTTTCTGTCTGCCAAATAAGACGATGATCATCTCTTATTTTAGCCGAACTCGGCCGAAATGTCAAGTGCTTTCAGCCAAATGTCACTTGACAGGGATGGGGATTGGGGGTAGGATTGAAAGTCGCCGTTTACAAATTGCCCCTCAGACAGTGGGCGAAGAAAACCGGATTGCAAGGAGAAAGGTATGGACGCTTTAGAACGGATTCGGGAACTGGTGATAGAAAGCCGGAGCAAGATTCTGCTCCTGGTGATGGACGGCCTGGGCGGCCTGCCGATGACCCCCGGCGGGCCGACGGAACTGGAAGCCGCCTACACGCCCAACATGGACGCACTGGCGGCCCGCTCCATTTGCGGGATGAGCACCCCCCTGGCCCCGGGCATTGCCCCGGGCAGCGGCCCGGCGCACCTCGCCCTCTTCGGCTACGACCCCTTCCGCTACGAGATCGGACGGGGCGTTCTGGAGGCCCTGGGCATCGGCTTTGACCTCCAGCCTCAGGACATCGCCGCACGCGGCAACTTCTGCACGCTGGACCCCGAGACCGGCGTCATCACCGACCGGCGCGCCGGGCGCATCCCCACCGAGGTCAGCGCCCGCCTCTGCGCCAAACTCCGCGCCATTCAACTCCCCGGCGTGGAGGTCTTCGTGGAGCCCGTCAAGGAGTACCGCTTCGTCCTGGTCCTGCGCGGCGAGGGCCTGGAGGACGGCCTCACGGAGACCGACCCGCAGCAGGTGGGCAAGCCGCCGCTCCCGGTCTACCCCACCCGCCCGGAGGCGGCCCGTACCGCCGAACTCCTGAACCGGTGGCTGGCGGAGGCGCGCCGTCTCCTGGCCGACGAGTACCCCGCCAACGGCTGCAACCTGCGCGGGATGGCCAAAGACCCGGGTCTTCCCAAGATGCCCGATATTTACAAAATGCGCTGCGCCGCCATCGCCACCTACCCGATGTACCGGGGCGTGGCAAAACTGGCCGGGATGGACGTCCTCCCCACCGGCGAGACGCTGGAGGACGAGGTCGCGACCCTCAAGGCCCACTGGTCGGAGTACGACTTCTTTTTCTTCCACGTGAAGAAGACCGACAGCGCCGGGGAGGACGGCGACTTCCAGCGCAAGGTGGAAGTGATTGAGCACGTGGACCGTCTTCTCCCGGACATCCTGGCGCTGGAACCGGATGTGGTCATCATCACTGGCGACCACTCCACCCCGGCCCTCTGGAAGGCCCACTCCTGGCACGAACTCCCCGTCCTGCTCTGGTCCCGCTACATCTGCCCGGACGACGTCACCCAGTTCGGCGAGCGGGCCTGTATGCGGGGGGGCCTGGGGCACGTCCGCCACGTGGACCTGATGCCGCTGGCACTGGCCCATGCGGGCCGCCTGACCAAATTCGGCGCGTGACTCGTTCCAACCGCAGAGGACCCAGAGGGCGCAGGAGAGATGGAAAATCTCCGTGTCCTCTGTGCTCTCTGCGGTGAAATTCTTTAGGAGTTACACAGTTGGACGGTAGCGAGGGGATTGCTTCGCTCGCAATGACAACCTCGCAATGACCTTTCCAGGCCCGGAAGGATGTCATTGCGAGGCACGAAGTGCCGAAGCAATCTCCTGGTGCGTAAGTCCTATTCTTATCTGCGAGGACCAGCGATGACGACTGCACCCCAACTCTTCATCTCCGAGGATGACTACCTCCACTGCATCCGCTGCGGCCAGTGCCTGGCCGTCTGCCCGACCTACCGGCTGACGCTGAACGAGACCGACTCCCCCCGCGCCCGCGTCGCGCTCCTGCGCGCGGTCCGGGAGGGTTTGCTGGAGCGGCCCACCGACCGGACGGCGGCCCAGTTCTTCCGCTGTCTCCTCTGCGGCGCATGTACCTTCACCTGCCCCAGCGGCGTGACGGTGGACCGGATTCTGGAACTGACGCGCGGGGAGATGGCGAGCGTGGGCCTCCTCCCCCAACCGCTGGCGGCGCTGAACGCGCGCATCCGGGAGAGCCACAACATCTCCGCCGAGCCGCCGGAGAGCCGTCTCCTCTGGTCCCAGAACCTCCCCGCCACGCCCTCCGGCATCGGTAAGGCGCAGGCCGAAGTCGTCTACTTCGTCGGCTGCGTCGGCGCGCTCTTCCCTCGCAGTTACGGCATCCCCCAGTCCTTCGTCCAGGTTCTGGAGGGCGCGGGGGTGGACTACGCGCTGCTGGGAACTGAGGAGTGGTGCTGCGGCTACCCCTCGGCCATCAACGGCGACCTGGAGACGGCCCGGGAGATGATGCGCCACAACCTGGAGGCGGTCCGGGCCACCGGCGCGCGGGTTCTGGTCACCACCTGCCCCTCCTGCTTCCACTTCTGGAAGCACGCCTACCCGGCCGCACTGGAGGAGGACCTGGGCTTTGAAGTGCGCCACGCCACGGAGTTCCTGGCGGACCTGCTGGAGAGCGGCCGGGTGCCTCTGCAGGGCAACCTGCCTCAGCAGACCGTCACGTACCACGACCCCTGCGACCTGGGCCGCAAAAGCGGCGTCTTTGACGCCCCCCGCCGGATTCTCCGGGCCATCCCGGGGGTGACACTGGTGGAGATGGCGGAGAACCAGGGCGGTTCCCACTGTTGCGGCGGTGGGGGCAACCTGGAGAGCATGGACCCCGCCCTCAGCCAGGCCATCGCCGCCCGGCGCATCCGCCAGGCCGCAGAGACCGGCGCGACGGTCGTCGTCTCTGCATGCCAGCAGTGCGAGCGCACCCTCTCGGGCGCCGCCCGCGCAGAGCGCCTCCGCCTGCGGGTCAAAGACATCGCCGAAATCGTCCTGGAGGCGATGAAGAGGTAGGACGCGACTGCAGGACCATTGCTCCCGGTTATCCTTCATCAGGAGTTGCACGATGTCCAACTGGGCCTGGATTGAGCGTTTGCAGGAAGTTCTGGGTCCCTCCAGAGTCCTCACCAGCATGGAGGACCGTATCGCCTATTCGTACGATGGCACCTTCGCCCAGCAGTTGCCCGACGTCGCCGTTCTGCCGGAATCCACCGAAGAGGTGGCGGCCGTGATGCGGGTGGCGACCGAATACCGCGTGCCGGTGGTCCCGCGGGGGATGGCCTCCGGCCTGGCGGCGGCGTCCGTCCCCTTCTCCGGCGGCATTGCCCTCTCCCTCACCCGCATGAACCGCATCCTGGAACTGGATGAGGTCAACCGGACGGTGCGGGTGGAGGCGGGGATCATCACCGCCGACCTGCAGGCATGGGTGGAGGCCCGGGGCCTCTTCTACCCGCCCGACCCCTCCAGCAACAAGCACTCCACCATCGGCGGCAACATCGCCTGCAACGCCGGTGGCCCCCGCTGTCTCAAGTACGGGGTCACCGGCGACTACGTCATGGGCCTCACCGTCGTCCTGTCTGACGGGGAGATTCTCCACACCGGCGGCAAGGCCATCAAGAACGTCGTCGGCTACGACCTGACGTCGCTCTTCGTCGGCTCGGAGGGGACGCTGGGGGTCATCACCGAAGCACTGTTGAAACTCATCACCAGACCGGCCTTCGTCCGCACCGCCCTGGCGGAGTTCCCCTCGCTGGACGGCGCGTCCCGCACGGTCAATGCCATTCTCTCGGCGGGCGTCGTCCCGGCGACGCTGGAACTGATGGACGAGACGGCCATCGCCTGCATTGAGGAGGCGATGAGGTTGGGATTGCCGCTGGACGTGGAGGCCATGCTCATCATAGAGACCGACGGCTCCGACGACGAGGCGGTCCGGCGGGAGATGGAGACGGTGGAGCGGGTCTGCCGGGAGAACGGTGCCCGCCGGGTGACCGTGGCGCGGGACGAGGCGGAGCGGGCCCAGTTGTGGCGCGCCCGCCGGTCCGTCTCCCCGTCCCTGGCCCGCAAGGCCCCCAACAAACTGGGGGAGGACATCACCGTCCCCCGCTCCGCCATCCCCGAGGCGGTCCGCCGGCTCAAGGAAATCAGCGCCCGGTACGGCCTGCCCATCGTCGTCTTCGGCCACGCCGGAGACGGCAACCTGCATCCCAACATCCTCTTTGACCGCCGGGACCCCGCCCAGTGGGAGAAGGTGGAGGCGATGGTCGGAGAGATTTTTGACGTGGCGCTGGACCTGGGCGGTACCCTTTCCGGCGAGCACGGCGTCGGTACGTTCAAAAAACCCTACGTGGAAAAGGCCCTGGGACGCCTTTCCCTGGAGGTCCAGCGACGCATCAAACACGCCCTGGACCCGCTGAACATTATGAATCCGGGGAAAGTGTTACCGGATTAACGATGATTTTGTTGCGGCGGCTTTGCCGCCGCAACAAAATCATCGTTTCTTTCTCCAACCTGATCGGGAGGTTCCCATGTCCCCTAACGACCGATTGAACCGCTGGGTCCAGGAAGTGGCTCGGCACTGTCAACCCGATCGCATCCACTGGTGCGACGGTACGAAGGAAGAGTACGACCGGCTGATGGCGGAGATGGTCGCCCGGGGAAACGCCATCCCCCTGAAGAAACGACCCAACAGTTTTCTCTTCCGTTCCCACCCCAGCGACGTCGCCCGGGTGGAGGACCGGACGTTCATCAGCACCCCGTCCAGAGACGACGCCGGCCCCATCAACAACTGGATCGCCCCGGACGAACTGAAGGCCACGATGTGGGCCCTCTACGAGGGTTGCATGCGCGGCCGGACGATGTACGTCATCCCCTTCTCCATGGGCCCGCTGGAATCCCCCATGGCCAGAATCGGCGTGGAGATTACCGACAGTCCCTACGTCGTCTGC
Source organism: Thermoflexales bacterium (assembly GCA_037445395.1). Lineage (GTDB taxonomy): Bacteria > Chloroflexota > Anaerolineae > B4-G1 > DUEL01 > SpSt-77. The sequence continues at coordinate 13,287 of JBBIKR010000081.1, forward strand.
AACATGGAAATCATGACCCGCGTGGGAACGCGGGTGCTGCAGGCCATTGAAGAGGGGGCGGAGTTCGTCCCCTGCCTCCACTCCGTCGGCGCACCGCTGGCCCCGGGCCAGAAAGACGTCCCCTGGCCCTGCGCCCCGATGGAGCAGAAGTACATCAGCCACTTCCCGGAGGAGAACCTCATCTGGTCCTACGGCTCCGGCTACGGCGGCAACGCCCTCCTGGGCAAGAAGTGTCTGGCGTTGCGGATCGCTTCGGCCATGGCCCGACGGGAGGGCTGGATGGCGGAGCATATGCTCATCCTGCGCCTCATCAGCCCCGAAGGCCGCCAGTACCACATCGCCGCGGCCTTCCCCTCCGCCTGCGGCAAGACCAACCTGGCGATGATTCAGCCCACCGTCCCCGGCTGGCGCGCCGAATGCCTGGGGGACGACATCGCCTGGATGAAGATCGGCCCCGACAGGCGTCTGTACGCCATCAACCCCGAATCCGGCTTCTTCGGCGTCGCCCCGGGGACGTCCTACAAGACCAATCCGGCGGCGATGGACACCCTCTGGGGGAACGTCATCTTCACCAACTGCGCGCTGACCGACGACGGCGACATCTGGTGGGAGCGGATGACGGATGAGCCCCCGGCCCATCTGATCGACTGGCGGGGGCGGGACTGGACACCCGATTCGCCGGACCCGGCGGCCCATCCCAACGCCCGCTTCACCGCCCCCACCGCCCAGTGTCCGGTCATCTCGCCGGACTGGGAGAAGCCGGAGGGGGTGCCGATAGACATCTTCATCTTCGGCGGCCGCCGGGCCACCCTCATCCCGCTGGTCTGCGAGGCGTACGACTGGGACCACGGGGTGTTCCTGGGCGCCACCCAGTCCTCGGAGACGACGGCGGCCGTCATCGGCGAGGTGGGGCGGGTGCGCCGCGACCCCTTCGCCATGCTCCCCTTCTGCGGCTACCATATGGGGGATTACTTCGCCCACTGGTTGCGGATGGGCGACCGGCTGGGGGATAAGGCCCCGCGCATCTTCTACGTCAACTGGTTCCGCAAAGACCCCCAGGGCCGCTGGCTCTGGCCCGGCTACGGCGAGAACAGCCGGGTGCTGGTCTGGATGTGCGAACGGGTGGACGGCCGGGCAGGGGCGGTGGAGACCCCCATCGGCCTCCTGCCGCGCCCGGAGGACCTGGACACGCGCGGGCTGGACGTCCCGCCGGAGGACCTGCGGGAACTCCTGCGGGTGGACGTGGAGGGTTGGCGGGCGGAACTGGCGGATATAGAGCGCCACCTGGCCCGGTTCGGCGACCGGCTCCCGGAGCGGCTGCGGGAGCAACTGCGCCGGCTGGGGGCGCGGCTGGGGGAGGGGTGAGGCCCCTCGGTAAACCCCTTCACTCCTCCACCCAGACCCCGTTCTCCCGGATCACCTGCGCGTACCAGCGGCCGCTGTCTTTGATGAACCGCTTCTGGGTGTCGTAGTCCACGTAGACCAGGCCGAAGCGCATCCGATAGCCGTGGGCCCACTCAAAGTTGTCCAGCAGGGACCAGACGAAGTAGCCCTGGACCGGCGCGCCGTCCGTCAGGGCGCGGTGGACCTGGGCGATGTGGTCCCGCAGGTAGCGGATGCGTCGTTCGTCCCGCACCCGGCCGTCCAGGTCCACCCCGTCCGGCACCGGGATGCCGTTCTCGGTCACCAGGATGACCGGGGGCCGGTAGTCGTTCCAGACCCGCATCAGCAATTCGTATATCCCCGGCGGGTAGATTTCCCACATCTGGGAGTACTCGCTCCCCTCCGGCTGCACCTGGGCCAGTTCCATCACCGGGAAAGACGGGTCGTGGCGGGCCACGGCGCGGGAGTAGTAGTTGACCCCCAGGAAGTCCATCGGAGTGGTGAGGTAGCGGGCATCCTCCGGCGACACCTCTGGAATCAACGACCCCAGAAGAGACCGTATATCCTCCGGATACCGCCCAAAGAAAATGGGGTCCAGGAACAGGCGGTTCAGGATGCCGTCCATCCGCTGTGCGGCCAGGCGGTCCGCCTCGGAGTCCGTGGCGGGGTGGACGGGGCTGAGGTTCAGGGTGATGCCGACGCGGACGGGCCGTCCGGCGGCCGCGCGGATGGCCTCCACCGCGTAGCCGTGGGAGAGGAGCAGGTGATGGGCGGCCCGCAGCGCGGCCGGGAAGTCCTGAATCCCCGGTGCGAAGTCCCCGAAGAAGTAGCCCAGCAGGGCCATCACGAAGGGCTCGTTGTGGGTGATCCACCAGGTCACCCGGTCTCCCAGCCGCTTCGCCAGCACACCGGCGTACTCCGCAAAGTACTGCACAAGGTCCCGGCTGGGCCACCCGCCCCGGTCCTGGAGCGGCTGGGGCAGGTCCCAGTGATATAGCGTGACCACCGGCTCAATCCCCCGGGCCAGCAGCGCATCCACCAGCCGGTCGTAGAAATCCAGACCCGCGGGGTTGACCCGTCCGGTCCCTTCGGGAAGGACGCGCGGCCATGAAACGGAGAACCGGTAGGCCTTCAGCCCCAGTTCGGCCATAATCTGGACGTCTTCCTCCCACCGGTGGTAGTGGTCGGCGGCGACGTCGCCGTTGTGGCCGTGATAGATTTTCTCCGGATGCTCGTGGCAGAAGGTATCCCAGATGGACACCCCCTTGCCGTCCTCGTTCCAGGCCCCCTCTATCTGGTAGGCCGATGTGGCGGTGCCCCAGATGAAGTTGTCGGGGAAGCGCAGAAATCGTCGGCTGGACATGAAAACCTCCTGGTTGGATGAGATGTGGGACGTGTCAGGCGCTTTGGAAGTCCCTGGCAAGTCCAGTTACGGAAACACCAGCAATCGGGCATCGTCAAAAAACGCCGCCTTATGGGGGACGGCCCAGTCCGGTCGGGCGTAGACGCAGACGGTGACCCGTCCCTCGGTGCCGACTCGCACCCGCGGGGAGCGCAGCACGACCAGGTCGTCGTTCTGGTTGATAGACTGGGTATCGCTCCACCGCGCCCCCTCGCAGGATGACCGACCCGAGGGGTCAATCCCGGCCCGCACCTGAATGCCCCCCTCGTCGGAGTAGCCTTTGGCTTTGATCTCAAACTGTACCTGGGTTCCGGCGGTGACGGTAACCACCTGATAGAAAGTCAACTGGAATTTGGCGTACTGGTCGGTGGACTCAATCTGGAGCGTGTTGCCGGTGATGAAACGGACCGGGTCGTCGGCGTATTTGAACTTGGGGTAGGCGTAGGAGTTATTCGGGTCATACGGTTCGCCGGGGTGCCAGTTGACGACAGGGTCCACCACCCAGCCGGGAATTTCGTAGAGGGTAATCTGATCAAAGGTGCCGTTGACCAGTTCGGGGGGCGGGATGGGCGTGGGGGTGAGGGTCGGGAACGGCGTGGGCGAAGGGCGAGGGGTTGGCGGGAGCTGCGTGGGGCGGGGAGTGGGCGTGGGCGCAGTAGTAAACGACGGCGTCGGCGTAAACGTCG
>JBBIKR010000082.1:0-9074 GCA_037445395.1 Thermoflexales bacterium
GTGCTCTTCCGATCTCGGAGCTTTCTCGTATCTGGCCGGGATGTCCCTCCACCCCGTGATTCAGGGTATGGTGCCCGAATGGGCCCCGCCGACCTTTTCTACCCTCACCGGCGCGCTGTTCCTCATCGGCCTGCTGGCGACGGCCGCGCTGCTGGCCCTTTCCCCCCGCCGCCCCGACCCGCTGGAATTGCTCCTCTTTCTGGCCTTCGGCGCGCTGGGCCTGCGGACGACCCGGGGGGCTATCTGGTTCGGCCTGGCCCTGGCGCCGGTCTGGGCGGCACACCTGTCCGCGCTCTTCCCCCCTCGGCGGGTCCGCACGGGCGCCGACCGCCCCACTCTCCCGGCCACTCTGCTGGGGGCACTGCTGGTGGCCGGTGCGCTGGTCACCCTGCCCTGGTTCAAGGAACGATTGCCCCTCCCGCCCGCGAAGGCCGGCCTCATCTCTGCCGAGACCCCGATTGCGGCGACGGAGTTTCTCCTGCGGGAACGGCTGCCCGGCCCCCTGTTCCACGCCATGCCCTTCGGCAGTTATCTGGTCTGGGCCGCGCAGCCGGATTACCCCGTCTTCGTGGACTCGCGGATAGAACTCTACCCGGTGGAGGTCTGGGTGGACTACCTGCACATCTCGGCGGCCGGGTGTGAGTGGGAGGAGCGCTTGGCCCGCTACGGCGTCCGCACGTTGATGTTGAGCCCGCAGGAGCAGCCCGCGCTGGTGGCGGCCGCACGGGCCTCTCCCCGGTGGCAACAGATATACGAAGACCCCGCCGCCGTGATCTTCGTCGGCCGGTAGCGGGAGGGGCGTAGGGGCAACCCTTGCGGTTGCCTTGGGGCAGGACGGTTGCCCTGGGGCAGGGGCAAGCCCTGCCCCTACAACAACATTTCGCGAATCCTCTGGGCCAGCGCCCGCGCTCGCGCGGGCGCATCCCCCACATAGCCGGAGACGTCCAGCAGGGAGCGAATGCGCTCCATCGGCAGGTAGGCCGTCAGACGAGGGTCGTTTGCCAGCAGGTCTACCAGAGGGTTGGGTTTCCCCTGCCGAATGGCCTCCCAGGCGGCCATGCTGTGGGTTCGCAGGACTTCGTGCATCTCCTGCCGGTCGGCGCCGGCCCGTGCCAGTTCCATCAGCAACCGCTCTGTCGCGGCGAACGTCCCGTAGGTGGCCAGGTTGCGCGCCATCGCGGTCGGGTCCAGCACCAGCCCCCGCACCAGACGGAGCGCGCGGCGGAGCATCTCATCGGTCGCCAGAAAACCCTCCGCCAGGATGATCCGCCGGTTGGCAGAGTCGTCCAGCGTCCGCTCCAGCAAGGACCCGGCGGCGTTTTCCCACGCCACGGCGGGCAGTGATGCCACATAGCGGGCCAGAGAGCAGATGTTTTCCGCCTGGATGGGGTTGCGCTTGAAGGGCATGGCGGAGGAGCCGACCTGCGCGCGGCCGAAGGGCTCGCTCCACTCTCCTGCCAGCGGCGACTGCAACAGCCGCAGGTCCATGGCGAACCGGTGCAGACTCTGGGCGATGCCCGCCAGTGCCACCACCACCTCCCAGTCCTGGCGGCGCGGGCAGACCTGGGTGGTGACCGGATAGGCCTCCAGTCCCAGAAACGCCATCGCCCGCCGCTCCATCTCGGCGGGGTCCAGGAGTTGGGCGTAGGAGGCGGCAGTGCCGACGGCGCCCTTGAATCCCTTGCCGCGCAGGCGGGACAGGAGTCGGTCCACGGCCTCCAGGTCGTCCAGCAGGTCCTGGGCGTACTGGGCCAGCCGGTAGCCGACGGTCGTCGGTTCGGCGGGTTGCAGGTGGGTGTAGCCCATACACGTCAGGTCGGCGGTCTCTTCTATCCGGTCGGCAAAGGCGGAGAGGAGGTCGCTCAGGCGGCGGCGGATGAGGGCCAGCGCTTCCCGCAGCCGCAGTGCGTCGGCGTTATCCAGAATGTCCTGGCTGGTGGCGCCCAGATGGAGGATCGGCCCGCCGATGGGGCACTGTTCGGCAAAGGTCCGCAGTTCCGCCATCAGGTCGTGGTGGATTTCGGCTTCTATCTCCTCCGCGCGGGCGATGTCCACGTCGTCCTGATGGGCCTCCAGGTCGGCGACCTGCTCGGGGGTGACCAGGCCCATTTCGGCCTGGGCGTGGGCCAGTGCCACCCAAACCCGGCGCAGGAGTCGGCGGCGGTGGCCCTCACTCCAGATGCGGCGCATCTCCTCCGAGCCGTAGCGCCAGGTGAAGGGGGAGAGATAGGTCTCGTGGTCAAAGGATACAGGCATCTCGGCCCTCCTGAAGTTATCACACAAAGACACGAAGACCAAAGACACGTAATTACCTGTCCTCCTCGGTTTGCAGACCCATTTTGCCCCCCAACTCTCCATGATCTTCCCCTCTCCTCTCCTGGCCGGAGGCCAGGGGAGGGGAGGGGGCAGAGAGAGGGGTGAGGTAGCTCCTATTATACCACCCTTCGCTGGCGGAGGAAGGGCTTGCGCCCCGCCCGGATTCCAGTACAATAAGGCCGCAATGGAAGTGATTCTCACCCACGAAAACGCCGATTTTGACGCCATCGCTTCGCTCCTGGGGGCGCAGAAACTCTTCCCGGAGGCGGTGCCCGTCCTGCCGCGCCGCGTCAATCGCAACGGTCAGGCATTCCTTTCTCTGTACGGCGCGGCACTGCCCTTCGTCCATCCCGATGACCTGCCTCGCCGCACCGTCCGGCGGGTCATCCTGGTGGATACTCAGGCGCTGACCACGATCCGGGGCATGCGGCCCGATACGCCGGTGGACATCATAGACCATCACGCCCTGGCCCGGGAACTGCCTCCGCACTGGACGTTTCGGGGAGAGCCGTTGGGGGCGACGACGACGCTGCTGGTAGAGGAGATGGCCCGGCGGGACATCTCCGTGACACCCATAGAGGCCACGCTGCTCCTGATGGGGATTTACGAGGATACCGGCAACCTGTCCTATATGACCACCACGGCGCGGGATGCCCGGGCGGCGGCATGGCTTCTGGAACGGGGAGCCAGCCTGACCATCGTCGGGGAATTTCTCCAGTATCCGTTGACGCCCAGCCAGCAGGAGTTGTACGAGCGGCTGCTGGAATCGGCGACGACCCACCGCATCGGCGGACACACCATCGTGGTGGCGTCCGGGCGAGCGGGGAAGTACGAAGAGGAAATCTCCACCCTGGCCCACCGTCTGCGGGACATGCTGGAGCCGTCGGCGCTGTTTGTCCTGGTCGCGTTGAACCACCACATCCAACTGGTGGCCCGTTCCTCCACCGGCGATATAGACGTGGCGGCGGTTGCCGCCCACTTCGGCGGCGGTGGGCACGCCCGCGCCGCCGCCGCACTGGTGCGGGACCGGACCCTGGAGTCCGTCCGTGCGGAACTTCTGGAGTTGCTCCCCCGCGCGGTCCGACCGGCGGTGACCGTCCGGCAGATTATGTCCCGGGGCGTGCAGGTCCTCTCCCCGGATACCTCCATCGCCGAGGCCGACGAGCGGATGCGCCGGACGGGGCATGAGGGCTTCCCGGTGGTGGAGAACGGCCGCGTCATTGGCCTGCTCACCCGCCGGGCGGTGGACCGGGCCATTCAATTCGGCATGGCCGCCGAGAGCATCCGGCAGATTATGGAGCCGGGCAGTGTCACCGTTTCCCCGGATGATTCGGTGGAGAGTTTGCAACGGCTGATGATGGAGACCGGCTGGGGGCAGGTGCCAGTGGTGGAGAACGGCGACATTATCGGCGTTGTCACCCGCACCGATCTCATCACCCTCTGGGGGAAGGCCGGTCCCGTTCCCTCCCGCCGGGAACAGATCGGGGCCCTGCTGGAGGCCGCCGTGCCGCCCCCCGTCCTGACCCTGGTCCGACGGGCCGCCGAGGCCGCCCAGCAGATGGGGTTCAGCCTCTACCTGGTCGGCGGGCCGGTGCGGGACCTGCTCCTGGGACAGCCGGTGGTGGACCTGGACCTGGTGGTGGAGGGGGACGCCATCCGTCTGGCCCGGCATCTGGCCCGTCAGTTCGGCGGTCGGGTGGTGGCCCACCGGCGCTTCGGTACGGCCAAGTGGCTGCTGGACGACCGGGTCTGGCGGGAGATGGGCGGTCAGCCGCCCCCGGACCGGGCCGTCTCGGCGGTGGACTTCGCCACTGCCCGGACCGAGTTCTACACCCATCCCACCGCGCTGCCGGAGGTGGAGCGCAGTTCCATCAAACAGGACCTCCACCGGCGGGATTTCACCATCAACACGCTGGCCATCCGGCTGGACCCGCCCCACTGGGGGGAACTGCTGGATTTCTACGGCGGGGAGGCCGACCTGCGGGAAGGGGTCATCCGCGTCCTGCACAGCCTCAGTTTCATAGACGACCCGACCCGCATCCTGCGTGCGGCCCGCCTGGAGGCCCGCCTGGGCTTCCGTCTGGACCCCCGCAGCGAGGACCTTATCGCCAACGCCCTTCCGATGCTGAATCGGGTCAGCGGTGACCGCATCCGGCACGAACTGGAACTGATTCTGGAGGAGGAGGAGCCGGAACGGGCCCTCTATCGGCTGGAGCGGCTGGGGGTCCTCTCGCAGATTCACCCCGCTCTCCACTGCGACCGCTGGCTGGTCACCCGTTTCCGCGCGGCGCGAAAAGAACTGGACCCGACAGTCTGGGGATTGGAGGCGGAAGACCGAAAGTTTGTGTACTGGGGGCTTCTGCTGTACCGGCTGGAACCCGGCGCCCTGCGCGCGGTGGCCGGACGGCTGCGGATCCCCCGGTCTGAGGCCCGGGACCTGGAACGGATCCCCGACCTGCGCCGGGACCTGGACCTTCTGCCGACGCTCCGGCAGCCGAGCCGGATTTGCCGCCTGCTGGAACCGTATCCGACGCGGGTGCTGGCGGTGGGGTGGGTCGCCGACCGCCGCGCCGGGGTGCGGGCCCGCCTGACCGCCTTCCAGACCCGCTACCGGCACGTGACCCCCATCCTGACCGGTGAGGACCTGAAAGCGATGGGGTTGCGGCCGGGGCCGCTCTTCGGTCGGTTGCTGACCGCGCTGCGGGACGCCCGTCTGGACGGCAAAATCGCCACGCGGGCGGACGAAGAGGCCCTGGTACGGCAGATGATTGGAGTAGGGAGTATGGAGTAGGGAGTATGGAGTAGGGAGTATGGAGTAGGGAGTATGGGGGTATGGAGACACCGCATGCCGTCGTGCATTACGCTGAGGTCGGTCTGAAGGGAGGAAACCGCGCTTTCTTTGAGCGCGTCCTGGCCCAGAACATTCTCCGACGGGTGGAACGTCTGGGCGGAAAGGTACGGGTGGAACGTCTCTCCGGGCGGTTCCTGGTCCACCTGGATACCCCCTGGGCGCCCTCGGCCTGGGAGGAGGCGCTGAGCCCGGTCTTCGGCATTGCCCACTTTGCCCCGGTCTATCTGGTGCCACCCGATATGGAGGCCATCCGGGCCGTCATTCTGGAGAACCTGCCGGAGGGGCCGGCGTGCACGTTCCGCATCACCGCCAGCCGGGACGACAAGTCCTTCCCGCGGACGTCGCCGGAGATTCAGCGGGAACTGGGCGCGGCGGTTCAGGAGCGGACGGGCTGGCCGGTCCGGCTTAAGGGAGCGGAACTGGAGATCGGGGTGGAGATTCTGCGGAACCGGGCGGTGGTCTATCTGGGCCGGATGCCGGGGCCCGGAGGGCTGCCGGTGGGCGTGAGCGGGAAGGTCGTCCTGCTCCTCTCCGGGGGGATAGATTCACCGGTTGCCGGGTACTTTGCCCTCAAACGGGGGTGCCGGGTCATCCCCATCCACTTCCACAGCCGGCCCTTCGGCAACTGGATGGGGTCGGAGAGCCGGGCGCGGGAGATGGTGCGCCTGCTGGGGCGATACGGGATGGAACCGTACCTCTACGTGGTCCCCATCGGCAAGCAACAGCGGGAAATCACCGTACAGGCGCCTGTGGCCTATCGGGTGATTCTCTACCGCCGCCTGATGATGCGGGTGGCGACGGCCCTGGCCCGCCGGGAGGGGGCGAAGGCCATCTTCACCGGCGAGTCGCTGGGACAGGTTGCCTCTCAGACGCTGGAGAGTCTGACGGTGGTGGAAGAGGCCGCCGGCCTGCCGGTCCTCCGTCCCCTCATCGGTCTGGATAAGACGGAGATCACCGCGCTGGCGGAGCGCATCGGCACCTACGCGCTCTCCCTGCTGCCCGGAGACGATTGCTGTCAGTTCCTGATGCCCCGCCGGGTGGTCACCCATCCCCGGATGGAGGAGACCCTGCGGGCCGAAGAGGCGGTGGAAATGGACCGGCTGGTCCAGGAGGCGCTGGACGGCGCGACGCGGGTGGAGGTGTGATGATTCTGCAGATGCTCACCGTCGGCCTGATTCAGACCAACTGCTACATTGTCGGCTGTGACCAGACGAAAGAAGGGATCATCATTGACCCCGGCGGCCATCCGGAGCGCATTCTGCGCGCGGTGCGGGAGGCGGGCCTGAAGGTCCGCTACGTCCTGAATACCCACTGCCACTTTGACCACATGGCCGCCAATGCCGATGTGGTCGCGGCGACGGGCGCGCCGCTGGCGGTCCATCCGGCGGAGCGGCCCATCCTGGAATCGCGTGGCGGTGCGGCCTGGTTTGGCGTCCCCATATCCCCCAGCCCCCCGCCCGACCTGGAACTGGCGGACGGCCAGGTGCTGGAGGTGGGAACGCTCCGGTTGCAGGTCCTGCACACCCCCGGCCATTCCCCCGGTAGTGTCACTTTCTACCTGCCCGACCAGGGCGTGGCCTTTGACGGCGACGTCCTCTTCGCTATGGGCGTGGGACGGACGGACCTCCCCGGCGGAGATTGGGACACTTTGATGCGCTCCATTGGGGAGGTCCTCTTTGCATTGCCCGACGAGACCGTTCTCTACCCGGGCCACGGCCCAAAGACGACGGTGGGGCAGGAGAAACGGTTCAACCCCTGGTTGTTGTAGGGACGTGCCCGGCATTTTCCGAAGTGCCGGGCACGTTGTCCTCATGTACGGCGGAGTGGCGTCAAGCGGCGCGGACGGGCGCTTCAGTGCCTGTCCGTGGTTGTTTTACGGTGAAATCGTCCAGGTCATTTCCCCGGCGATTTGCTGCCCCTGCACCTCCTCGCTGACCGGATTGCCGTCACAGTCGCGGGCGCTCAGGTCGTACGTGCCCGCCGGGAGACGGAAAGTGTACGAGCCGCCCGGTGGGATGGCATCATCCCCCAGCCAGTCGCTACCCCAATCGGCACTATCCGAAGGGGAGATGAAGACGTCGCAGATGGGGATGTCCAGTTGGTTGATCAGGGTCAGCGAGGCCTCGGCGACATCTTCCAGCGTCCAGGTGATGCCGTTGGCGTCTATGGTAATGCCGGACTGGGTATTTAGCACGTTGTCATCGCAGTCATCGGCGCGCAGGTCGTAGGTCCCCAGGGGCACCTGGAAGGTCCGGGTGCTCCCCGCCGGAATCGTGGTATCCTTTCCCATCCAGTCGGGACCCCAGGTCTCGCTATCGGATGGGGAGATGTAGAGATAGCAAATCTCGTGGCTGGAGTTATTGACCACCAGTACGGGTGCCCGCTGGAGGGGGTCCAGAGACCAGGTCATACTGCCGACCAGGTCCACACCCATGTAGTAGGCGACCAGGTTGCCGTCACAGTCATCAGCGCGCACGTCGTAGGAACCCTCCGGCACCTGGAAATTCCGGCTGCTGCCGGACCGGATGGCTTCGTCCCCGGTCAGCCAGTTCTCTCCCCATGAGTCGCTCTCGGTGGCAGAGATGTAGACAGCGCAGACGGCAATGCCGGAGTCATTCTTCAGCACCAGTTCGGCCATCCCGGACGATGTCTGGGTGGGTGGAGCCTGGGTGGGTGGAGCCTGGGTGGGCGGAACCGCTGTGGGTGGGACGGCAGTCGGCGGCGCGGGCGTCGGCCCGCCGCAAGCCAGCGCGGCCAGAATCAGCGCGCCGGCGGCGATGAGCAAGGATGCTTTCTTCACGGTACTCTCCTGTCAGATGAGATGCCTTGAGTCAGAGGGTTCAGAGGAAAGAAGGCTGGGGCAAGAGGGGGGACTGTTCCGCTGATACCCAGGGCAAGACTCTTGGTAAAAAAATTATAGCACGTTTCCGAAATTCCGCAAGTGGAGCAGGAAAGGGGCTTGTGCAGCAATCTGCCCCCTGGGGGAAAGAAGGAGTTATGGGGGTTTTGCGGGCGTAGCCTGCCCGCAAAACCCCCGCTAATGCAACCGCTGGACGGCGTCCACCTGGGCGGGGTCGCCCCCGTTCGCGGGGCATCGCAACCGCACGTAACGGTATGAGTACCCCGCCGGTGCCCAGACGCCGATGTCTATGGTGATGCCGGTGCCCGGATAAGGGTAGAGCGCACTGGACGGAATGGGCTCATTGTCCTGCTCGCCATCGCCATCGGTGGCATAGGCGTCTATGTTGGTCCCCTGCACACCTCCCGTTATCCCGTCCCAGGCAAACACAGTGTACCACGTTGACCCGTCCGCTGAAATCTCAACGATGATGAAGTCCAGCAGGATACCCGGCGGGTTGGGCCATTCGTAGAAGACCATATCGGGCCCCGGCCCGTCTATGATGCCGGTCCCCTCGCCGAAGTCCAGGGTAACCGCCTCGTGGGGGTCCAGTTCCAGCGCCTGCCCATCGGGCGGTCCCCCGGCCAGGCCGCAGTTCGGGTTGGCGGGGTCGCAGTTCACGTTGCTGGTGGTGGTGTACGGCCCGATGTCGTACGGCTGTACCTGGACCGGGTTGCTGAAGCCGAACTCCCAGCCGCCCGCATCCAGCGCCGCGATGTAGTAGGTGTAGACGGTGCCGTTGACCACCGGGGCGTCCAGGTAGGCTGTTCCCTGCGTTTCGGTGATGACGGTGTATGGGCCGCCGTCGGCGCGGTAAACCCGGTAGGCAACGGGTGCAGGGATGACATTATCCCACCCCAGGCTGACCTCGTTGCTCCCCGCGGCCGCGCGCAGAGTGAAGGGTATTGGCGTCGGCGTATGGGTCGGGGTGAACGTCGGCGTTTCCGTCGAAGGAGGAGAGGACGTCGGCGGAGTTGTTGGAGGAGCAGTAGAAGTAGGGGGAGGGGT
>JBBIKR010000082.1:9084-16308 GCA_037445395.1 Thermoflexales bacterium
CCCGGGGTGCCGCGCTGTTCTCCTGCGCCGCGAGGCGCGCCTCGGAGCTCGGCGTCGCCGCGCGGCTCGGGGAGGCGGTCGGCGTCGGCGTGCTGGTCGGCGTCGCCGTCGGCGTCGGCGTGGACGTCGGCTGGGATGTCGGCGGTATGGGGGTCGGAGAAGCCGTCGGCGTCAGAGATGGAGGTGGTGTGAACGTCGCGGTGACGCGCGGGCGTGTCGGGGTGGGCGTGGGTGATGGGGTTGGAGACGGTTGGGAAGTTGGAGGTGGAGAAGGGGGCGCAGGTGTCGCGGTGGCCGGGGCCCGGGGCGTTGGCGTCGCTGTGGGAACCGGGACGAATATCTGGGGCGGAACCACCACCACAGGCCCCAGAGGCGTCAGGATGCGACGGAGGTCCCAGAGCGGGGTCATAATCTCCGGACGCAGAGGCTCTATGATCTGGAGGGGTGTAGCCACGGCGCTGTCGGGGTCCATTTCAGAGGACATTCCGGCTGCGACTTCCCACTCTCGCGGCAGGCGAATGGCGGCCTCAGCGGAGAGAATGATGCAGGCAAACCCGGCGGCCAGAATCAGCGCGAATATTGCCCACTCGCTCTTTCCCCATCGCCGACCGAGAAGAGGACGCTCTGCCATCCTGGTCACTCCTGGTGTTTGTTCTCCCCTTGCGGTTCCGCCGGTAGCGGGAGGCAAATCGTGAATGTGCTCCCCGCGCCCGGCGTGCTGGTGACCTGGATATGCCCGCCGTGGGCTTCCACGATGGCCCGGGTGATGTACAGGCCCAGTCCCAATCCCCGTACAGTGTCGTCCTCGTTCGGGATTCCCCGGTAAAAGCGGGTGAACAGATGTTTTTGAACTTCCGGTGGAATGCCCGCGCCAGTATCGGCAACCTCCAGAACCAACCAGTTGTCATGGGACGAAATTTGCAGGGTGATAGTACCTCCCTGGGGGGTGTACTGGGAGGCGTTTCGGAGCAGGTTGATGATGGCCCAGCGCAGCCGCTCCGAGTCGGCCATGATGGGCGGAAGGTGATCGGGGATCTCCGTCCGGAAGGTCAGCCCGTTTTCTTCCATGCGGGGTTGCCATTCCCGTGCGACTTCCTCGGCCAGTGACGCGATGGAGATGGAGCGCTTCCGCAGAGCCAGGCGCCCTCCTGCTTCCATTTCGGAGAAATCCAGAAGGGTGCCGATCATGGCGATGAGCGCTTCCGTATGGCGGGCAATGGTCTGGAGAAACGATTGCTGTTGTTCGCTCAGTTGCCCCCCGGCGCCCGCCAGAAGCAGGTTGCTGTATCCCCGAATGGCCGTCAGCGGGGTGCGGAGTTCGTGGGAGACGTGCGCGATGAAGGCGTCCTTCAACCGTTCTGCTTCCACCTCGGCGGTGACGTCGCGCAGGACGATGACGGTACCCAGGCGTTGACCCTCTTCGTTGCGAACGACGGCGGAATGGGCGCTGAGCACCTTGTTGCCGACCTGGAAGCGGCGGCTATCCACCAGCCAGGGGTTGCTCGCGCCGCTGCCGGGTTTTGTATCTTTGGCGGGGAGTTCCCGCAGGGGGCCCAGCATAAAATTGGAGGCCAGTTCGTCCAGGATATGTTCGGCGGCCGCGTTCAGTGGAATGAAGTTCCCTCCGGCATCTTCCAGGATGACCCCGTCGCCGATGCTGGCGAGGATGGCCCTCAGTTGCCCCAGCGTTTCCTCCAGGGCGTTCGTCCGTTCCAGAAGGCGACCCGCCATATCGTCAAAGGTGGTCGCCAGGATGCCGATTCCGTCCGTGCCATGAATCCCTGTCCGGTAGTGCAGGTCTCCTTCGGCGATGGCCTGAGAGGCGCTGACCAGATGTTCCAGGGGGCGGGTGATTCGCCGGGCAATGAAGTAGCCGATGACGATGACGGCAGCGGTCATCAAAGCGAAAAGCAGGGCATAAATGTTGCGACTGGTTGTCCCGGCCCGAACGATGAACTGGGCGGGCAGGGCAACGCCAAAAACGCCCAGGACGTCATTCCCGACCCGGAGAGGGCCTCGGGCCAGCCGATACCAGCGCCCCCGAATCTGGACGTTTTCACCGATGGTGGTCTCACTGTTGTAGAGACATCGTTCGTACAGTTCCGGGGAGATGGAGAGTTCTTCCAGTAACTGAGAGGCCTCCAGCGGCAGTTCGGGGATGGCAAAGGTGGTGCCGACGGCCCGCCCGCCGTCCAGATAGACCGTCACATCGGCCATAGAGGTGGATTTGAAGTAGACCAGCAGAGTGTCCAGAGAGGTCCCGACGATGACCGCGCCCACCAGCCGTGTATCCAGGGAAACAGGTAGGGCGGTCAGATAGTAGTAGCGGCCGTCGGTAGGATGCCGCGCCAGGCCACGTCGGGGAGGGCCTGCCGGGTCTCCGGTTTCCAGAAGCGTCCGTACCATCTCGGGGGGCTGGAAGGTGTCCTGAGGGGTTCCATAGGAGCCATCCGGACGGCGAAGGAGATACAACATCTGCTGGCCATCGGCGTCCACGATGACCAGCAGTTCCATTCCCAGACCGGAAGCGACCGGAGAAGCCAGAGAGGCGGCCTTTTCCGCATCTTTTTCATACAGGGCCTCGTTCAAGCCGCGCGTAAACGCGATAACCCGGGCCGCTTCCAGGTGCTTGATCTCGTAGCGGACCAGGTCGTCCGAGACGACCCGTCCTGCTTCCAGGAGATGGTTGGTTAACCGTTCATCCAGGGAGCCGGCAACCAGGTTGGTGACCACATAGGTGCCGATCACGGCGACCAGGATGGTGAGCACCAGGTAGGGAAAGATGATCTTGCCGCGAATGGGGAAACTCAACGGCAAGATCCACCAGCGGCGAGGCCTGAGCGCCGGAGGATTTCCCGTCATAGCGGATATTCCTGAAAGCGATGTTTACGGGCCCTCGCCCTCTTCCAGTATATCCTCTCTGGAGAAAGGACGGGTTTCAGAAATGTTGCAGTTTGGGGACAATATATGAAATTCTCTCTACCGCGCCAGTATAAAGGCCAGGTCGTTAACATTGGTGCCGGTGGGGCCGGTGATGATAAGGTCACCCAGAGCGGCGAAGAAAGGGTAGGCATCGTTGCGGGTCAGATGGTCGGCGGGGTCCAGCCCAAGAGCACGGGCGCGGGCGCCGGTGCTTCCGTCGGCAAAGGCGCCGGCCGCGTCAGTGGGGCCGTCGGTGCCGTCGGTGGCCAGGGTGGCGATCAGGACGCTTTCCCACCCTTCCAGCGCCAGCGCCGCTCCCAATGCCACCTCCTGGTTGCGGCCACCCCGGCCCGGACCGCGCACGGTCACCGTCGTCTCGCCGCCCAGGACCAGGCAGGCGGGAAGCGGCAGGGGGCGTCCGTTAGAGGCCTCCTCTTTTGCCAGCGCGGCCAGCATCCGGCCCACCTCCCGCGCTTCTCCTTCCAGATACGTGGTCAGGATGGCGGCGTGGAATCCCAGAGCCTGGGCCCGTTCTGCCGCCGCCTCCGCCGCGGTGCGGTTCTCGGCGACGATGACGGTGTGGATGGGGGCAAAGACGGGGTCCTCCGGCCGGGGGGTCTCCGCTTCCTGGCCACGCCGTCCCCGGTCCAGATGGCGGAGCACGGTCGGCGGGGTCCGGTCCAGCAGGCCGTACCGTTCCAGGACGGCCCAGGCGTCGGAGAAGGTGGTGGGGTCGGGCGCGCAGGGGCCGGAGCCGATGGCGTCCAGCGGACTGCCGACCACGTCGGAGAGGACCAGGACGGCGGCCTGCGCGCCCCGGCGGACGATGCGCTCAGCCAGCCGTCCGCCCTTGACCTGGGAGAGGTGCTTGCGGATGGTGTTGATCTCTCCGATGGTCGCGCCGCTCCGGAGGAGACCGTCGGTGAGGGCCTGGAGGTCGGCCAGAGAGACACCAGGGACGGGGGCCTCCATCAGCGCCGACGCGCCGCCGGAGATGAGCACCAGGGCCAGGTCGCGCGGGGTCAGGGAGTCCACCAGCGCCAGCATCCGGCGCGTCCCCTCCAGCCCGGCCTCGTCAGGGATGGGGTGACCGGCGGGGTGGATGTGGATACGGGCCAGTGGCTGCGGGGGCTCGTAGCCATAGCGGACGTTGACCCATCCGGCAGCGATGCGGTCGCCCAGGAGCGCTTCCACCGCTGCCGCCATTCCGGCCCCGGCCTTCCCGGCCCCGATGACGAGCAACCGGTCCACCCCGGTCAGGTCGTAGGCGCGGTCGCCGACGAAGAGGGTGGGGGGCTCCCAGCGCAGATGCCGGGCGACGGCCCGCACCGGGTTCACCGCCCCCAGCGCGGCCCAGATCAGTTCCATCGCGACTTCGCGGAGCATGGCGGCCATCCACGAATGGGCACGAATCACGAATCAGGACTTCCGCTCCATCCGTTCCCACGTCTGGGTGGAGCCGATGTTCGGATTGAAGTTGGGGTCGTCGGTCAGGATGTACTCGCCCAGGGGGGTGGCCCAGGCGTAGCGATAGCCACCGGGCAACTCCACTCCCTGCCCGGCGAAAGGATCGTAGTACGCGTCCACCCCGCGGATGGTCTGGCTGAACTGCTCCGCCAGCCGGTCCATCGTCTCCTGCCGCTGGTAGTATGCGTCCATCATCATGTCGCTGATCTGGCTGCTGGTCTGGCTGATGATGCGGCTGATCTCCCCGACGTGGCGAATCTGCCGAATCTGGTTCTGGACGAGAAACTGGCTGACCTGGAGGTATCGTCCAAACCACTCCGGGTTGAGACGGAAGGAGCGCACAATCCCGTTAAACAGGTCTCCCAGGCGGTCCAGGTGGCCGGCCGGAGCACGGAAGGAGAAGAGATACTCCACCATCCAGAAGAGGGTCTGTATCATGCCCATTAACGTGGGCATGCTGAATCCCGTGACCTCCACCACACCGAAGACGTCTTCTTCCACTTCCTGCCCACCGATACGGTAACGGATGCGTACCCGGGCCCCGTCGGTCTGGGCAGGGGCAGAGGGGGCGGCAGGACTTCCGGCCTGGAGGGCCCGGGGGAGGTCCGGCAAATGCTCCTGAGCAACGATTTGCAGGCCTGGGGCTCCGCCCCGATAGCGGGGGATGACCAGATCCCGCAGTGCCTGCAGGGCTGGCATGGGAGGCCGGACCTCGCTCCCGAAGTAGAGGCTACCGATGGGGAACATCATCTGGAGCATCGGGTCGTTGGTCCAGGTGCAGGAGATATTGGGGAAGATTTCCAGGCCCTCCAGGCCCTGGGGGTTGCAGGCGCGGAAGGCAATCACGGCGGGCATTCCGGGGTTGTTCAGCAGCCAGTGGACGCCGCCCTTAAACTCCCATTCGGCGGGGATGAGGACACGGAAGGCCTCTATGCCGATTCCCTGCTGGTCTATACAGACGATGGTCCTGAGCCGCACCCCCCAGGAGGTGCCCGTGGCTTCGCCCTCTAGGGGCGCTTCCTGTCGTACCAGCGATGCGCCGCAGTAGGCGCAGGTCAGGCGGGGACCGCCAGGCGGCAGCGGCGCTCCGCATTGGGGGCAGTTATCGGAAATGGTCCGGTTCATAGGACCTCCTCTGGGAGGGCAGACCGTAGACAGTGATGCCCTCCCGGTAATGGGGGTGATTTGCGGTGGCTTGCCGCCGCAAATCACCCGTTTTCAAACCAGCGCGCGCTCCAGCGCTTCCGCCACCGACCGGACCGGGACCAGTTCCAGGCCCTCCGGGGCGGAGAAGGCCCCTCGGCGGACCGTGCGGGGGACCAGACAGCGCTTGAAGCCCAGCCGGGCGGCCTCCTTCAGCCGCGCGGCCATCTGCCCTACCGCCCGCACCTCTCCGGAAAGGCCCACCTCGCCGATGACGGCCAGGTCCGCCGCCACCGGTCGCTCCCGCAAACTGGAGCCGATGGCCACGGCCACCGCCAGGTCGGCGGCCGGCTCCTCTATCTGCAACCCGCCCACCACGTTGACGAAGACGTCCTGGTCAAAGAGCCGCAGGCCCACCCGCCGGGTCAGGACGGCGACGATGAGAAGCAACCGGTACATATCCACGCCGTTGGCGGTCCGGCGGGGGTGGCCGAAACTGGTGTGGCTGGTGAGGGCCTGGACTTCCACCAGCAGCGGCCGCGTCCCCTCCATCGTCACGGCAATGGCGGAGCCGGGCGCATGGACCATCCGCTCCGCCAGGAACGCCTCTGAGGGGTTCTCCACCTCCACCAGTCCATCCTCCCGCATCTCAAAGACGCCCACCTCCGAGGTGGCCCCGAAGCGGTTCTTCGTCGTCCGCAGGAGGCGGTAGGTGTGGAAGGGGTCACCCTCCAGATAGAGGACGGTATCCACGATGTGCTCCAGGACCTTCGGCCCGGCGATGGCCCCCTCTTTGGTGACGTGGCCCACCAGGAAAACGACGACGCCGCTGGACTTGGCCCACCACTGGAGGCGGGCGGCGGCCTCCCGCACCTGTGTCACCGAACCGGCTGCCGATGGCAGGTCGCCGGAGGTGATGGTCTGGATGGAGTCCACCACCATCATCGCCGGGGAGAGCCGTTCGGCGTGGTGCAGGATGGCCTCCAGGACGGTTTCGGAAAGGACGTAGAGGCCGTCGGTGGGGATGCCCAGCCGGTCGGCGCGCATCTTAATCTGCCGCACCGACTCCTCGCCGGAGACGTAGAGCACCGGACGCCTCAGGGCCGTGGCGACGATAGAGGAGACCTGCAGAAGAAGGGTGGATTTGCCGATGCCCGGTTCGCCACCGACCAGGATGAGGGAGCCGGGGACCAGTCCGCCTCCCAGGACGCGGGAGAACTCCTCCAGGGGGATGGGGAACCGTTCCAGTCCCTCCGGCCGGACTTCTGCCAGTGGCTGCGGTTCGCTGCGGATGACGGGGGGCGCGGCGGCGGTTACCCGCTCCTCCGTCACCTCCACCATGGTGTTCCACTCGCCACAGCCAGGGCATCGTCCCATGGGGCGGGGGCTGATCCGGCCACAAACCTGACAGACCCACTGGACGCGCGTTTTGCTCATCGGTTCCCGTCTGTGTGGGCAGGGGTATGTCCTGCCCTACTGTCATTCATTTTTGCCGGAGCATGGCGCCGATTGGAAATCGGCCTGCCTGGTCGCTTTCGCGCCCGGCGTCGGCCTGGTCCTCACCCCTCCCCCGCCGCCGGCGGCGGCCCCCCCCCCCCCCCCGGCCCGGCGGGCGGGGCCGGGGGGGGGGCGGCGGCGCCGCCCGGGGGGGGGGGGGGGCGGTCGGCGGAGGCCGCCCGGGGGCTGGAAGTG
>JBBIKR010000083.1:0-16094 GCA_037445395.1 Thermoflexales bacterium
CCTGTCCCGGCGGAGATTCCGGAATGGTTGCGGGAAATGGCGCCGCCGGAGGCGGCTGCTCCCGAAGCGCCTGAGGTAGCGGAAGAACTTCCGGAGTGGCTTGAAGAAGCCGCCCTGCCGGAGATGGCTGCGCCGGAGGTGGAGGTTCCGGAATGGATGGAGGAGGTCGTGCCGCCGGAGGTCCCCCGGGCCGAAGTGCCACCGGCTGAACCCGAAGTGTTCGGCTGGACCGCTTTTGGCGCCGAAGCGGAAATCCTCCAGCCCTCTCCACCTGTGGAGGAAGTTCCTCCGCCGGAGCAACCGTTTGGCTGGACTGCGTTCGGGGAGGAGGTGGTGGCTCCGGAGGCGCCGTCGGGGGTTCCCGCGTGGCGGGAACCCGAGATGCCCGCGGCGGAAGTCGTCCCGCCGACCGTCGTGCCGCCGGAGGTGGTCACGCCGCCTCTGCCCCCACCGACCCGGCCGGAGGTCGTGCCGCCGGCCCCCCCGGCACCGGAAGCCCTGGTTTCCGTTGAGACGTTGCGCGCCCATTTGCGGGCCCGTCCGCGAGACCATGAGGCCCGGCTGAATCTCGCCCGCGCCCTCTGGCAGGCGGGCCTGTATGCGGACTCGCTGGAGGCGTACTCCCAGGTGTTGCGGACGGGCAGGTTCCTGGACGAAGTGCTGGCGGATATGGAGGCGCATGTGGCCGAGCGGCCCAATGACCCGGTGGTCCGGCGCGTCCTGGGGGACGCTTATATGCGGGCTGAACGGCTGGCGGATGCGCTGGCCGAATACCGGAGCGCTCTGGACCTGCTCAAATAACGCAAAGAACGGCGATTGCGGCGGCGGCTTCGCCGCCGCAAATATTTCCCCACAGGAGAACCGACGTGGAACGCACCCTCATCATCATCAAACCCGATGCCGTGCAGCGCGGTCTGATCGGTGAAATCATCCGCCGGTTTGAGCGAAGGGGTCTGCGCATTGTGGCGATGAAGATGATGCGGATTTCCCCCGAACTGGCGGAGCGGCACTACGCCGTCCATCAAGGAAAACCTTTCTACCCGGGACTCATCCGCTATATCACCTCCGCCCCTGCGGTGGTGATGGTGCTGGAGGGGCCCCGGGCCATAGAGATTGCCCGCCGGACGATGGGAGCGACCCATCCGGCAGAAGCCGCTCCGGGCACCATCCGGGCCGATTTTGGCGTGGAAGTGGGCCGCAACCTGGTCCACGGCTCCGACAGCCCCGAGACGGCAGCCTTTGAGATTCCCCTCTTCTTCAGCGAGGACGAAATTCTCTCCTACGAGCGCGTCACCGATCCCTGGATTTTTGAATAAAGCGGCATGGAGGGGCCGGTAGTTGTCCTGACCGGTGCCGGGGTCTCTGCGGAGAGCGGGGTGCCCACGTTTCGGGGGCCCGACGGTCTCTGGCGCCACTTTCGCCCGGAGGACCTGGCAACGCCGGAGGCCTTCGCCCGGGACCCGGCGCTGGTGTGGGAATGGTACGACTGGCGACGGCAACGGATTGCCGCCTGTCGGCCCAATCCGGCCCATCGGGTGCTGGCGGAGATGGAGGCCGCTCTCCCCGATTTCACCCTGATCACGCAGAACGTGGACGGACTCCATCAGGCCGCGGGGAATCGGCGCGTGCTGGAACTCCACGGCAACATCTGGCGGGTCCGTTGTACTCGCTGCGGTCGGGTGGAGGAGGACCGCCGGGTCCCTCTTCCGGAGATTCCCCCGCGCTGTGCCTGTGGTGGGCTGCTGCGCCCGGACGTGGTGTGGTTCGGCGAGCCGCTCCCTGCCAGCGTGCTGGATGAGGCGTGGGACGCCGTCGTCCGGTGTCGGTGGATGCTGGTCATCGGGACATCGGCGCTGGTGCACCCGGCCGCGTCCCTTCCCGTGGTCGCCCACCGGAACGGCGCGCGGCTGGTGGAGGTGAACGTCTCCGATACCCCGCTCACTCCCCTGGCCGATGAGGTTCTGCGCGGGCCGGCGGGTGAGGTTCTGCCCCGGTGGTGGGCCGACCACCGTCCATAACCTGTGTCCATCCTGGAGGTCCGTTGTCCTCTGCCGATCGGTCCTCTCCCCGAACGATTCTCCTGGTCTGTACGGGAAACCTGTGTCGCTCGCCGATGGCGGCAGCGCTGCTGCGCCGTTATCTGGACGAGGATGACGCCCGCCGGGAGTGGCGGGTCTTTTCTGCCGGACTGTGGGCCGAAGACGGGGAACCCGCCAGCGTCGGTGCGGTGATGGCGATGGCGGAGCGGGGAATAGACCTCACCGGTCACCGTTCCCGCCGGTTGACGCGCCAGATGGTGGAAGAAGCGGACCTCATCCTGGGGATGGCGCCCAATCACGTGGAGGCAATGCAGCAGGCCTTCCCGGAGGCCCAGGACCGCATCTATCTGCTGGCCGCGATGGCCGGGGAGTCCCACGGCATCGCGGACCCGTATGGGCTTGCGCCGGGTGCGTATCGGGCCACGGCGGCGGAACTGGAGCGGCTGATCCGGGCGGGGTACGAGCGGATTGTCGCGCTGGCGGAAGGTGCCGGAGAGGAAAGGGGCTGATATTTGCGGCGGCAGCCTTCGGTCGCCGCGGTAAAGCCTCACATATTACCTCGCAGAAGGGGCGGGATGCGCTGCTCCAGACGGCAGAGCCGGTGCCGGATTTCGGCGATTTCCTGCTCCCGGTGGGGGCCGGGGGGCAGTTTTTCGGCCCGCCGCAGGGCCTCCCGCGCCCACCCCAGCGCCAGCGTCGGGCAGTCCAGATGCCACTCGTACACTTTGGCCAGTTCCACCGCCGGCTCAACCCGGTCCGGCGCCTCCAGCGCCAGTTGCTGCCACCATTCCACCGACCGGCCCCACTCCCCCCGCCGTTTCACCGTCAGGGCCAGTTCATTCAGCCAGCGAACTCGCTGGACTCCTGCACGGGTCCGGCGGAGCGCCGCCCGTAGCAACACCTCCGCGTCCAGCCCTGCATTCCGGTACCACCGGGCCAGGGCCCCCAGTTCCTCTCCGCTCAGCCCGGCTTCCCCCTCCGGGTCGGCGAAGACTCGCCCCAGATAGGCCGCCAGCACCGGCATGCTCATGATGTCTATCCGGTTGTGGTAGAGGATGCGCGGAATCTCCCGGGCATCGCCCGTCCGCAGGTAATCCCGGTAGACCAGAGGGATGACCCCGCTGGGGATGTCGGCCTGGTCGCGGACCACGCCCAGAACCTCCCGCTCCAGCGCGGTCAGGGCGCAGGAGACCAGTCGCTCCCGCCACAGCCGCCGGGCGGGGGCCAGCAGGTCCAGGTGGGGGACGCCGTCCAGGGGGAACGGCCGCCGGGCCAGGATGAAGCGGTTCTGGAGGATGGGGATGTCAAACCCCCGACCGTTGAAGGTCACCAGCCAGCGGAATCGGGGCAGGAACTCGTCTAAGAAGCCGATCATGGCCGGTTCGTCGCCGGGGTCGCGCAGGAACGCCTGCAGGACGACGAAGCGGTCCTCTTCAAAAAACCCCAGGCCGACCAGGAAGGCCATCGTCCCGGTGCCGCCGGAGAGACCGGTGGTTTCTGTATCCAGGAAGAGGGCCCGGGATAGGGGGACGGTCGCCAGCGAGGGGTCGCCGCCGATGAGCGCCAGGACGTCAGGGGAAAGGGCCAGGAAGGATTGCAGGGGGAGACGGCCATGGGGATGCCCGGCGGGGTATTCTGCCCGCGCGAGCCAGCAGCGACCCGCCGGGGTTTCGTGAAAACTTCCCGGCAGGACGCTCTCTACGGCAACCGAACGGCGGGGGGAGGGGGGAAGACGGCGCGCTCCCCGTACCACCCCCAGTCGCCGCAGCCGTTCCCGCAGGTCAGGGGAGAGGTCGCTGGGCATCACAGGGTGGGGAGTTTTATTCCCCCGCGAATCGTGAGGGCAGACGGTTCAGTTCATAGATGATGCGCAGGCCGTGCAGGGTGAGCCAGGGGTCCACGATTTCTATGACCGGCGTTTCGCGGGCGATCAGTTCGGCCAGTCCGCCCGTCGCCACGACCCGCATCTCGGGCCCCAACTCGGCCCGGAAGCGCGCGACCATTCCCTCCACCAGTCCCACGTAGCCGAAGAGGAGCCCTGACTGGATGCTCTGGACGGTGTTGCGACCAATGACCGAAGGGGGGCGGGTGATTTCCACGCGCGGCAGTTTGGCGGTGCGGGCGAACAGCGCCTCGGCGGCGATGCCGATGCCCGGCGCGATGGCCCCGCCCAGGTAGTCCCCGTCGGCAGAGATGGCGTCAAAGGTGGTCGCGGTGCCGAAATCCACCACACAGGCCGGAGTGCCGTAGAGGGCCCGGACGGCGGCGGCATCCACCACCCGGTCGGCGCCGACCTCGCGCGGGTTATCGTAGCGGATGCGGACCCCCGTCCGCACCCCGGCATCCACAATCAGCGGCTCCTGTCCCAGGTATTCCCGGCAGAGGGTCTCAAAGACGGGTGTCAGCGGCGGGACGACGCTGGCGATGGACACTCCCGTCACGTCCTCCGGCGCGTACCCCCGATGGCGGAACAACTGAAGCATGAGGATGCCGTACTCATCGGGCATTTTATCGTGGATGGTCCGGATGCGCCAGCGCGGGCCCAGGGTCGTTCCTTCATAAAGGCCGAAGGTGATATTGGTGTTGCCGATGTCGATGCAGAGGAGCATGGAATACCTCCTGTGACATCTGGAGTGGTTACCTCACCTCACCCTCGCCGCCTGCGGCGGCGCCCCCTCCCCTCTCCTGGCCGCAGGCCAGGAGAGGGGAGGGGGTTGGGGGAGGGGTGCGGTGTTACCTTTGCGGTGAGAAAAGTGCTTCACCGGACGATGATCCCGGCGATCCCGCAGGCCAGGACGACCAGCGCGGCGACGCCGTCGGCCCGACTCAGGGCCAGCCGGTAGAGGCGAGTGCGGTGGGGCTGGCTGCGGAAGCCCCGGGCCTCCATCGCGACGGCCAGTTCCTCAGCCCGCCGGATGGCGGAGAGGAAGAGCGGGACAAGGACCGGCACCGTGTTGCGGATCCGCCGCCAGGGCGCGCCCGACGACAGGTCAACCCCGCGCGCTTTCTGGGCACGGGAGAGGGTCTCTATCTCCTCAAAGAACGTTGGGACGAAGCGCAGGGCGATGGTCAACACCATTCCCAGTTCCCGCACCGGGAATCCCAGGCGGGCCAGTGGCCCCAGCATTGCCTCCAGCCCATGGGTCAGTTGTAGTGGCGAGGTGGTGTAGGTGAGCAGTGCGGCGACCACGGCCAGCAGGCAGAGGCGATAGACCTGCAGGGCGCCCGCCAGCACTCCCTCCAGCGTGACGGTCACTCCGCCCAGCGCGACCAGCGGACGGCCCGGGGTGGTGAAAAAGTAGAAGAAAAACATAAAGAGGCCGAGCCAGAAGACGGTGCGCAGGGTGCCCAGAAGCGCCCGCCACGGGGCGCGCGCGAGGACAACCGCCGCGCCGACCAGCCCCACCGTCAAAAAATGCCCGAGGGGATGGCGGGCAGCGAAAGGCAACGCCATCAGCACCATCGCGGCCCCCATCTTCACCCGGGGGTCCAGCCGGTGCAGGGCCGTATCCGCCGAAAAGTACATTCCCGGTAGCAGAAGGTTCATCCGTTTTCCTCACACCAGGACACAAAGACACGAAGTTTTTTAATTTTTCCCTCACACCAAGACGCAAAGACACAAAGGTTTTTTTATTTTTCTTTTCTGCCTTTGTGTCTTTGTGCGATATTTATGCGATATTTATCCGCGTCCCATATACCCGCGCGATTTCGGAGACGGTGTCTTCTATATCCAGCGCGTCGGTGCGGACGGGCCATCCGGCGGCCTGCAACGTTTCCAGCATCGCCACGCCCGGGGGTGGGGAAAGGCCCACAGAGCGCAACCATCTACCATTGCCCAGAATACGGCCGGTGGGGCCGTCGGCCGCTATCCGCCCGTCGGCCAGCAGGACAACCCGGTCCACCAGCCCGGCCATCTCATCCAGGTGGTGGGAGACCAGGATGAGGGTGGCACCGGTTTCCTCCTGCCAGGCGCGCAGGCGGGCCAGGATGTCGGCCCGCCCGCGCGGGTCCAGCCCGGCCGTAGGTTCGTCCAGGATGAGGACGCGCGGCCTCAGGGCCAGGATGCCGGCCAGTGCGACCCGTCGCATCTCCCCGCCGCTGAGGGCGAAAGGCACCCGGTCGGCGAAGGACTCCGGGTCCAGCCCGACCATCTCCAGCGCCCAGCGGACCCGCGCGGCGATTTCATCCGCGCTGAGCCCCAGGTGGCGGGGCCCGAAGGCCACCTCCCGGAAGACGGTCACCTCAAACATCTGGGCTTCCGGGAACTGGAAGGCCAGGCCCACCTGCCGCCTTCGGGCGCGCGCTTCGGGGGTGCGCGCGTGGGCCGGAACCCCGTCCAGCAGCACCCGCCCGGCGGCAGGCACCAGCAGGCCGGCGATGTGCTGGACCAGGGTGGATTTGCCGGAGCCGGTGGGGCCGGAGATGCCCACCCGCTCCCCCGGCCCAATTTCCAGGTTGACCCCCCGCAGGGCCACCCGTTCTGCCGGGGTCCCCCGGGCGTAGATGTGGGTCAGATTTTCTACCCGAATGTGCATGGTGGAAGGACGCGAAAGGCGCGAAGGACGCGAAAGGCGCGAAGGACGCGAAAGGCGCGAAGGACGCGAAAGGCGCGAAAGATGCGAAAGGCAGAAGTTTCACGTTTCACGCTTCACGTTTCACGCTTCACGCTTCACGTTTCGCGAACGATCTTGCAGTTTTGAGTTCCTCCAGCGCGGCGGCCAGGGTTTCCACCGTCAGCAGGCCGGGCGGGAGCGGGATTCCCTGCGCTCGCAGGCGGCGGGCCACTTCCGCCGCGTAGGGGCGCCCCAGACCCAGCCGGTCCAGTTCCTCCGTCTCCAGGACAACCTCTGGGGGGCCGTCCAGCACGATGCGGCCCCTGTCCATCACCAGCACCCGCTGGGCCAGCGCCGCCTCGTCCATAGACTGGGTGATCAGGATGACGGTCAGCCCCAGTTCTGCATTCAGGCGCCGGATCGTCTGGAGCACCTGATGGCGCCCCTCGGCGTCCAGCATAGAGGTCGGTTCGTCAAAGACAATGCAGTCAGGGCGGGTCGCCAGCGCTCCCGCGATGGCGACCCGCTGTTTCTGACCGCCGGAGAGCATGTGCGGCGGGTGGCGGCGGTACTCCGCCATACCGACGACTTCCAGGGCCTCATCCACCCGCCGCCGGATTTCCGCCGGAGGGACGCCCAGGTTCTCCGGCCCGAAGGCCACGTCTTCCTCCACGGTGCCCGCCACCAACTGGTTGTCGGGGTTCTGGAAGACCATGCCCACTCGCTGCCGGATGGCCTGGACGTGGCGCGGGTCGGATGTGAGCAAACCGTCCACCCAGACCTCCCCGGCGGTGGGGAGGAGGAGCGCGTTGAAGTGACGGGCCAGGGTGGATTTCCCCGACCCGTTGGGCCCGATCAGGGCGACGAACTCTCCCCGGGGGACGGTCAGGTCAATCCCCCGCAGGGCGGGGATGGCCTGGCCGTCCTCCGAGAAGTAGGTATGTTCCAGGGCGCGGGTCTGGATGAACGGAGGCATCGGAGAAGTGAAAAGTGAAACGTGATTAGTCGCGCAGGGCGGCGACGCGGCCTTTCCCCATGGCCCGCAGGACGGCGACGGTGGGGATGGTGACCACCAGCGCCAGGGCAACCTCAATGGGCACGTTCATGGAGAAGACGGGTGCCAGCAGGGCCACGGGCAACGTCCCCAGGAAGATGAGGATGCCCAGCACGCCGAAGGTATTGGTCAGCGTGCCGACCAGGCCGGCGACAGCCGCCGCCAGAGAGGGCCATTTCCGCAGAGGGCGGAAGGCGTAGTAGGCGGTGACGCCGATGAGCAGGCGGGGCAGGAAGGCCGCCGCCAGCGCCACCAGCAGGTTCCCCCCGGCGAAGGTGATGAAGGCGGTGCTGTAGAGGTACCACGTGGAGACCGCCAGCACCAGTCCGACCAGCGCGCCGACGATGGGGCCGGAGAGGATGCCCGCGATGATGGCCGGCAGGTGCAGACTGGTGGCCGCCTCGCTGGGGTTGGGAACCGGAATCAGCCCCAACGGGGTGAAGGCCAGGACGATGGCCAGCGCACCGAAGACGCCGGCCACGGCCAGATCATAGGTGCTCAGACGTGCACCGCGAGAGAGGGATGTGGAACTCATCGTGACCTCCTTTCAGGTTAAGGATACAGGGATACAAGGATACAGGGATAAAGGGGGAAAGGAGGCGATGAGCGGCAAAAGGGGAACCCGGGGCATCCCCGTTGGAATGGATGTCGTTTCCTTTTGCCGTCTCGGTCGCCTCAGGCGATCCCAGCGGCACGGGAAAGTAGCGCATAAACCTGCTCCATCGCGTGGCTCACGGCCGCAGAGGGTCCGTGGCAGGGAGTGAGGTGACCGTCACCTGGAAGGCGACGGTCACCTCGCTTCACCGCTGGTATCTGAGAATCAGGTCTTTCGCGGCCCGCACTTCGTCCAGCCGCCGGACGGGCGCGTTGTGGGGCGCCTCGTGCAGCAGTTGCGGGTTCGTCCGGGCCTCCTCGGCGATGCGCAGAAGGGCGTCGGCGAAGGCATCCAGCGTCTCCTTGCTTTCCGTCTCCGTCGGCTCAATCATCAGCGCCTCGTGGACGATGAGGGGGAAGTAGTTGGTCGGCGGGTGGAAGCCGTAGTCTATGAGCCGTTTGGAGATATCCAGCGCCCGCACGTCAGGGGCTTCGGGGATGCGTCCCTCGCAGACGAACTCGTGCATGCAGGTCCGGTTGTAGGGGACGTGGTAGACGTGCTGGATGCGGCTCTTGAGGTAATTGGCGTTGAGGACGGCGTCCTCCGCCACGCGGCGCAACCCCTCCGGCCCCATCATCCGGATGTAGGTGTAGGCGCGCACCATAATCCCGAAGTGGCCGTAGAACGCCTTCACCCGGCCGATGGATTTGGGCGGATGGTAAAAGGTGAAGAACGGGCTGTCTTCGGTGGAACGCTTTGGGTCTACGGCCACGATGGGGCTGGGGAGGAAGTCGGCCAGTTCCGCCGAGACGCCGACGGGCCCCGATCCGGGCCCGCCCCCGCCGTGGGGGGTGCTGAAGGTCTTGTGGAGGTTGTAGTGGAGGACGTCAAAGCCCAGGTCGCCGGGGCGGGCGATGCCCAGCAGGGCGTTCATGTTGGCGCCGTCGCCGTACATCAGGCCGCCGTGCTCGTGGATGAGGGCGGTGATTTCCTCCAGATGCTCGTCAAACAGCCCCAGGGTGTTGGGGTTGGTGAGCATCATCCCCACCAGCCGGTCGCCGTGCTCCCGACAGGCGGCCTCCAGGGCCTTCAGGTCCACATTTCCCCGGTCGTCGGAGGGGACTTCCACGACTCTCAACCCGCTCATCGTCGTGCTGGCGGGATTGGTGCCGTGGGCGGAGTCGGGGACCAGGATGACGTCGCGGTGGGACTGGCCCCGGTCGCATTGCCAGGCGCGCATTATCAGCACACCGGTCAGTTCGCCGTGGGCCCCCGCCGCCGGTTGCAGGCTGACGGCAGCGAAGCCCCCGATCTCCTTGAGGAATTCCTGCAGGAGGAACATCAGCGCCAGGGCACCCTGCACCGTCTCCTCATCCTGGTAGGGGTGGAGGTGGACGAAGCCGGGCAGGCGGGCGGTCTCCTCGTTGATTTTGGGGTTGTACTTCATCGTGCAGGAGCCCAGGGGGTAGAAGCCCGTATCCACCCCGTAGTTCATCTGGGAGAGATGGGTGTAGTGGCGGATGAGGTCCACTTCGCTGACTTCGGGCAGGGGCAGGTCGTCCCGCAGGAATTCCTGGGGCAGTTCCGCCGGGGGGACGTCCAGTTCCGGCAACGCCACAGCGCATCGGCCGGGGCGGGAGATTTCAAAAATCAGAGGTTCGGGTGAGGCCTGTGCTCTCATGTCTACTCCAGCAGCGTGCGGAACTCGTTATGATGCTCCTCTTCGTCCATCAGGATTTCTTCAAAGAGTTTGGCGGTGACGATGTCGCCCTCCTGGCGGGCCAGGGCGATGATGTCCCGGTACATCGCGATGGCTTCCTCCTCGGCCTTGAGGTCCAGTTGGAGCATCTCCCGCCAGTCGTTCCCCACGGTGATGGGCGCGGGTTTGGTGGTGGGGACGCCGCCCAGGTAGTCCACCCGCTCGGCGATGGCCTCGGCGTGCTTCATTTCGGTGATGGCGGTCTTCTTAAAGACGCCGCCGATGGAAGCCGCGTAGGGCCCGCTGACCCGGACATGTTGCCACATGTACTGGATGGAAACCTGCAGTTCGCGGGCGATGGCCGCGTTCAGTTTGTCAATCAGTTGTTCGCTCATGGTGCCTCCTTTAATTGAATCGGTTGGTTATGTGACAGAAATGGGACCTCTGAATCAGGCGGCGTCTTCCAGGGCCTCCACCAGCATATCTATCTCCTGGCGCGGGTTCATCTCCGTCACGCAGACGAGCATGTGGTTTCGGAGATGGGGGTAATCCCGTCCCAGGTCGTACCCCCCGATGACGCCCCACTCGTCCAGCAGGTAATCGTTGATCTCCTTCACCGGCTTCGGACAGCGGACGACGAACTCTTTAAAGAAGGGCTTGTCCCGAAGGACGGAGTAGGCCTCCAGTTCATCAATCCGGTCGGCGGCGTAGTGGGCCTTGTGGTAGCAGAGTTCCGCCACCCGGCGCATCCCGCAGCGGCCCAGGGCGGCCATGTAGACCGCGGCCGCCAGTGCGACCAGCCCCTGGTTGGTGCAGATGTTGGAGGTGGCCTTCTCTCGGCGAATGTGCTGTTCGCGGGTGGAGAGAGTGAGGACAAATCCGCGCTTCCCTTCAGCGTCCACCGTCTGCCCGACCAGGCGCCCGGCCATGCGGCGGACGTATTCCATCCGGGTGGCGAAGAAGCCCAGATACGGGCCGCCGAAGTTGAGCCCGGCCCCCATGCTCTGCCCCTCACCGACGACGATGTCGGCCCCGAAGGCCCCCGGCGGCTTCAGCATCCCCAGCGCGATAGGGTCGGCGACCACGACCAGCAGCGCTCCGACGCGGTGGGCCGCCTCCGCATACGGAGTCAGGTCCTCAATCCGGCCCAGGAAGTCCGGGTACTGGACGATGAGACAGGCCGTCTCCGGGTCTACCAGTTCCGTCACCGGCGGGGAATCGGGCCGGTCGCCGATGATGTTCAGCCCCATCCCCTGGGTGTAGGTACGCACGACGGCGCGGTATTCGGGGTGAACCCAGGGGGAGAGGACGATCTTTTTCCGCTTCAGGCGATGGACGTTGATGGCGGTGATGACCGCTTCGGCGGTGGCGGTGGCGCCGTCGTAGTGGGACGCGTTGGAGACCTCCATGCCGGTCAGGTCGCAGATCATCGTCTGGTACTCAAAGATGGCCTGGAGGGTCCCCTGGCTGACCTCCGGCTGGTAGGGGGTGTACGCGGTATAGAACTCCCCCCGGCGCAGGACGGCATCCACCACGGCGGGGACGTAGTGGCGGTAGGCGCCCGCGCCCAGGAAGCAGGGCCCGTCGGCGGTGGTGAAATTGGCGCCGGCCAGTGTCTCTAATTCCCAGCGCACCTCCATTTCTGATAGGGCTGGCGGGAGGTCCAGGTGGGGAAACCGAACCCGCTCCGGGACGTCCTGGAACAACTCCTCCACCGACTGGACGCCGATGGCTTCCAGCATGGCTTTGCGGTCTTCATCGGAATGGGGGATGAAGGACATTGGGACCTCCTTGGGGTTACAGTAAGCCTTCTCTTTCCAGGATTTGTTGAACTTCTATCAGGAATTCCTTCAGGGAAATCTCCCTACTCCCCTCTGGGCTGAAATCGTGGGTCTCGGGATTCTCGTAAGGATGGCGATGCCAGATTCCACCGTCACAATCTCTACCGTAAACGCGATTCTCCCCCAGAACCAGAGCGTAACTCGTTATCTTTTTTCGGACATTCGCATAGATTTGTACAAAACATCCGGATGTAACGTATAGCCGTAATTTGATTGCGTTGGCTGTTTTATCAAGAGTGCTCACCCGTTGAATGTAGGCGAAGTGAGCGGCGATAGAGTAGACCTCGCGCTCAAAAATCTCTACGGCGCCCATATTCCCGGAGTTCCTCCAGGTATCGCCGCAATGTCTCTATGCCGTCTATGGCCATATCCCATTCGTGGTAATCGTTTTCCACCTCAAAGGAATAACCGAGTTTTTTTACCATTTCATTCCGCTCAAACTCTTCAAATGTCATCCCGTACTTTTCCTGTAGAGCACGATCCGTCCATTCGTACCTGGCCAGCCGGCGTCGGATTTCATTTTCTACCAGCCGATATAACTTGCTTTCCAACTCGTCACCGGCTTCCAGACGGTCAATCACCCGTACCAGAGGCTCTGGCATCAGTATGGAAGACATGCTTCCCCCCAATTCGGATTAATACGTGATCTCCAGCAGTCCCTCGGCGATCTGGCGCAATGCACCGGCGGGCATCTCGGCCAGTTTCATCGCCACCTCCAGGTAACTCCGATTGATGGGGCGGGAGACAAATTCCTGGATTTCCGGCGGAAGCTGCCGGAACTGGCGGAAAGCCCGTTGTTCGGCTTCCCATTTGCCAATCAGGCCTGATGAATCCAGATAGTACTCTATGGGGCGGTTCAGGGTTCGCGCCAGCATCTCCAGTTCCGCCATCGGGATCGGTTGCTCTCCCTGCTCGTAGGCCGTAATGCGGCGGACGGAGCAACCCAGTAACTGGGCCAGGTCCTTGCGGCTTTTGCCGGCCTCTTTACGGGCCTGTTGTAACAGTGTCCCAATCACACGGTGACGGACGGTCAGGATTTCCTGCACCGGGGGGGCGGAGGTATCGCTCAGCAGTTGCGCGTTGGGCTCCCAGAAGTGCTGGACCGGTACATCCAGAAGGAAAGCCAGGGCCTCCAATTCGGGAAGCGACACGGGTTTTCGCCCCTCCTCATAGGCCGTGATGGTGCTGACAGGGACGCCCAACCAGTCGGCACACTCCTGTTTGGTGCGACCCGCTCGCACCCGTGCGTCCCGTAGAAGAACCCCAATCATCCGATTTCGCAGGGCGAAGGCCTCTTTATCCATCTGTCTCCTCCCCCGTCTACGGCAAGGTAATTATAGCACAAAGTGATTTGACCACAAAACGAGGGCGCGGTATACTTGAGGCCGAAACACCACTTGTCAATGGAGGGTACCAATGCCAAAAGAATTTCCCGGCCGGGGCCGCGTGGCCGTGCTGCGCACACGCCCGGAGACGGTCCTGGAAGATTACGCCCGTCTGATGGAACTGGCGGGCTTCCGGGAAGCCCTGCCGCCGGATAAAGAAACCGTTCTCAAAATCAACATCTCCTGGCAAACCTGGTATCCGGCCTGTTCCACCACCCCCTGGCAACTGGAAGGGGTAATCCGCGCGCTCCTGGCGGCCGGATACCGGAACCTCATCGGCGCCCAGAACAACACGGTGGTGGTGGACGCGTACGTGGGCGAGCGGAACAACAAGCACCTGTACGTGGTCCAGAAGTACGGCGTCCGCAACGTCCACCTCTACGAACCCCAGTACCGCTGGGTGCGCTACGAACCCAAACAGCCGTTTCTGGTGCTGGACCAGGTCTATCCGGAGGGGGTGTACATCCCGGAAATCCTCATCGGGCGGAATATTATTCAACTTCCAACAGTCAAATGTGTCCATCCCGATACCCGTATTCCTATGGCCGACGGGACCCTGATGCGCATTGAGGACCTGGTGGAAGGGGAACTGCAGGCCGGAGCGATCCCCCTGCTGGACGAGGATGGGGATGTCTTCATTTCCAGAAACGTGCCCCTCTGGAGCCTCGCTCCGGACGGGAGCACCGTCTCCCAGCAGACGCTTCTTTTCTGGCGGACTCCCACGAACGGTCATCTGCTCTGGCGGGTCCGCACGAAAACGGGGCGGGAGGTCCTGGTTTCGGCGGAGCATCCTTTCCTGACCCCCTCCGGATGGCGGAAGGCGTCCGAACTCGCCCGGGGGGACCGGATTGCGATTCCCCGGCGGATTCGGGTTCAGGGCCGGCCTCAACCCCTATCCCCGCTCTCATCTGCGCTGGAGATGGATGGGGTGGATATCGCGACCATTCCGTTCCGCCCAGGTCGGAGGTTCTCGGTGGAGTTTCAGAAGGAGGTGGTGAAGGCTTACCTTTCCGGTGAGACCCTGGAGCAGATTGCCGCCCGCCACGGAGTGCGCTGGCAGAGCCTGCAATCCATCCTTCGCCGGTACCGCGTCCCGATGCGGCGGATGAAGCACTGGATTCGCGTTCCTGAGCAGACCTCTCCCGGCTTCTGGCGATGGTTTGGGTACTTTATGGCCGAGGGATGGGTGCAGCCGATGCGCACCACCTGTCGGTTCTGGTGGACGAACGGGACGCCGGAAATCCGGGAGGACTTTTTCCAACTGACCCGGGACCTTTTCGGTCTGGAGATGAAGCCCCGTCCACGGGGATATGATTGCTACGTGGATACCGTTCAACTCCGGGAACTCTTTGAGAAAATGGGCCTCTCCGTCCCTCTGGATGCGGCGAATAAAAGGGTCCCCCCTCTCCTGTTTCGGTGTTCGGACGAGGAAATTGCTGCGTTTCTGAGCGGATACCTGGATGGAGACGGCACGGTGGGTCTGCGAGATGGGCTTCATGTGACGACCAAGAGCGAAGCGTTGGCCCGGGACCTGCAGGACCTGTTCCTGAGGCTGGGCGTCGTTGCTTTTATCCGTGAACACTGGGCCCGCGCGACCAATACATCTTCTCCACCTCGCCGCTATTTCCTGGTATCCGTGTATGGCGATGACCTGATGGTCCTGGCCAGGTGGATTCAATTCCGCACCCCACAGAAGCAGCAGCGCCTTCAAGCACTGGTGGAGCGTCGGCGAAACGGCAAGCGACCCACCAACTGGGATACCATACCGGTAGACCGGGAGCAGTTCCGGAAAGTACGCCGGGGGCTGGGCTTCACTCAGATTTCTACAGGGCGCCCTGCGTGGGTGCAAAACATAGAAAAGGGGACGACTTTCCCCACCCGGCGTGTCCTCCAGTATTTTGTTGACCTCTTCCGACATGCCGATGCGGAAGGCCGTTACAGAAACGAAATAGAGACCATGGCCTTCTGGGCCAGCGAGGACATTGCCTGGGACCATGTTGTTTCTGTAGAGACGGTCCGGTTGGACACCCCTTACCTGTATGACTTCACGATGACAACGTACTCCAACTTTGTCGGCAATGGCCTGATTCTGAGCAACACTCACGTCTTCACCACCATCACCGGCGCGATGAAGAATGCCTTCGGCGGGCTTCTGGGGACGAAGCGGCACTGGACGCACTCGGTCATTCACGAGACGCTGGTGGATTTGCTGATGATCCAGCAGGATATCCATCCGGGCCTGTTTGCCGTGATGGACGGGACCTTTGCCGGAGACGGCCCCGGCCCGAGGGCGATGCGCTGGCACGAGAAGGACGTCATCCTGGCCTCCGCCGATCAGGTCGCCATAGACGCGATCTCGGCCCATATGCAGGGGTTTGACCCCCTCTCCATCCCGTTCATTCGCATCGCCCATGAGATGGGGCTTGGGGTGGGGGACCCTCGGGAGATAGAAATTGTCGGCGAGGACCCGGAGTGGGTGCTTTCCCAGAACTGGGGCTTTGTTCAGGAAGACACCTTCGCCAGCCGCGGGCAGAAGATGATTTACCACGGCCCGCTCAAGCCGTTTGAGAAACTCCTCCTGCGCACGCCGCTGGTCCCCTGGTCCTACTTCGCCTCCAACTTCTACCACAACGTGTACTGGTATCCTTTCGTGGGGCGCAAGCGGGTGGAGGCGGCACTGCAGACGAAATGGGGGCGGTTGTTCACCGAGTACGGCGCGGAGGCCGGCTACGGAGGGGTGGTGATGCCGGGGATGGAGCCCCGGACGGTGACCATCGCGGCGCTGGGCCTGGCGTTGCTGACGGCAGGACTGACGGCCGGGGCGTGGTGGCTGAGTCGGCGAAGGAAATAGGGGTGCGGGCCTGGAATGGGCGCGAAGAGGGGGGGGGGGGGGGTGGGCGCCCCCCCCCCCCCCCGGGGGGGGGGGGG
>JBBIKR010000084.1:0-16046 GCA_037445395.1 Thermoflexales bacterium
GATACGAGGGGCAATTCGCCAGCGGCCGGATTTTCAGCCGCCCGGGTTCCGAACATCTCCTGCAGTTCTATTGTTGGAACAATTGGTTAAAGTGCAACAGCGTCGGGCGAAAATCGGGCGAAAGGACCCCGCAGCAGAGTTGCCCTACAACTTTGGGACACACCCCTCCATATTGAAATGTTGCGGGGGATTCAAGATATGTTATAATTTCCTTAACCGGGAGTGGGGATGATTCCCACCGGTGTACGAGCCCGCCACATCCTCTGACCGCCAGGAAATGGCCAGAAAGACCGCCCGGAAGGGCAAAAGCAAAGGGAAGAAAAAGCGGCCCGAGCGCGCTCCAGAGCCGCGCCTCCGACTGAGCCGGGATACCCAACTGGATATTCTGGGCTACTCCCTGCTCGTCGTTGCCGCGCTGACGGTGCTGGCGCTGTTCTCTGTCCAGCGAGGCGCCCTCCTGGGATTCTGGGTGCAACTCCTGGGCCGCACCTTCGGCTGGGGGGTCTACTTCGTGCCCATCTTCATGGGCGCGGTGGGCCTCTACCTGGTCCTCCGCCGCTTCGGCGACCGCGCCCCGCGCCCGGAGCCGGAACAGGTGGCGGGAACCCTGATGCTCTTCCTGGCCTTCCTGGTCACCGCCCACTTTCTGGGCCTCTGGCTGACCCACCTGCCTCCTCAAGCGCTGGCTGACCGGGGGTACGGTGGGGGGCATCTCGGTCGGTACCTGGCCACCTACCTGGTGGAAGGAATGGGCGGTGCCGGCACCCTGCTGGTGCTCCTGGTCGTCTGGCTGCTGGGCGTCTTTTTTCTAATGGGTGTCTCCCCGGCGGAGATGGTTCGGGCCGGGGCTTCGTGGCTCCAGCAACAGAGGGAGCGGCGTCCCCGCCCCCGTCCTTCTATCTCTCCGCCCGCCGCACCGGCCCGGCCGGCCGCGCCGACCGCTCGGGAACCCCCCACCGCCCCCTCGCCTCGCCCGGCGACGGCACCTCGCCCTGCCTCCTCCCAGCCCCCGACTCCCGCAGCGGAAGCCTCCCCTCCGCGCGTCCTCGGCGGCGGTGCCCTCTGGCAACTCCCCCCGATAGACCAGATTCTGGAGCCGGGAAGCGAGCAGGACCTCAATCAGGAACTGATCCGGCAGCAAGTGCGGATTATAGAAGAAACCCTGGGCAGCCTGGGAGCGCCGGTCAAAGTGAAAGAAATCAACCGCGGGCCGGTCGTCACCCAGTTCGGCGTGGAACCGCTCTTCGTGGCCAACAGCCGGGGCCAGCAGACCCGCGTGAAGGTCGCCAAAATCGTCAGCCTGGCCGACGACCTGGCACTGGCCCTTTCGGCCCGCTCCATCCGCATCCAGGCCCCCGTGCCCAATAAGGGGTTGGTGGGAATTGAGGTGCCCAACGAAGAGGTCGCGCTGGTCGCCCTGCGGGACATCATAGAGAGCGAGGCGTGGGAAAAGGTCTCCTCCCCGCTCCGGCTGGCGCTGGGACAGGACGTCTCCGGAGCGCCGTATGTAACCGACCTGCGCGCGATGCCCCATCTGCTCATCGCCGGAACCACCGGGTCCGGCAAATCCGTCTGCATCAACGCGATTCTGACCGCGCTCCTGCTCCAGAACACCCCGGACGACCTGAAACTGTTGATGGTGGACCCCAAGCGGGTGGAGTTGACGCCGTACAACGGCATCCCGCATCTCCTGGTGCCAGTGGTGGTGGATATGGAGCGGGTGGTCGGCGCGCTGGGCTGGGTCCTCCGGGAGATGGATAGCCGCTACCGACAGTTCGCCGCCGCCGGTGCGCGGGACATCGTGGACTACAACGAACGGGTGGTTCCCGCCCATCCGGACCTCCAGCGTCTGCCGTACATCGTGGTGGTGGTGGACGAATTGGCCGACCTGATGATGCTGGCCCCCCAGGAGACGGAGAAGGCCATCTGCCGCCTGGCCCAGATGGCACGGGCGACAGGTATCCATCTGATCATCGCCACCCAGCGCCCCAGCGTAGACGTGGTGACGGGTCTCATCAAGGCCAACTTCCCGGCCCGCATCGCTTTTGCCGTTGCATCGTCGGTGGACTCGCGGGTCATCCTGGATATGCCGGGGGCCGAGCGGCTGCTGGGACGGGGGGATATGCTCTTCATGCCCCCGGATTCGCCCCAGCCCATCCGCCTGCAGGGAGCCTTCGTCTCCGATGCCGAGTTGCAGCGGCTGATCGGGTACTGGAAAGGAGCCGCGCCGCCACCTCCCGCACCGATGCCAGCGGGACCCACCGAGGGAGCCCGACCGGTCCAGTTGCCCCTCCGGCCCGACCTGGCTCCCCCTCCCGCCCTCTTTGAGGACGACCTGATTCCCGATGCGGTGGCGGTACTGCTGGCGGAGAGCCGGGCCTCGGTCTCCCTCCTCCAGCGCCGGTTGCGCATCGGGTATACCCGATCCGCCCGTATCATTGAACTGCTGGAAGAGAAGGGAATTGTGGGCCCCCCTCAGCCCGGCACCCAGTTCCGGGAGGTGAACCGCTCAGCGGCTGAAGCGTTGCTTCGTCAGGCAGGATGGAGCGACCATCGGTAAGGGAATATGATTCGGGTATACAAAGAGTCCTTTTCAGAACATCAGGTGTACCGCTACCGGATCACCGATGAGGCCGACCGGACGCTCTACCTGGCCGAGCCGACGGGCCTCTTCCTCCCCAATCCCACCCGGCAGATCACCCTTTTCGGCCCGGGTCGGGAGCCGGTCGGCCGGGTGGAACCGCCGGACCCTTCCCGCTGGCCCTGGGGAGGGGAGTACACGGTGATCCTGGAAGACCGGGAAACCCCGCTGGCGGTGGTCGCGGAGCAGTGGGAACTGGTGGATATGCTCCTCCTGCGGTTACCCCGCTATCGGTTCCAGTGGGAAGGGGTTTCGTACATCGCCAGGGGAAGCCGATTCGGTGAACGGTTCTACGAGGTCTTTCGGTACGTGCCGGCACCCGAGGGGGAGGCGGAAGCCGGGGTTGCCGACATCGGGACGGTGGATGTGACCGAACTGGACCTTGCCCGGCTGGAAGAGGTCGCGGAGAAAGAGGAGCACGGGTGGGGGGAACCGGTGGGTACCATCCAGCGTCCTCCCCGTGGGCCTCATTATCAGGCAGATGCGTGGGTCTCCCCTCTTCAGGAGGCCACGCTACTACTGGGGGTTCTGGTCATCCTGGCAGACCTGCACATGCAGGACCGGGAAGAACGGGGGACGAGTCCTCTGTAACGTGAGGATGGCGGGGAAAGGACAGCGATAGCATGCGTCTGGCTATTGC
Source organism: Thermoflexales bacterium (assembly GCA_037445395.1). Lineage (GTDB taxonomy): Bacteria > Chloroflexota > Anaerolineae > B4-G1 > DUEL01 > SpSt-77. The sequence continues at coordinate 3,282 of JBBIKR010000084.1, forward strand.
TACACCCCGTCCCGACATCGCTCCTTACATCGCTTTGGCCCGGGACTACGGCGTCGGTATAGAGATTCAGGCCTATGGGTATAACCCCGGCCTGCTGGATGGCGATTGGTCATCGCTGGTGGGACAACATCGGCGCCTGCTGGAGGGATTTAAGGGAGAGATCGCCCTTCACGGGGCCTTCTACGATATGAACAGCGCCAGCGAGGACCCGCAAATCGTTCGCGTCACCCGGGAGCGGTACCTCCTCAACCTCCGGATTGCGGCCGAGTTGGGTGCCCGGCATGTCGTCTTCCACGCCAACTATCTCCCCTGGGTTCGGAATGCCCGCTATCTGCGACGGTGGACGCGGCGACAGGTGGAGTTCTGGACTGAGATGGGGGCAGAGGCCGAACGGCTGGGGGTGGTCGTGGCATTGGAGAACATGTGGGAGCCCAGCCCCGATCTGATCGGGCGCATTCTGGATTGGGTGGGCTCGCCTGCGGTCCGGGCCTGTCTGGATGTCGGGCATGCTTACCTGTATTCCGATTCGGTCCCTTTGACCAACTGGCTGGCCCGGTTGAAAGAACTTGTGGTCCACTGTCACATCAACAACCACCGGGGGGTGGAGGATGAGCATCTGCCCCTGGACGCGCCGGGCGGAGTGGTGGACTATTCCCTTATTCTTCCACTGTTGTGGAGTCTTCCTGCCTCCCCGCTAATCTCCCTGGAAATGGAAAGCCTGGACGACCTGGAGCGAAGCCTGCGTTTCGTTCTGGAGTTCCGACACACCCATTCCTGAGCCCGGCCGTTTCCGGCCAGGCCGTCTCCCTGGAGGTCGTATGAAAGGCGTCATCACCATCGCCGGGTACGGTACCCGGTTTCTGCCCGCTTCCAAGGCACTGCCGAAGGAGATGATCCCCATCGCGGGCATCCCGCTGATTCAGTACCACGTGGAGTCGCTGGCGGCATCGGGGATCACGGACATCATCGTGGTCGTTCGGGGCGGGAGCGAGGTGGTGGAGCGGCACTTCGCCCCCGCGCCCGACCTGGAACGACACCTGGAAGCGACGGGGAAGCGGGCACTGCTGGAGGAAGTGCGGCGGCTCTCCCACCTGGCCAACATTGTCTTTGTCCGCCAGCCGGAGACGTTACCCTACGGAAACGCATCCCCGGCGCTGGCGGCCCGGCCCTGGCTCACGCCCGGGGAACCGTTCTACTACATGTTCGGCGACGACATCATCCTGGCCGATGAGCCGGTTCCGGCCCAGTTGCTCCGGGCCTACGAGCAGTACCGACCGGCGGCCGTCCTGGCGACCCAGCAGGTCCCGGACGAAGAGACCCGTCTCTACGGCTGTATGGAGTTCAAACCCGGCACCACCAACGTCCTGGCCCGCATCGTGGAGAAGCCGGAGCCGGGGACAGCGCCCTCCAACTGGGTACAGGTGGGCCACTTCATTTTCACACCGGAGATTTTTGACGTTCTGGACCCCCGGCAGACGGGCAAGGGGGGCGAACTGTGGATGGCGGACGCGGTGGACCGGCTGGCGGCGCGGGCGACGGTCATCGCCCAGCCGATAGAGGGGATGTGGCTGGCCGCCGGGGACCCGCTGCGCCACCTGAAGGCCTCCATCCAGGCCGCCCTGCGGCGGGAGGATATGCGGGAGGAACTCCTGTCGTTTCTCCGAAGCCTGGGGATCGGATAGTCTCGCTGCTCTGTGCCGGTGGGCTGCCGTGGAGTATTCTGAACCGCCGGGGCGCAGAGGACGCGGAGTCGCTCTTTGCGGTGAACGGAATGCGGGCGGTGACATGAATCTCACCCCGGTGAGGAAACGGGTCTCAACAGGGCTGGCTTTCCCGCTCCTGCTCTGGGCTGGTCTGCGGGTGATTTCCAGCGTTGTCGCGGCTTTCGCTTCTGCTCTGCGCCCGTTCACCGAACTGGAACAGCGGGTATCGGTCTGGCCTCCTGCGCCGCCGCTCTCTCTCTGGCTGGAGCGGGTGCTGGTGGCGCCATGGGCCCGCTGGGACGCGCTCTGGTATGAGCGCATCGTCCGCTTCGGCTACCGCCCCGATGACGGGACGGCTCAGTTCCACCCGCTTTATCCCTGGCTGGCGGTCCCGCTGGCCCGGCTGGGGGTGCCTCCGTTGCCGGCCCTGCTGACGGTCGGCACACTGGCCGCGCTGGGCCTGCTGGTGCTCTTTTACCGGATGGCGGAGCAAGAAGGAGGACCGCCACAGGCCGCGGTCAGCATCATCTTCTTCGCCACTTTCCCGGCCGCCTGCGTCCTGTTTGCCCCTTATCCGGAAGGGCTCTTCCTGCTCTGGGCAGTGCTGAGCGTCCGCTGGGCCCGGGAGGGGCGCTGGTGGGCCGCCGGGGCCGCCGGAGGTCTGGCCGCGCTCACCCGGCAGCAGGGGCTATTCCTGCTCCTGCCGCTGGCCGGGGAGTGGTGGGATGCCAGAAGGAAAGGGGCGAAAAAGAGCGAGGGATTCTCCCTCCTGCTGGTGCCGCTGGGGTACGGGCTCTGGATGGCATATCGCCTTTTTGTCCTGCGAGACGCGTCGCCCGATTTCTCCTCCGTCCACGGGTTCATCTATTCACTGCTGGTCTCCCCCAGCGCCAGCCGGGTGGTCCCCGTCCAGGGGTTCCTGTGGCCCTGGGAGGCACTGGGGCGGGCCGTTCTCCATCTGGCCCGGACGGGAGATGTGGATACGGTGTACGACCTGGTACTGGCGGGGTTTTTTGTGGCCCTGATGGCCCTGGCCTGGCGCCGCCTGCGGAGGAGCGACCTTCTCTACACGGCGGCGGTGGTGCTGGCGGCCTTCTCCTACCATACCGGTTCGCTGCACCCGTATATGGGGCTTCCCCGCCACCTCCTGCTGGCCTTTCCGGTTTTTCTCCCCCTGGGTCGGGTGGTCCGCCGCCGCTGGCAGCGATTGACGCTGGTAACCATCACCGGCCTGGGATGGATGCTTCTGGTCGGTCTCTACGTTCTGCACGCATGGGTGCCGTAGGGACGGGCTCAAAGGCCATCCGAAAACCGGTTTGGGACGGCCTTTCCAGGCCGTCCAGGGAGGCCGGAAAGCCTGCCCTGCAGTTTTGCAAATCGGCTCCAGCAAGATGAAACCCCTGCAAATTGCGATGAGCACCCGAGAACCATATCATCCCCTTCGCCTGGTTCTCGTGGCCATAGGCTCTTTTTATATTCTCTTTACGGCCGGTATCATCCATCGTGAAGGCCCTTTTGCACCAGCAGGAGTAGATTTCCGGGCTTTGTTCGCCTCCGCGCGCATTCTGGTGACGTTCGGATTCCCGCGGGTCTATGATCTTGCCGTTCAGAAACAAGTTCAGACGGCCTTGATGGCTCCTTACGGATTTGAACAAATAGAACCCATACCGACTCCCTTCCTTCCGATCTTCGTCGCTCCTTTTTGTCTTTTCCTGCCCCCTGGCCTGCTGGGAGGGTTTACCGCCTGGACGATCCTCAATTTCGTTATCCTGATCGGCTATCTGGTTCGGTTTGTCAAAGATGTACAGGTTGAAACGGGAGAACCGACAGATCGCTCTCTTCTACCGGCTCTGGCCCTGCTTTCCTTCCCAACTTTCACCAACTTTCTTCTCGGTCAGGTGAATGTATGGTTATTGGTCTGCATGGGAGAATTCATACGGGCATGGGAAAAGGGGAAACCCTTCCGTAGCGGATTGTGGCTGGGAGGGCTACTACTGAAGCCCCAGATTCTGATACTGATCCTTCCCGCCCTGATTTTGAGCGGGGAGTGGGGAGTCGTGGGTGGTTTTGCATTTGCATCGGCAGTGATTGGGATGATTTCTCTCATTATGGCCGGGCCGGAGGGGATCCAGGCGTGGGGAATCCTGATGACCCACTATGCGGCGCGCCTGTCATCTACCGATCCGATTGCAATGATCAACCTTCGTATGGTGGGCGAATTGCTGTCACTCCTGTTCTCCCTGGAAGGAACACAAAGGATTGCGGCTATCGTAGCCATTGTCACAGCCCTGGTGACCTTGCTGTTTTCCATCCGTCTGAGGAAACAGGCGCCGGAGGAGAAACCAGAGGTTATGGTTCCTCTGATGACCGTAACTTTGGTAGCGACATGGCATGCCCATATACATATGGCGATGGCGCTCATTCCCCTGCTGCTTCACCAGGTTATCACCGGACGGATGCCCCGTCGTCTGTTTGTGGTATGGGCGTTCATTGCGCTGCTGAACGCTTCGGGAATACAGCCTCCTCCGCTGGCGGGCTTCACCTATCCGGCGCTGGTCTTGCTGATTCTCCACATCTTTATGACAGTTCAAGGCTTGAGGGGAAAATACTGATGAGCCTACCGCAAAAAGCGGCTTCACCGCCGAGGCGCAGAAGACACAGAGACAAATGGGGAAACTCTGCGCCCTCGGCGTCTCTCTGCGGTGAGTTTTTAGTAGAATGAGCAACCGAGCATTTTCCCGGAAATCGCCAGCGCGCTGGCTGTTTGCCTTCCACCTGGGCATCGCGCTGGGGTATGCGGGTCTTCTGATCCGGGCCTCGCTGGACGGCCTCCTCTGGCGGGCGGACTTCGCCGCTTTTATCACCGGCGGCGCCATCGTCCGCCAGGGGCTGGGCCCCCAACTCTACGACCTGAACCTCCAGGCCCGCGTCCAGCAGGCCATCCTGGGCCCCGGACGGATGTTCTACGACGGCGTCCTTCCCTTCAACAACCCTCCGCACTTCGCCCTGGTGATGGTCCCGTTCTCCCTGCTGCCGCTGGGCCCGGCCTTCTGGTGCTGGACCGCCCTGCAGGTCGGCATCCTGGTCCGGGTGATCCGGCGATTGCGGTCTATGAGTTCCGGGTGGGAGGCGGCAGAACGCCATCTTCTGTTCGGCGCATTTCTGGCCTTCTTTCCTCTCTTCCTGCAATTTCTGTACGGGAGCCTTTCCCTTTTCGTCCTCTGGTGCCTGATGGAGTTCTACCTGGCCCTCCGGCAGGAGAAGGAGACCCGGGCAGGGGTCTGGCTGGCACTGGCGGCGGTGAAACTCCAGGCCGCGTTCTTCCCCGCGCTGGTCATCCTGGCGGGGCGCCGCTGGCGGGCGCTAACCGGCGCCGGCGCGACCGGAGCGATCATCGTTGGGGTGACCTCGGCCCTTCTGGGCCCCTCCATCTGGCCCGACTACCTCCGCTGGCTGGCGACGACCAGCGGTTACTTTGATCGCTTCGGTGTCTATCCGGAAGTTATGATGAATCTCAGGGGGACGCTGACCCTCTGGCTGGGAGCCGGGCAGGCCCCGCTGATTCAGACACTCACCGGGATCGCCCTCGCCATCGGTGCGCTGGCCGCGCTGGCCCTATGGGCCCGAAGAGAGTGGGAACCGCGACAGCCTGCCTTTGACCTCCGCTTCGCCTTTACCCTGATCCTGGGGGTTTTGCTCAGTCCCCACCAAAATCAGCAGGACTGCCTTACCCTTGTCCTTCCTGCGGCGCTCTACCACAATTATCTGCACCGCACCGGTCAACCCACCCGCCCCCTCACCGCCTTCCTGATGACCTGGCCGGTGCTCTTCCTGCTGGGGCAGTTCGTTGTTCGTGACCGCCTGGGCATCCGCCTGCCCGTCGTGCTGGTCACCGTCCTACTGGTCTGGATGGGGATTCAGGGGTTGTCCCCACGGAAGATCGCCGTTTCTGGGGGAGAATGATATGCAAAGAACCTATCAATGGTTGCGCTGGCCGCTTCTGCTTCTGGCCGTTGCAGGGTTGATTTTCTTTGCCACCTGGCGGCTGACGCGGCCGGATGTCCTGCGGTGGGACGACACGGTGGAATACTGGGCGGCCGGGCGGTTGAACGCTATGGGACAGAACCCTTATGCCTCGGAATCCCTTCACCACCTGGAACGGCAAGCGGGGCGGCCCCTGGAAGACCCCTTGATGATGTGGAATCCTCCCTGGCTCTTGCCCTTGGTGATGCCGCTGGGCCTGTTGCCCTATCCCCTGGCCCGGGCACTCTGGTTCCTGCTCCACCTGGCTGCAATCTTCTTCGCCTGCATTCAGATCGGGAAGGAGACAGGTGTTTCTTCGTCTACGCGCCGGGGGCTGGCCATTCTGTTTGGGTTTTCCTTCGGCCCGACCCTGCACGCCCTGAAGGCCGGGCAGATCACTCCGCTGATGCTTCTGGCCCCTCTGGGCTTCCTGACCTGCTTCCGCCGTCGGCGATGGGCGATGGCCGGAGCGCTGGCCGCGCTGGGCCTGATCAAACCCCACCTACTGTACTTCTTCCTGGCCGCCGTCCTTCTGGATGCCTTTGCGCATCGCCGCTGGAAAATGCTCCTGGGGTTCGTCGGGGCACCTGTCGTGAGTTCTGGGCTGGCGACGATGGCGAATCCGCAGGTCTGGGGACAGTATCTCTACGCCGTGACCCACTATCCCCCCGAGGACTGGGCGACCCCCACTCTGGGCGGGCTTCTGCGCTTGCTCCTGGGAACTGAACATTACTGGCTGCAGTTTCTCCCCCCAACCCTTGGTCTGCTCTGGTTGCTTGTCTACTGGTACCAACGCCGCCGCATCTGGCAGTGGGAACGGCATATTCCCTTGCTTGTGCTGCTCTCTGTAGCAACCGCTGCTTATGGCTGGACCTTTGATTTTCCGGTCACATTGGTAGCACTGATCCCGGCGCTGATCTGGCTGGTGGAAATCCGGCAACGTCCCGTGGCAGTCGCTCTCCTCGCCGCGTATCTTGTCATAGATGCGATCAGCCTGTTCACCAGCTTGTACCAGATCTTCTACGTGTGGATGGCACCATCCCTGCTGCTCTGGTATCTGCTGGCGGAGCGGACATACCGGCAACAGACGCTCTGAATTTCGGGGGCAAGCGGTTTGCCGGAAGGATGGGGATGGGCCGGCCTGGTTTTGAACCTCGCCCTTCTTCTCTGGGCATTTCGGAGACTGCAGGCATATGCGCATTGATGACCGAGAGTCAGAGACAACACCGACTTTCCGGACGCGTGAGGACGGTCGGCCGATGGCTTTCCTGCTGACCCCTCGCCGTCTGCGGGATGACCCGCGCCTGATCGGGGCCTCTCATAGGCTTATCCGGTGCGGGGCACTACGGGCGGATGCGGATGCAGGATAAATTCCCGCGCTACAACCTGGCCCTGCATCCCTGCCCACCTGTATCCTTGTATCCCTGTCTACTTGTATCCTTACCTTTGAAAATGCAGACTGTCCCGAAACCCAACCGCTTCCTGCCTTCCGTAGAGGCCCTCTGGCCCGCGGTGGTCCTGGTGGGCATGGGCTTCCTGGTCTCCCTGATACCCCTCCCGCCCAACGACTTCTGGTGGCACCTGAAGATCGGCGAAATCATCTACACCACCCACACCATTCCGAACACCAACATGTTCGCCTGGACCCTCCCCGCCGATGCGCCCTTCACCTACGGCGCCTGGTTGGGGGAACTACTGCTCTACCTGCTCTACCGGATGGGCGGACTTCCCCTGGTCACCTTTGCCCGTAACCTCCTGGTCCTGCTGGCCTTCTGGCTGGTGGGGCAGACGGCGCGGGAGCGCAGCGGTTCCTGGCGGCTGACGGCCCCGGCGCTGGCCCTGGCCGGGGGAATGTCGCTCAACAATCTCATCGTCCGTCCGCAAATCTGGGCCTTTCCCCTCTTCGCCCTCTACCTCTGGCTGCTGAACCGCCACGCGGCCTGTAGTGCGGCACGGAGCGAAGCGGAGTGCCGCCGCAGGGCGAGGTGGCTCCTCCTCCTGCCTCTGCTGATGGCCTTCTGGGTCAACGTCCACGGCTCCTTTGTGCTGGGGCTGGTGCTGGTGGGCATCTTTGCCGTGGGCGAGGCGCTCCGGACGCTGTTGCGGGGCCCCGATGCCCTCCCCCGGCGCAGGGTCGGCATCCTCTTCGGAACCGGCGCGCTGACGGCCCTGGCCACCCTGGCCAACCCGCGCGGCGTCGGCATCGCCGCCTACGTGGTGGACCTCCTCACCGACCGGCCCAGCCAGGCCCTGGTGGTGGAGTGGCAGTCCCCTACCCCTTCGGGGATTGCTAACATCGTCTTCTACATCAGCATCCTGGCCCTGATCCTGACGCTGGCCTTCACCCGCCGTCGCCCCAGCCCGACCGACCTCCTGCTGACGGTGGGCTTCCTCTGGCTGGCCTGGAGCGGCATGCGCTACGTCATCTGGTACGGGATGGTGATGATGCCCATTCTGGCGGAGCAATGGGCGGGTCTCTGGCCCCGACTGACGGCCCTGCCCGCCCGCCGCCACCCCGTCAACCTGGTCCTGCTCCTTCTGCTGGCCGTGCCCCTCGTCCTGGCCCAGCCGTGGTGGGTGGAGCGGCTGCCCCTGCCCGAAACGTACTGGAAGCAGGTCTGGCGGGGGGTTCCCGAAGGGCCGCTCATTGGTCGGGAGACGCCGGTAGCGGCGGTGGAGTACCTGCGCGCCCATCCGGGGGGCCGTCTCTTCAACGAAATGGGCTACGGCAGTTACCTCATCTGGGCCCTCCCCCAGCAGGGGGTCTTCGTGGACCCGCGCGTGGAACTCTATCCCTACGAGCAGTGGCTGGACTACGTCCGCATCGGGCGGGGAGTGCGGTACAACGAGTTGCTGGAACAGTATGGAGCGAACCGCCTGATGGTGGACCGGGAACTGCAGGGGGAACTCATCCGGTCCCTGGAGAATGACCCGCTGTGGGAGCGAGAGTACGCCGATGAGCGGACCGAAATCTGGAGGCGGGTGGAATGAAACCTCACCCCACCCCCCGGCCCCCTCGGCGGCGTAGCCGCCGGGGGAGGGGTGAGGCCGAAAAAAAGAGGCAACAATGGCACACTGGCTGACCCCCCGACGTCTATCCTACGCCTGGCTGGCGGGCGGCGTGCTCTGGCTGGCATGGCTGGCGAGCGTCCTCCTGGGGCCGGGGAACCTGGACCTGGCCGGACAGCCGGTGGGGGCGGACTTCCTGGAGTTCTACGCCGCCGGGACGACGCTCCTGCGCGGGGAGAGCGCGCACCTCTACGATATGGCCTACCAGGCCCGCCTCCAGCAGGAAATCATTGGCCCCGGCCTGCAGGCCTATTACGCGTTCATCACCCCGCCCTTCTTCGCCGCCCTCTTCGTCCCGCTGGCCCTGTTGCCCTACGGCCTGGCTTTTGCCCTCTGGAGTTTGGGAGGACTGGCCGCCCTCTGGGCCGCTCTCCGTCTCATGGGCCTCCGCTCGTCCCGCCCGTTCCTCTGGGCCCTCACCTGGTTCCCCGTCTTTGCCGCCGTCAGTTACGGGCAGAACAGTCTTCTCAGCCTGGCCCTGCTGGCGCTGGCCTACCGGTTCTGGCGGGACGGACGGCCGTGGGCCGCCGGACTGGCGTTGGCCGCGCTGATGTACAAGCCGCAACTGACCCTGGGGGTGGTGCTCCTCTGGCTGCTGAGTGGACGGGAAGGGTGGAAGGCGCTGACGGGGTGGGGGCTGGGGAGCGCGGCCCTGGCGGTCCTCTGCGCGGTGGCCTGGCCCGAGGCCAGCCGGGCCTACCTCCACTTTGCCCGTACCGTCCTGCCCGACCTGCCCAACTGGCAGGAGTTCCCCATCTGGCACCTGCACACCGTCCGGGGATTCTGGCGGTTGCTGGTCCCGGAGTGGCCGCTTCTGGGGGACCTTCTGACCCTGCTCCTGACCGGGTTGGGGCTGGTGGAGGGGTACCGGTTCTGGTGGCACCACCGGGCCAGCCTCCCGATGACCTTTGCGGCGGCCGTCGCCCTGACCCTCTGGATCACCCCCCACGCGATGATTTACGACTGGGCGGTCCTCCTCATCCCCGCCGTCCTGCTCTGGGAGGAGGTCCCGGAGCGGCGGGGACGGTGGCGCGCGCTGTATGCCCTGGTCTGGCTGGCCACCTTTCTGGGAGACCCCCTCACCTACGGCCAGTGGCAATGGTTTCACCGGGCCGTGCAGGTCACCGTGCCGGTTCTGGGTTTTGTACTCTGCCGGGTTCGGTGCAGCGCCGGCCCTTCGGCCGGTTTATAGCCTGCGCTACCTGCGCGTTCGGTTACCTAACACTGCCAGCGCGGCCCCGGCACCATCTATGAGCACATCCCAGAGCGACGGCGTCCGCCCCGGCACGAAGGACTGGTGGACCTCGTCGGTGACGGCGTAGAGGACCGCCAGCCCGAACGCCAGAAGGCGCACCCGGTCGAAGGGATGGCCGTCCCCCCGCAGGGCGCCCAGGTAGAGCAGGGCCAGCACCCCGTACAGGGCCGCGTGCCCCGTCTTTTTGACCACCATGTCCAGCCACGGCTCCGGCGCGTGGGGGAGGTCTGGCTGAGCGGAGAGATAGAATATGAGGCCCATCCAGGCCAGCGCCGCCAGCCACCGTAACGTGCGCCTCACGGCTTATCCCCCATACGCCCTCTCCACCACCGCCGCCAGATGGTTCCATGAACGGCGCCCGCGAATATCCCGGGCGGCCTGCAGGCCCAATCGGCGGCGCAGGTCGGGATCCTCCAGCAGGCGCAGGACTGCCTCGGCGAAGGCCGCCTCGTCTCCAGGGGGAACGAGCCAGCCGGTCTCCCCGTGGCGGATGGCCTCGCGGATTTCCCCCACCTCCTCGGCAACGACCGGCACCCCCGCCCCCAGCAGGTCCAGCAGTTTGACCGGACACTTGGCGCGATTGATGAGCGTGTCGTCAAAGGGGTACATCGCCAGAGTGGCCCGGGCGAAGATGTCCGGCAACCGGTCCGGGTCCACCCATCCGACGTATTCCACCGCCTCCGCCAGTCCGGCCTGGCGGGCCTCCTCCAGCAGGCGCGCCTCCTCCCCGAAAAGTCCCTCCCCCACCACCCGCAGGCGGGCCTGGGGGACCCGTTCCCGCACCCGGCGCAGCAGGCTCACCACACGCGACACGGGGAACTCAAAGAAGCGGGTGTAGAGCAGGATGACCGGCGGGCCCTCGTCGGCGCGGGGGGCCGGGGGCGCCTCCGTGCCCGACCACCCGTTGGGGACGTAGAACACCTGCCCCGGCGGCACTCCCAGCGCCCAGACCAGACTCTCCAGCGTCCGGCTGGCGACGGTGACGGCGTCCGCGTGGGTCAGGCCCCAGCGCTCCTGCCAGGCGAAGAACCGCCGCTGGGCCGGGGTGTAGAGGGGCCGTCCGGAGGCCGGGTCGGTCATATCGTTCCAGCCACCGGGGCCTTCCCAATCGTCGCTATCCACCACCAGGCGGGGCCGCCGGGCGCGCGGACGGAGGGCCAGCAGAAAATGGGCCAGACCGCTGTAGGCTTTGGGCTTAAAGAGGTGAATGACGTCGGGCCGCAGGGCCAGCGCACGGGCCGCCAGCCGCCAGACCATCAGCAGGTGGAAAAGGAGCGGCACGCGGGGCGGCAGGGGGATATTCTCCACCCGCACCCCCGCTTCCTCCCAGCACCGCCCGGCGTCCTGGGGGTTCTGCCAGGGCGGGAGGAGCAGGGTGACCGCGTGCCCTCGGGCCGCCAGCGCATGGGCCAGTGGCCGCGCCCGGACGGACATCGTCCCCCGGGGCCGCAGGCCGAAGGGGCCAATAAAAACAATCCGCATAACGTTCGCCGTCTACAGGGCGCAGGAGAATAGGCCGGGCACCTATAACTACCTACCACCCCCGGTCCATAGACCCATTTTGATCCCCTCACTCTCCTTCCCCATAGGCGTAACTTAACGGAGCGCCGGGCTGTCCACCGCCAGGAGCGCCGATTGGAAATCGGCCTCCCTGGTCGCTTTCGCGCCCGGCGTCGGCCCTCGGGGCGAGAAGCCCCCTCGGCCTGAGGCCTCGGGGCCGAAGGCTCGGGCCGTGGCCCTGCGCCGACGCCTTTTCCCGGTCGGCGAAGGCCGACCGGAGGCTGGAAGCCCAAAGAGGACGACGCCTCGGGCGAAAGCCCCCTCGGGCCGAGGCCCTCGGGGCCGAGGGCTCGGCAGCCTGTCCCGAGCGAAGCGAGGGATGGCCCTTCAGTCGGCGCTACCGGCGGCCAGGCGATGCCGCCATCGCCCTTCAGTTAGCGCCTATGCCCCCTTTCCCCTCTTCTCCCCCGAAACAGGGGAAAGGGGGTTGGGGGCGGCGGCTTCGCCGCCGCCCCCAACCCCCATTACTCCCCCTCCCCTCTCCTGGCCGACGGCCAGGAGAGGGGAGGGGGCAGGGGGAAGGGTGAGGTGCCCGGCACGTTCACGGATTTCCCGAAACCGCGCTTCCACGTAGGCCTGGTGCCGGGGTCCCAGACCGGGGCGGACATGCTGGCTCAGCCCGACCCGGAGAGGCCACCCCTGTTCCTCCGGGCGGGAGGAGAGATGAGCGACGTACTCCGGGTACAGATACGCGGCCACCGTCTCGGCCCACTCTTCGCTGGCCGCGCGGAACGTTCGCCGCAGGCCCAATAGCCCGCTCCCGTACCACGTCGGCCCGGGCTCCTCGCCCACAAACTGCATCATCTCCCGGACCACCCGGCCCGGCCGGCCCAGCATGCGGAACAGGATACCAGCCGTCCGGGCGTCCCAGGCGTGGGCCAGTTCGTGCACCATCGCGACCTCCCCCAGCCATTCCGGTTGCTGGTGGAGCGTCGGTCTTCCGATGACGATGCGCATCCAGGGAGGGCGGGGCCAGAACGCGTACAACCCCCCGCCACCGTGCTCCCGTTTCTCCAGCCGGACGGCGCCCAGCGCCCGGCGCATCCCCTCCGCGCCGCCCAGGGCCTGGGCCATCCGCCGCACGGCGCGCAGGACCAGGGCCTGCTCGTCCCCTTCCCATCCCGAGGGGACGATGACCAGCCCGTACGGCCGCAG
>JBBIKR010000085.1:0-16012 GCA_037445395.1 Thermoflexales bacterium
GGAGCCTCGGCGGGATGGTACGTTTTCTATCGGGCGACGGCGCTGGAGACGCCAATGGTCCGCTCCCACACCGCTCTGGCCCGCCTATCCTACGAGCAGAAGCAGCAGGGGAGCAACCCGCCGTTTCGCATCTACGAATGGTCGGCCGGGACGGTACTCTCTCCTCCTCTGGCCGTACCGGAAGGGCTGACTGCGCCGGTCGCGCTGGACGGCCCGCTGGCCTTTCTGGGGGTTCGGTCGTATATTATAGACGACCACCTGGACGTGGAGACCTGGTGGCAGGTCACTGAGGGACCGATCACCCGCCCGCTGTCCATTATGGGCCATCTGCTGAGCGGGAGCGGGGAAATGATCGGGCAGGACGACGGCCTGGGCGTCTCCCCGGTGGTCTGGCAGCCCGGAGACATCATCGTCCAGCGCCACCGGTTCGCCCGGCCCCCGGCCGGGACTGAACTCTGGCTGCGCACCGGTGCCTACTGGCTGGATACGATGGAACGGTGGCGCATTGCCCACGCTCCAGACGCCGATGCCTTTCTGGTGCTCGTGGAACCGGAACCTCTTGCTCCCTGAGACTCATTCCTCGCCGAAGACAAGAAGAATGCAGGACACAGTACCACCCAACCCAACATGCACACCAACGAAAATACGAATTCTCCGCCGGGCCGGACTGGCTCTTCCATACTTCCTCCTCTGGGCCTTCTTCGCCCAGGTGGTCCTGGCCGGCCCGCATCTCTCCCTGACTGCCGATGAACCGGTCCATATGGCCCAGGGCTACGTTTACTGGACGCGCGGGGATTTCCGTTTTGCCTGGGCGGTCGCCCAGCCGCCCCTGCCGGACGCCCTCGCCGGTATCGGTCTGCTCCTCCAGCCTGGCCCCGTCGTGGAGAAACTGGATGGCTGGACGGATGGGAACCATTCCCTTTTCGTCTCCGCTTTCCTGCACTGGTACGGGCCAGGGCCTGCTCTGGAAGCGGCAACGTTCGTCGCCCGCTTCCCCATTACCCTGGTCGCCCTTATCGGCGCCGCTTTCGTCTACCGCTGGGCGCGGGAACAGTTTGGCCGCCGCGGGGGATGGCTCGCCCTTTTCCTCTTCGCCTTTGACCCCAATCTCCTGGCCCATTCCGGGCTGGCAACCACCGATGTGCTTCTGACCGTCTGGGGCTTTATCGGCGTCTACGCCGCAACCCGATGGGCCGCAACCCACCGGTGGAAATGGGGTCTCCTCAGCGGCCTCGCCCTCGGACTGGCCCTCGCCTCCAAGACCTCCGGCTTCTTCCCGGCGGGGATCGTGGGTCTGCTGGCCCTCACCTGGGCCCTGGAAGAGTTCCGCCGCCAGAAAACACTCAGCGTATGGCTCCGCTGGGCCGGCCGGATGACCCTGTTGCTGGCCGTCGCTACCCTGACCCTCTGGGCCCTCTACGGCTTTGAACTCCAACCCTACCCCTTCGCCACTCACCTGTTACTGTGGCAGATGCTGCGGAAGCATGCCATAGAGGGCCACGCTGCCTTTCTGATGGGCCAGGTCGGCCAGCACGGATGGTGGTACTACTACCCCGTCGCTTTTCTCCTGAAGACCCCCCTTCCATCGCTTATCCTGTTCGGCGTCGCGCTGACGACTCTGATCCGCTCCCCGCAACAGGCATGGCGGCAGCGAAGCCTCTGGCTGTATCCTCTCCTCTATGCCGTCCCTACCCTCTTCAGCACCATCGCCATCGGCTATCGCTATCTACTTCCCGCCCTGCCGTTCCTCTTTGTCCTCACCGGCTGCGTGACCACCTTACGCATCATGCATCACGCATCACGCTTTACGCACCACGCATTACGCTTTACGCCTTACACCCTCCTGTCCTGGCTCGCCATTGGCACCCTGTGCCTCTTCCCGCACCACCTGACCTTCTTCAACGAACTGGCTGGCGGGCCGCGTGGGGGACACCGCTACCTGGTGGATTCCAATTTGGATTGGGGACAGTCTTTTAAGGCACTGCGCGAGTGGCTACAGAAGCATAACATTAAGGAAACTCCTTATATCAGTTTCTATACCTATGCAGACCCTGCTTTGTACGGGGTTAGTTTTCATCCTTATCGTCCCACATCCTCATCCTCCCCTACCTCTTATACATCCATAAGATTATCCGCCCGATTTGACCCTGCACCGGGGCTCTACGTTATCAGCGCCACCATGCTGCAGGGAGTCATGGTTGGCGACCCTTCTAACTACGACTGGTTCCGCCACCGGGAACCCGTTGCCCGACCGGGAGTCGCGCTCTTTGTCTACCGGGTGATGCCCCGGAGCCAGCCTCCCACTTGGTTGGCCCAGTGCACCGTGCCCGTTGCGCCGCTGACACCCGAGGCCGCCGCCGAAGGCTTCGGTCGGGATGACCTGCGGATGGCCTATTTTGACTGTACCTCAGCCTGGCTCTATCCGACCGGGGGCCGGGACGCGGGCTGGTACGCGCTGTTCCGCACTACTGCCCGGAGCCGCGACCCGTTCATCACGCGCCACCTGAATGCCGCCCGATTGAGTTACGAACAACGAAACCCAGGAGAACTCCCTCCCTTCGTCATCTACGAACAACCGGCCCATCCGGCCGTCCCCAGGCCCACCTACGAAATGTCCGCCCGCATTGGCGCACTGACCTTTCTGGGATATAACCTGAACAAGACGGCGGCACGTTCTGGGGATTCGCTGGAGATAGAGACCTGGTGGCGGGTAGAGGAAGTGCCTGCCCGGCCCCTTTCCATTATGATGCACCTGGTCGTTCCGGGGGGGAATCCCGTCATCGTCGGCGACGGTCTGGGAGTGCCCGTGGACCAGTGGCGCCCCGGCGACATCATCGTCCAGCGCCACCGCCTTCCCCTCCCGGCCGATGCACCCTCCGGCCAGTACCAGCCCTTCACCGGCGTCTACTGGCTGGATACGATGGAGCGCTGGCCGGTAACGATCAACGAACAGCCGGCAGGGGACCAGGTCCCTCTGCCGGCCGTCGGGGTTTCGCGATGACCGACCGCTACGGCGCCAGGGTGAACTGACCGATGTTCGACCGCCAGGTGACGCACTGCCCACCGGAGAGACCGCGGGAGACGACGATGAACTCGTACGTTCCACCCGGTGCCAGATTGGTCAGGACGGCCTGATGGTTGGTGGTCGGCGTCTTGTTCAGCGCGGTGTACCGCCAGCCGGTCTGCTGCATCACGAGGGGGAGGTAGACTTTATAAGGATAATCCGGCGGGGGCGGCCCGGCGGGAACCGACACCAGGCGGTAATACACCTGCCCCAGCGCCGCGCCGGACGTCGTCCAGGTCACCGTGACCGTCGTCCCGGCCGTGATCACATTGAGACTGCTGATGCCCGATGGGGCGGGCAGGTTGTCCGGGTCGTGGATCATCGGCGGCGTGGCATCCCAGAAAGACGCACTGTCCCAGAGGATGCGGTGGGAGCGGCCACCGCTGGCGTCGGCGTAGGTGAACACTGTGATTTTGGTGTTCCAGGCCTCCGCTGTCACCGTCAGCGGCCCATAGGACCACTGATACAGATGGGATGGGCCCCATACCGTCGTGGTGGGGAAGGAACCGTGGACGGCCGGGTCGTTCTTTGAATCCGGATGCCAGCCGACCCGGTCAATCCCGACCTGAAGGGCAGTCAACGTGTCCCCGCTCCCCTCCGGTCGGGACTGGGCGTATATCTGGAAGCCGTAGACCAGACAGGGGGTCGTGTTGTAGATGGGCTGGTAAATACCGGCCAGGAATTTCCCTTCACCGTATGTCCGCATCTGCACGGCTTCAACGTTCAACACATATGTCCCCTCCGGATCGGGTTCCACGATATCCGTCCCGTCCAGAAACCACAGCCGCCAGTCCTGCCGGATACTGTCGGGGATGTTATCGCCGACATTGTTGTCATCATCCGGAAGCCAGGCACTGGTGGGGTAAGAACCCTGGTAGCGCTTGTGAAACTCATACCAGTCGTGGTTATCAAATCCGGGGTTGTGGAGGGAAGGCGAATCGGCCGCGATGACACCCGAGGGGTCCGGGGGTGAGACGTTTTCGGCCTGTGACGAGCCGGCCACCAGAAGCAATGCCAGTACAGAGGCCAGAATGACTGGCCCCATCGCGAGAACCCAGCGACGCATAGAGCACCTCCTGAATGGTATGGGAAGAAATCTAACGGTTGTCAAGTGTACCGGAAGCAGGGAATTTGTCAAATCGGTCGGGGTGAACTTCCTACCCGCCACCCTCTGCCTGCTCCTTCTTTTCGCCCAGGCGGTCGCGCACGCCCGTTCCGCTTCTCTCACCTTTGACGAGGGGCCGCATATTGCCGCCGGATACACCTACCTGCGCACCGGCGACCTGCGGCTTCAGCCGATCCACATCCACCCACCGCTGGCCAATTTCCTGGCGACCTTGCCCCTCCTCCTCCAGCCCGACCTCCCCGACCCTCGCCGGATAGACGGGTGGGAAATCGCCAGCCTCTCCGCCGTCACCGACGCGGTGGTTTGGCAGTACCCCCATCCGGCGCGGCTGGCCCTGGCGACCCGTCTCCCCATCATCGGGATGACCCTCCTGCTGGGCGCCGTCGTCTGCCGCTGGGCCACCGACCTCTGGGGAAAGCGCGGCGGTCTGCTGGCTCTCCTCCTGCTGGCCCTGGACCCCAACATCATCGCCCTCGGCTCCCTGGTGACCACCGATATGGCGGTGACCCTCTGGGGAACCGCGGCGCTCTTTCTCACCGCCCGAGCACTCCGTTGCCCCCGCCGGACCGGCGCGGTCGGCGTGGGTATCCTCCTGGGGCTGGCCCTGGCCTCCAAAGTTTCCGCCGTCTCCCTGATCCCGGCCCTCCTGCTCCTGGCCCTGCTGGCCCCTGTCCGCCTCCGCCACCGAATCACGGCCATCCTGATCGGGCTCCTCCTGGCCGCGCTGACCCTCTGGGCGAACTACCGGTTTGAAGTCCGTCCCGTCGCCGGCTCTCCTATCCCTCTACCTGCGGCTACCCATCTGGAGATTTACCGCTCCCTCCAGGAACACTACCGCCTGGGCCATCCCGCCTTCCTGATGGGTCAGAACCGCGACCACGGCTGGTGGTACTACTTCCCCGTCGCCTTTGCCCTGAAGACTCCCCTGCCCACCTGCCTGCTGGCCCTGGCGGCCCTCATCGGCAGACCTGCCCTGACTCCCCAGGCCCTGCGCCGTTGGGCACCCCTTGCAGTTTTCCCACTGGTGTATCTTGCCTCCACTCCCCTCAGCAGCGTCAACATCGGTTATCGCCATCTCCTGCCCGTGCTCCCGTTTCTCTTCATTCTTGCAGGTCGCCTCGGCGTCTTATTCACTACACAGGCTAAAGCCCGTGCTACATTCCGACACGCTTCACGTTTCACTTATTCACGTTTCACTTACTCACGTTTCACGCATTACCTCTTCCTGGCCTGGCTGGCGCTGGGCACCCTGCACATTGCGCCTCATTACCTGGCCTTCTTCAATGAACTGGCCGGTGGGCCGGACGGGGGATACCGGTATCTGGTGGATTCCAACCTGGACTGGGGGCAGAACCTGTGGGACCTGCGAGAATGGATGCGGAGAAACGGCGTGGAGGGGGTTTTCTACGCCCATTACAGCCCGGCGCGCCCGGAGGTCTATAGTGTTTCGGCCGACTGGCTGCCGCCGGACCCGCGCGCCGTCCCCTTTACCCCGCTGGAGCCGGCCCCCGGCATCTACGCCATCGGCGCGACGGTCCTGCAGGGCGTCTACACTCCCGACGTCAACACCTATGCCTGGTTCCGGAGCCGGGAGCCGATTGCCCGGCTGGGATACGCTCTCTTCCTGTATCGGGTGGAGCCCCGCCCTGCCCCCCGCTGGGCCGTCCTCTGCACCGACGGCGAGCCTGTGCTTTCCCCCGATGCTCTGTTGACCGGCCTGGGCCATTCCGACCTGCGGGTCATTCCCGTCGCATGCTCCCAGGCCTGGATGTTTCCGGCCGCCGGGCCGCCCGGCATGTTCGTCTTGCCGCCGCAAGCGGAGATTCCACCCGGCGCCGTTCTGGACGTGGCCGCCCGCCGGGCCGACGGCCGTCCTCTCTACCACCTCTACCGGCTGGAGACCAGACCTGCTCTACCCGAAGCCACACCGCTACCCCTGAACGGCCCGCTCACATTCCTCGGCGTGCAGGCGTATCCGGACGGCGATACACTGGATGTGGAGACCTGGTGGCAGGTCACCGAGGGGCCGATCACGCGTTCGCTCTCCATCATGGGGCATCTGCTGAACGGGAGCGGGGAACTGATCGGGCAGGACGACGGCCTGGGCGTCTCCCCGGTGGTCTGGCAACCGGGGGACATCATCGTCCAGCGCCACCGGTTCCCCCAGCCCCCAGTCGGGACCGAACTCTGGTTGCGCACCGGTGCCTACTGGCTGGATACGATGGAGCGGTGGAGGGTCCTCGGCTCTCCGGAGGCAGACGTCATCCTCCTCCCGATTTCACCACCATCGGCAGTCCCGCCACCATAAAAATCACCTGCTCCGCCCGCGCCGCCAGCCACTGGTTGGCCCGCCCCAGCACATCCCGGTAGACCCGCCCCATCGGATACGGTGGCACCAGTCCCATCCCCACCTCGTTGGAAACCACAATCAGCGTCGCCTTGTGGGCCGCGCAGACGGCCAGCAACTCCTCCAGTTCGGCCGTCACCCGGCCCTCCAGCACGTCCGCGTCCGCCGACTCCCCCAACTCCATCAGCAGGTTGGCAACCAGCAGGGTCAGGCAATCCAGCAGGACGACCTCGCCGTCCCCCAGAACCCCCGCCAGCGCCCGGCCAACCCCCACGGGGGCTTCCACGGTGCGCCAGTGGGCCGGGCGCGCCGCCCGATGACGGGCGATCCGCTCCGCCATCTCCTCATCCCCCGCCGTGGCGGTCGCCACGTACAGAACCGGCCGCCCCATCTCCTCCGCCAGCCGCTGCGCGTGGTTGCTCTTCCCGCTTCGGGCACCACCCAGAATCAGAATCACCATTCCTCACCTCGTTACCCGCCCGCTCCCGCCCAGACCAGCAGGACAGCGGTCTCCACCAGTTCGCACAGAGCGCCGTAGACATCGCCGGTGAGGCCGGGGAGACGGCCCAGCACCCAACGGGAAAAGAGCACCGTCAGCCCCCAGGCGACGGCGAAGGCCATCAGCCCCGCCCATACGCGGCCCACCGCAACCGCCACCAGCGCGACGGCCGTGGCGACCAGCAATCCCCGCAGGCCCGTCCGCTCCTTGAGCACGGTCCCCAGGCCCTGCGGGCGGGCATAGGGGTAGCGGACGATGGCGTAGACCATTGCCCACCGTCCCAGCGTCGGGGACAGAAAGAGCGCGGGCCACCCGGCGGGAAGTGACGCCAGCGCCACGAACTTGACCAGCAGAAGCACCACCCCGCCGACCACCCCGAAGGCCCCAACGTGGACGTCCCGCAGAATCTCCAGCCGGTCCTCCGGCGGCCGGGCCGCGAAGAGCGCGTCGCAGCAATCCACCCATCCGTCCAGGTGCAGCGCCCCAGTCACGGCCACCCAGCAGGCCAGCACCAGCGCCGCCAGCGGGAGCGGCGGGAGGACCAGGCCCAGAAGCCACGCCGCACCGGTCAGCAGGAGGCCGATCAGCATTCCCACCACGGGAAACGCCCAGGCCGCCTGCCCCACCCCTTCCAGCGTCGTCTCCCGACGGGGCAACGGCAGACGGGTCAGAAAATGCAGAGCGTCCAGAAGATGGATCGCAAATCGCATTTGCGTACCACCTGGACAGTGCCCCTACCCCGTCCGTTCGGAAACTCCCGCTTCGGCGAATGTGGCCATCTCGTTGAGGATTTTGCAGGCCGCCTCCACCAGTCCCATAGCCAGCGCTGCGCCGGTTCCCTCACCCAGGCGCATGCCCAGGTCCAGAAGCGGGCGCAGCCCCAGGTGCTGGAGCATTGCCTTGTGGCCCGGCTCAGCAGAGTTGTGGGCCGCGATGCAGTACGGGACCACCCCCGGCGCGATGGCCGCCGCGATGAGGGCTCCGGCCGTGGAGATAAAGCCGTCCACCACCACCGGGACGCGGTGAGCCGCAGCGCCCAGGATGATCCCGGCGATCGTCCCGATCTCAAACCCGCCGACCTTCGCCAGCAGGTCCAGCCCGTCCTCCGGATCGGGCTCGTTGACCCGCAGCGCCCGCTCCACAACGGCAATCTTGCGGGCCAGCCTGGCATCGTCCACCCCCGTCCCCCGGCCGCCGACGGTTGCCGGTGGCAACCCGGTCACGGCCGCCGCAATGGCCGCCGCCGGGGTCGTGTTGGCAATCCCCATATCCCCCGGCGCGACGATGTCCAGCCCCTGGGCCAGTTCTTCTTCCACCAGCCCGATCCCCGACTCCAGGGCCCGGATCGCCTGCTCCCGGCTCATTGCCGGCCCGCGGGCGATGTTGGCCGTCCCGTAGCCGATCTTGCGGATTTTCAGCGCCGGATGCGGTTCCAGGTCCACCGCGACCCCGGCGTCCACGACGGTCACGCGCGCCCCCACGTGCCGGGCCAGAACGTTGATCCCTGCCCCGCCGCGCAGGAAGTTGTACACCATCTGAGCGGTCACTTCCTGTGGGTACGCGCTGACCCCTTCGGCCGCGACGCCGTGGTCCCCCGCCACCACGATGACCGCTTTGTTCCGGATGACCGGACGGGGGTTACCAGTGATCCCTGCCACCTGAATGGAGAGTTCCTCCAGCCGCCCCAGGCTTCCCTGAGGCTTGGTCAACTGGTCCTGCCGGGCCCGCGCGGCGGCCATCGCCTCCTCGGAGAGAGGCCCGATGCGAGCAACGGTCTGTTCCAGTAAAGTGGATGGCATGGGTGTCCTCCTTGGGAAAGATGCAGGATGCAAGATGCAGGATGCAGGATGCTCAGTGGCGAATCTCCTCAAGGCACTGGAGCAGGCGCGCGTTCTCGGCCTCCAGCCGCGTGCCGATCCGAATATAAGCCGGAAGGCCAAACGAGCGGCAACTGCGCACCAGGATGCGATACCGCCACAGTTGCTCCCGCGTCCGATCACCATCTCCGGTTCGGACGAGCAGGAAGTTGGTCGCCGTGGGAAGGACGTGGAATCCTCGCGCCAGCAGGGCGGCATACAGCCCGTCGGTCAGGGTACGAAGGCGACGCCAGGCGTCCCGGTAGTCATCCAGCGCGTCCAGCGCCGCCAGGCCCGCCTCCTGTGCCGCCGCATTGACGCTCCACGGCGGCTGGGCCCGCCGCAGCGCGCCGACGGTCTCTGTGGTGGATAGCAGGTATCCCAGCCGCAGGCCGGCCAGCGCATAGTCTTTGGTCATAGACCGCAGAAGCACCAGGTGCCCCCCGGCCAGCATGGGCACCGAATCCCACGGTCGGGCCGTGAAGTTCACATACGCTTCGTCCAGAACCAGCATCCCACCGACCTGCTCGCAGGCAGAAAGGAGAGGCTGAACCTCCTCCTGCCCCAGATAGACGCCAGTGGGATTGTTCGGATTGCAGAGCCAGACCAGACGGGGGCGGTTCGTCCCAATCCATTTGACCAGCGCGTCCACGTCGGGCCGGAAACCGTCCTCCTCCCGACCAAAGAACAGATGAACACGGGCACCCATCAACCGGCTGGCCACCCGATATTCGCCAAAAGTCGGACTGACGATGAGGACCGAATCGCCCGTCTCCAGGTAAGCCAGAGCCAGAAGCCAGATGGCCTGGGCCGTCCCGTTCGTCACCAGCACCTGTTCGGGGGAGACCTGGTTCAATTCCGCCAGGCGCTCCCGTAACTCTCCTGCCTCCGGATCCGGATAGCGCTGAAGGGCCACCCGCCGGAGAGCCTCCTCCACGGCCGGATGAGCCCCGAACGGGTTGGTGTTGACGCTGAAATCCAGCACCTCGTCCGGGCTGATCCCTTCCACACGCAGCCGGGCATAGTTTAACCCACCGTGATGATCGGCCGCCAGATTCCGTAGAGATGGTTTAGGCAACATAGCACACCCCCACCATGGCCAGAATCACCCCGATCACCAGCGCCATCGTGCAGCGGACCACCCGCAATGCGCGGTGGATGGTTTGGGGAATCAGCGGGCCGTCGCCGCCTTCCAGCCGGTACTGCCCAACCTTCTCCAGCGTCACCCCCAGCGCGCCGGCCATCGCGCTCATCGTCCACCCGGCGTTGGGGCTGAGCGTCCGGCGGTGCTGCCTCCACATCGTCCGCCAGGCCCCCCGGGGGTCTTCACCGACCAGCCTCGCCGCTGCCACGATGAGCAGCGCGGTCAGTCGGGCCGGAATCCAGTTCAGTACATCGTCCAGCCGGGCGGCAAATCGCCCGACATACCGCCGTTCCGGGTCGGGATGACCCCACATGGAGTCAGCCGTGTTGGCAAACCGATAGGCCCAGGCGCCGGGAAGCCCCAGCAGGGCGAACCAGAAAAGGGGACCCGTCAGGCCGTCGGTAATGTTCTCGGCCAGCGACTCCACCGTCGCCGAGACGACCAGCGGAGCAGGCAGGCCGGCCGTCTCCCGGCCGACCAGATGCCAGCGCACAACGCGACGGGCCTCATCCAGGTCGTCCCGCTCCAGGGCCTCCAGAACCTCCCCTCCGGCCCGCAGAAGGGCCCGGATGGCGAAGGTGACCTTCAGCATCGGAATGCCCCATACCCACCAGTACGAAGGCGCGGCACGGACCAGGAGAATCCAGGGGAGGGAGAACAGCGTCAGCCCCAGGAGAACCCAGGCGGTTCCGAAGAGGAATTGTCGTCGGGGGCCGTGGAGGGGGCGCAGGCGCCAGCCCAGGCGTAAAAAGTGCCCCATCAGGACAACCGGATGGACGGCGTTGGGGAGTTCTCCCAGAACCAGGTCCAGAGCGACCGCGCCCAGCAACACCGCCAGGGCCAGTATCCGGGATGTTTCACCCAACTGGTCCCTCCAGGACTGTGGCGATGTCCAGGAACCAGACCCCGCTCCGTTCGGATACGGCGCTGTCCGGCCAGGAAACCGTCAGGGGAAGGGAAAGGGGGCGCCGAAAGAGCGGCCCGTCGGTCACGAGGGTATGGTATTCCCCGGCCTCACCGCATGGGTGCGCACCCCGGGCGACCATCTCCGCCACCAGCGCCCGGTCCAGCCACCGGCCCAGGAATTCCGGTCCCAGCCGGGAGGCGACAACCAACGCCCGGAAGCCTGCAGACCAGAACTCCTCCAGCAATGCTTCGGGGTCGTCGCCCCAGAGGGGGAGCAGAGGCTGAAGCCCGACCTCGGCACAGACCCGTTCCACCCACTCCCGGTGCTCGTCTATCGCCATATCGCCGAAGATGCCCCCGGTCACCCCCACCTGCGCCAGCATCTGCATCGCGTCCTTGAAATGGGCCTCGTACTCCTCCCACGACGTCTGAACCTGAATGAGGGGAACCCCCATGGCCTCTGCCTGCAGAGCAATGACCTCCGGCGGGAGACCATGGGAACGGGTACGGCTGCCGTCCTCAGCGACGCAGTTCAGGAGGTACGCAATCTGATGGCCCTGCTGACGGGCCCGATACGCGGCCAGCGCGCTGTCCTTACCGCCGCTCCAGGAGACAAAGAGTTTCATCGGATACTCTCCGCGAGGGGTTTTGTGCGACCACAAACCCGACAGTGATGGGCAGATGATGCCATCCCCGCCCCACAACCCGGGCACGCCTCTTCCCCCGGCCCAGGTGGCGGAATCTCCCCCACCACCTGCCGGTATATCCGGTAATAGTACGGATGGTCGGAACTCAAAAAGTGCACCGGTACGTCCCAATCCGCTCGGTCCACCTGCTGGGCCACCATCTTCCGCAGTCGGGAGAAGCCCGATCCGACCTCCACCGGCCGTTTCCCCTGCCAGCAGACACTGGAAGGAAGAAGCCCCTCAAATGCCCGTCGGAGTATCCATTTCCCGTAGCGCCGACCGTTCTGCTCCCGGACTTTCAGGTCTGGAGGGACCGCGAGGGCAAGGGTCATCACCTCCCGGTCCAGGTACGGCTGGTAAACCCGGATTCCGAAGGCCGCTCCCAACTCGTCCGCCGAAAAACTCATCCGCCCGACCAGCCAGGAGATGTACCGTTCCAGGTCCAGGTCAAACATGTACGAATAACCGGCGAAGAGTTCGTCGGCGCCGTCGCCGGTCATCACACTCCGGTAACCCAGCCGGTCGGCCTCAGCGAAGGCGAAATAGAGGGCCAGGTCGTTGGGGAGCGCGGGGTCAAAACTCCGCCGGATGCGGATGACCTCCGGGATGGCCGCCAGCGCCTCCTCCTCGCTGACCCGCCGGACGACGAGGTCCAGCCCCAGAGAGCGGGCGACCGTTCGGGCAAACGGAAAATCCGGCCCGCCGTCGTCCAGGCAGACATGGAGCGCCGGGACGGACGGGGAGAGCAGGGCCAGGATGGACGTATCCAGCCCACCGGAGAAAAAGAGCACCCCGGCCGGACTCCGGGCGACCGCCTTCGCCAGGCGGGAGCGCAGGTCAGTCAGAAGGGTATCCGGAACGGGAGAGGGGGTATTCTGGCCTGTCAGATTACGGTTCCTCCGTTTCCAGAAGATGGATGTCGGGCATGCGCCGCAGGCTCCACCCATCGGGGCAGGACGACCGGACGGCCGCCGTCATCCGGGCGGGGGAAAACGACGACGGCGTCCCCGTAGACGGCGGTCAGCCGCTCTCGCCGCAACACCTCCTCCGGGTCCCCCACCGCCAGCAGGCGGCCATCCGCCAGCAGGGCCAGCCGGTCGGCAAACGTCGCCGCCAGATTCAGGTCGTGCAGGACGACCAGAACGGCGATCCCCTCCCCGGAAGCCATCCGCCGGATCAGCGAGAGGATCGTCACCTGATGATGAATGTCCAGATAGGTTGTGGGCTCGTCCAGCAGGAGACAGCGGGGCTCCTGGGCCAGGGCCCGGGCCAGCAACACCCGCTGCCGCTCCCCGCCGGAGAGTTGCCCCACGAACCGGTCGGCCAGGTCGGCGGCGCCCACCTGCTCCAGCGCCCGGCGGGCCGCCTGACGGTCTCGCTCTCGGGGCACCCCCAGGAAGCCCAGATACGGCGTCCGCCCCAGCAGGACACTCTCCCAGACGGTGAAAGTCGGCGGGATGTACGCGCCCTGCGGCACCAGCGCGACCCGGCGGGCCAGTTCGCGCGGCGGCCAGTCGCAGGGGGCCCGGCCGAAAAGGCGAATTGTCCCCTCTGCCGGATGGAGCAGGCCGGCCGCCAGCCGGATGAGCGTGGACTTCCCGGCCCCGTTGGGCCCGACCAGCGCCAGAACCTCCCCCGGCATCAACCGGAGCGAGACCCCCAGCAAAACGGGACGCCCGTTATAGGCAAAGGTCAGATTTTCCACTTCCAGCGGAGCCATCGTTCACCCCCAATTGCACCGAACACGGAACACGTCAAAATACCTCTCGCTTCTGCTTCCGCAACATGTAGAGGAAGAACGGAGCGCCCACTACGGCCGTCACCACCCCCAGAGGGAGTTCCCGCGGGGCAAACAGGGTTCGGGCGACGCTGTCGGCCAGAATCAGCGCTGCCGATCCGACCATCCCGCTCATCGGCAGGAGAAACCGATGGTCAGGGCCCCAGATGAGCCGGACGATGTGGGGGACGATGAGCCCCACAAAGCCCACGGTCCCACTCACCGACACGGCCGCGGCGGTGCACAGGGTCACCGCGACGATAAGCACTCCCTTCGTCCGCTCCACCGCCACCCCCAGCGACTGGGCCTGTTCCTCGTCCAGTTGCAGCACGTTCAGCGTATGGGCGTACCAGCCGATGATCGCCAGCCCTGCCAGCACATAAGGGAGAACGACCCGTACTTTCTCCCAGTCGGCCAGGGCCAGACTCCCCATCAGCCAGCCCAGGACGTGCATGGCCTGAAAGGCGTCCCGCATCATATACATCAGGAAGACGGTAGCGGCCGAGAGGATGGCGTTGAGCGCCACCCCGGCCAGAATCAGGGTGGTGACGGGCGTCCGCCCGCCAACGCGGGCCAGCCCATAGATGGCGGCCGTCGCCAGGAGCGCTCCCACGAACGCCGCCAGCGAGACTCCGTTCCACCCGCCCCAGCCGAACCGCCAGACCAGGACGATGGCCAGCGTGGCCCCAAAGGACGCCCCGGACGAGACGCCGATCAGGTACGGCTCCGCCAGCGGGTTGCGAAAGAGGGCCTGGTAGACGGCCCCGGCGACCGCCAGGGTCAGCCCCACCAGGCCCCCCAGGATGACCCGTGGCAGGCGAATCTGAAAGAGAATGGTCTCCCAGGCCGCGGGCCAGTCCCCGCCCCCATCCGCTCCCTTCAGGTGCTCCCCGACGATGCGGACGACGGCAAGCGGCGGCACCGACACCGCCCCCCACGCCATCCCCAGCATCCCCACGACGACCAGAAGCCCCAGGGCGCCGAACAGAAAGACGGCCCGGCGGCGCGTCGGATAAGGGTGACCGTCGCCCTTCGGGCGACGGTCACTGTTACGGGAACTATGGCTGGAATGCATCGGGGTGCAGGGCTTTCGCGATCAACTCCAGCGCGTCCACCACCCGCGGGCCGGGACGGCTGACCATATCCCCCTGTTCCTGTGTCAGTTCCACGATGCGCCCGTTGACGACGGCGGAGATTTTCTCCCAACCCGCGCGGGCCGCCACCGACTCCTTTGTCTCCCCGTAGGGATGGTCGGCCAGGAAGATGACCTCAGGGTCTCTGGCGATGATGGTCTCGGCGGAGAGTTGCACCCAGGCCCCCTCGGCGTCGGCGGCGATGTTCTCCCCCCCAGCCCGCTCAATCAGGTCCTGGACGAAAGAACCCGGACCAGCCGTCCAGAAGTTGGGATCCAGTTCCCAGTAGACCCGCGGCTTGGGCCGCCCGGCGACCGCCTGGGCCACCGCGTCGGCGCGGGCCTGCATCTGCGCGGTCAGCGCCTCTGCAGTCTCGGCCTGACCGGTAATCTTTCCGATCAGCCGAATCTGGTCCAGAACGCCCGGCAGGTCATGGGCATCCATCACCAGGACGGGGAGCCCCAGTTTCTCCAGTTCCGGCAGTACCTGGGCCATATGGATACTGGCCACCAGAATCAGGTCCGGGTTCTGCTCCACCACTTTCTCTATGCTGACGTCGGAGAAGCCACCGACCTTGGGCTTCTCTGCCGCCTCCGGCGGGTAGTTGCAGAACTCGGTGACGCCGACCACGCGCTCTCCCAGCCCCAGCGCGTAGAGGATTTCGGTGATGTGGGGGGCCAGGGAGATGATGCGCTGGGGCTCTGCAGGGACGGTTACCTCCCGCCCGGCCATATCGGTGACGGTCATCGGATAGGGGGACGGTGTGGGAGTCGGCGTGGGGGTCGGCGTGGGGGGCACCGCCGTCGGAGTGGCCGTCGGCGGCGGGGATGTGGGCGTTGGAGGGACGGGAGTCGGCTGCGGGCCACAGGCCGTCAGTCCGACCACCGCCAGCGCTACCAGCGACAGAGTCAGGAGATACGTCAGTCTTTTCATGGGTGACCTCCTTATGATGAGATTTCGGGTTTGCCTCCGGCGCGGCTCCTTGCCGGAACGGCGACGACGGGAGAAGGTCACCTGCGAGAGACAAAAAATCCCCCCTCCGAGGCGGTGGGGGGAAATCAAAGCCCCCTTGTCGGTGCGACAAGGGGGATGGGACTGGGTTCCGTGCAGCCGAACCGCAGTTCCATTCCCCTGTCCTCGCAGGTTCCTGGAACGACGGTGAGGCAGGCGACCTGGCTCTCCTGCCCCGGATGCGGCCTTCACTGGCCCCGGCCTCTGGTGCATCCGGGAACGGGATTACAGTTGCGGGACAGCGCCGGCCTCTCTGCCCGAGGGGGCACTCGGGCAGACCACCGGACTTCCCCTTTTCAGCCCTGCCTTTCGGCGCGGGCACCTCACCGTGGTTCAATGTTCAATTGTGGGAGTAAGTATACCACAAAGTGCCAGATTGGCAAGCCAGCACAGGTTGGGTCCAGGGCCTTTCAAAGTTTTCACGCAAATGAATTGGCTTCCACCCCTCACCCCCTATGTCCCC
>JBBIKR010000086.1:0-15985 GCA_037445395.1 Thermoflexales bacterium
GCCCCCACCGGCGATCCGGGAGGGGGAGCAGCAACTGAAGCGCGGCTTCGGCCCGTCGCTCAGCAGTGAATTCGGGGACGCGGTAGTATGCCATTGCAACCCCCTCTGATCATCGGATGGCTCCTATCATCCCCGAATTGACCCATTTTGGCAAGTCCGGAAGTTGTGAAAGTGTCAACCTATTTTGAACCACCCCGAAAACTCTGCGTTCTCGGCGTCTCTGCGGTGAGTTTTTGCGGGGTTAAGCCCTGGAGTGACCGCCGGCCAGCAACTGCTCAAACAGCGCCTCGTAGGCGGCGGCGGTCTGTTCGGTGCTCCAGCGCCGGGCAATCTCTTCCCGAGAGCGGATATACCGCTCCCGTCGGCTCACGACCCGCAGGATGGCCTCCGCCAGCGCGCGGGCATCCCCCACCGGCACAATTTCGCCCATCCCGGTCTGGAGGACCGGCTGGCGGACGCCGGGCAGGTCGCTGGCGATGGACGGCGTACCACAGAGCATTGCCTCCACCTGGACCAGGCCGAAGGACTCGGTGGAGTTCAGGCTGGGCACCACAATCACGTCCAGGTTGGGGTAGAAGGCCGCCATCTCCCTGGGGGAGAGGACACCCAGGAACGTCCAGCGGTCCCGGTACTTTTCCAGAAGGGGGGCCAGCCGTCGGGCGTACGCCTCCTCGCCCAGGACGTTCTGGTACTGCCCGGCGAAGAGGACGCGCGCGTTGGGATAGACCTCCAGGACGCGCGGGAGCGCCTCCAGCAGGACCTCCACCCCCTTCTCCGCGGCCAGCCGGGCGGCCATGCCGATGACCGGACCGCACGAATGATTGACAGAGGCTGAAGTTCCACAGCCTCTGTCAATCATTCGTGTGGAACTTCGCCCGTCCAGCCCGACCCGCCGGGCGAACGCCTCCACTTCCCCCGGGGTGGCGGGGGGCAGTTCCACCGGCGGTGGGATGACCACGGTTTTGTGGGCGAAACGGGAGAGGAACGGCGAATGGACGGCGAAATCGTCGGTGTAAGCGACGACCCGGTCGGCCAGCAGACCCGCCAGGTAGTTCATCACGTCCACCACCCGGTTGACGAAACCGTTGAAGGGACCGGCGGGAAGTTTCAGGTCGCAATGGTAGGTGAGGGTGGACGGCTTCCCCATCAGGCGGGCGCGCGCCGCCACCCCCGCGGCGTCAAACTGGGGCAGGTGCAGGCTGACCACGTCGTGGCTCCGGACCAGCCGCGTGGCGATGAAGCCGAAGGTGGGCATAATGACCCCTTTGCTGACGCGAAAGGCCACCGGCACGCGGACGATGCGCACCCCCTCCTGCTCCTCCGTCAGCGGGAGGGAGCGGTCGTAGCGGGAGGTCATCACGGTGACCACATGGCCTCGTCGGGCCAGTCCCTTTGCCAGACGCTCAACGTAAATGGTCAGCCCACTGGTGTGGGGGCGGTAGTAGGTCAGGACGATGAGAACGCGAATGGTGAACCTCCGAATCCCATCACATGTGCCGGTACGCCCGCGCCTTTTCCACGTAGTGGATTACGTCGCGGCGCAGGCGCTGAATCTCCTCCTCCCGCAGTTCCCGTACCACTTTGGCCGGGATGCCCAGCGCCAGGGTGCGGGGCGGGATGACCGCGCCTTCCGGCACCACCGCGCCAGCCCCGACAATGGCCTCCTCTCCCACGACCGCCCCGTTCAGGACAATCGCGCCGATGCCGATAAGAGCGCCGTCCTGCACAACGGCCCCGTGCAGGACGACCCGGTGGCCCACCGTCACCCCGGCCCCGACCCGACAGGGCCGGTCCACGTCGGTGTGGATGACGGTCAGGTCCTGGATGTTGGAGCGGGGGCCGATATGGATGGGGGCCTCCTCCGCCCGCAGGACGCATCCAAACCAGATGCTGGCCTCTTCCTCCACCGTCACGTCGCCGACAACGACGGCGTTGGGGGCAACGAAAACGGAGGGATGGATGCGAGGCGCTTTCATCCCACAACCTCCACCAGCGCCTGCAGCAGGTCTCGCTCCTCCTCCGGCAGGACGGTGCGCGGGTCCAGCACCAGCCGGCCTTCTTCTATGCGCGCCACCACGGGCGGGTCGTGGCGGCGGAGGGTTGCCGCGACCCGGTCCGGGTCGGGGAGGGGCAGGGCCAGCAGGCGGGTGGGAAGGGTCTCTTCGGGGAGACTGCCGCCGCCCACAGTGGAGCGCCCATCCACCACCTCCGCCCGGATACCGGCCCGCGCCAGCGCCCGGCGCCAGCGGCGGGCCCGTCGGTCCAGTTCCTCCACGGGGGCGGCGATCATCCGCCAGACCGGAATCTGGGTGGTCGCCTCGTCCCGCAGATAATGCATGAGCGTGGCCTGGAGGCCGGCCAGGCAGAGTTTGTCGGCCCGCAGGGCGCGGGCCAGGGGGTGACGCTTCATCGGCTCCACAAACTCCGCCCGGCCCACGATGATGCCGGCCTGCGGCCCGCCCAGGAGTTTATCCCCGCTGAAGCAGACCACCGCCGCACCAGCGGCGACGCTCTCCTGCGCCATCGGCTCGTGGGCCAGGCCGAAGGCCGCCGTATCCAGAAGCGCTCCGCTCCCCAGGTCGGCCATCACCGGAATCCCGTGCGCCTGCCCCAGTTCCACCAGTTCCGCCAGACCCACCTCGGCGGTGAAGCCGACGATGCGGAAATTGGAGGAGTGAGCGTAGAGAATAAGGGCAATATCCGGCTCCTCCGCCAGCGCCCGTTCGTAGTCCCGGCGGTGGGTGCGGTTGGTGGTGCCGACCTCCACCAGCCGCGCGCCGGATTGGGCCATCACCTCTGGGACGCGGAAGCCGCCGCCGATCTCTATCAGTTGCCCCCGGGAGATGAGCACGCCCCGTCCCCGGGCTATGACGGTGAGGGCCAGCAGGACCGCCCCGGCGTTGTTGTTGACCACCAGGGCGGCCTCCGCGCCGGTCAGTTCGCAGAGGAGCCGTTCGGCGTGGACGGTACGGTGGCCCCGCCGCCCGGTGGGGAGGTCATATTCCAGATTAGAATAGCCCCGGGCGACGGCATCCATCGCCGCGCGGGCAGCGGCAGAGAGGGGGGCCCGGCCCAGGTTCGTGTGAATGATAACTCCGGTGGCGTTGATGACGGGCCGGAGGGTGGGAGCCAGGTGCTCCTGGAGGTACGCCGTCGCGCGGGCGACCACTTCCTCCGGCATCGGTGGCTCGTTCCCGGCCCGTACCTCTTCCCGCACCCGGTCCAGCGTCCTGCGGATCGCGGTGACGACCAGTCGGTGCCCGTAGAAGGGCAGCAGCGCCTGCATGGCCGGAGCGTTCAGAATCCGGTCCACACTGGGAAGTTGGCGGAGATCAGCGGATGCGTTCATCACACCTCCCGCCCCGAATTGTACCGGGTTGTGGGGGATATGTCAAATAGGGACGGAGCATGCCCACTTGCCAAAGGGATAGAATGTGGTAAAATATCCACCGCTCCGGCCCGCTAGCTCAACAGGTAGAGCAGGGGACTCTTAATCCCTTGGCTGCAGGTTCGAGTCCTGCGCGGGTCACCTGTCCTGACCTCCAGAGGGAGGTTGTGGAATGACTTCCCGGGACCCCCGGACGCCCCACCCTACCGGGTGGGGCGTTTTGCTTCTGGCGATCTTCGGTTTAAAAAAACACGGAACGGGCGACGCTGGGCGTCGCCCGTTCTGTGTCCCCCTATCACGCCAAAGACCAGTGTGGTGAGGTAGTAGCCGTCCAGCGCTGCTCAGTCGGGCACTATACGAAGTTATGGGGGCAGAAGCGGGACGGGCAGATACTCCCATCCGCTCCCTGCCGGCCTCAGCCGCCACGTCCCGCCTTCCAGGGCGCGGATATAGGTGTCCTGCGAGGACCGCTGGACGGCGGTATCGTAACCCTGCTCCGGTGCGGTGGCCCATCCCAGCCGCCCGCGGACATCTTCCCGGCACCAGATCAGCCCGAACCCGCGGATGGGCTGATGATACCCCGGCGGCGGCTCCCCCACATCGCACGATTTCTCCGGATCACCCGCATCCCACTCGTCGGTGAAGGCCTCCCACGCCGTCACGCCACCGCCATCGTAGAGCACGTAGATACGGTCTTGCTCCCCCACCCACAGCATCACACCGTGCTCAAAGCGTTGCTGGGCGCCCGCCGAGATGAGGGGAGGCCAGGCAGCGCACTCATTGGGGTCCGGTTCAAAAAACCAATCGTGGGGGCATGTCAGAGGGATGGTAAGGTGAGCCCAGTCCCATCTCCCTTCGCCGTCCTGCACGTAGAGAGCGAAGCGCTCAAAATTGCGCCGCTCCTGCGGAATGGTGTACTCCATTGATCCACAGGGCGCTACCGACCACCAGTTTGAGAATTGCCCCAGCGGGTTCAGCAACCAGAGCGTGGCCGTGACCGCTTTGTAGGACGTCCATGTTAAGATGATGGTCTGCCCCGGGTCGGCGTGTTCCACATTCGCATAGAAAGCGGTAATCCGCGGACCCGGGGGATAATCCCGGAGTACGAGGGGCAGGTAAACCTGGTACTCCGGGTCAATCAGGATGGTACGGTATGCATTCGCACTGCCCTCGGGGTTGGATACGGTGACGGTGAGCGCATAGGCGCCCGTCAGAGACCAGGTGTACGAGACAGTGTCGGTATACGAGTCCTCCACGGTGTGGACCACCGTATCCTGACCGGTGGCCTCCCACGTGAAGGTCAGGGGCAACGTTACAGTCAGCGGCGTGACGGCCGCGGTAAAGGTACAGGGGACATTTCTCTGCCCGACGCCTGGGCCCGTCAGGAGAACTTCTATCGGTGCAGGGGAATCGGAAGAGGCCAGTACCAGCACAGCACCCGCCAGCAGCCCTGAAGTCAGCATCGCGCTCCATATCATCCGCGCTTTCATCACTTCCCTCCTTTCGCCCGTCCAACCGGCAAGCACTGACACAGGGGGATGAAGGTGAATCTGGGGATAAGGGAAATAAGGGAGACGGAAGATTCAACTCTATTATACACACTACTGAGAGACCATGCCTGGCGATTTTGTTACCGTTGCGTTACGACCCAGGTATCTGAGCCATTCGTGTCCCTCTCCCGCTCGTCTCTCGGCAGCGGGGGGGAGGAGGGGGAAAAGGGGCGGCAGCGGCCGAAAGCCGCTGCCGCCCCCCTCTTCAACTTTATTTGGAAGGATGTTTTGTTGCAGGGGCAGGGCCCCCTGACAAATCTCACCCTTTCTTCATGCTCTCAATGATCACCTCGGCGGCAATCCGGGCCCCGATGCCGGGCAGGAGGCTACACTTCTCAAAGCCCTTCGCCTCTGCAAAGGCCGCCATGTTCTCCGGACTGGCGGCAGGGTCCATATAACGGCCGAATATTACCTTTTCCTGCAGTTCCGGGCATAATACAGACCCCACCGTTGCCTGGAAACGGGGCATGAATTCCCGGGCGGCCCGGATGGCGGCCCCGGTCGCGTCATAATTCAGCACATCCTTGCTGCCGAAGTAGAGGCCCAGGGCGATCAACCCACCGGTCACCGCCCCACACATCCAGCCGGTACCGCCGAAGCCGGGGAACGGAGAGAGCGCCTGGATGATTTCCAGGTTGCCCAGACCGAATTCCTCCAGCAGAGCCAGAGCGGTCCCCTTCGCGCAATTGCGGGCGAGAAAGTTGTACTCTTCGGCCCGCCGCTGGACCCGGTCCAGGATTTGCTCCCGGTTCGCCAGAATCTCCTGCGGGTTCAGCGTTTTCCGGGGAACTCCCTCTTCGGCCATTCTCCGGTACCGGGCGAGAATGGCCTCCATATCCCATTCTCTCTCGGCCAACTCCTGCACTCTGGCCTTCAGCGATTCGTACTCTGCCATTTTCCACCTCCCTTTTGCCCGCGGGTATGAAAGAAATATATTTCTCATTGCGGCGGCGAAGCCGCCGCAATGAGAAATATATTCTCTATACTTTTCTTCGTCCGCCGGGCGAAGCAATCTCCATAAGCCCTTCTGGAGATTGCTTCGGGCGCTCCGCGCCCTCGCAATGACGTTGTCGGTCAGAAACTGTCAGGTGGCTAATCGCCCAAACAAAACTATCAGGTAGCCAGTCAGGTGGCCGGCTCTACGTCCAGTAAAATCCGCGCATCCAGGATGCTATACCCCTTTTCATAAACGCGAACCGGATTTAAATCCATCTCCCTGATTTGAGGATACCGCGCGGCCAACTGCGACACCTGCACCAACAGGTCCGCCAGACCCAAGATGTCTTTCTGTCTCTCGCCGCGCATGCCCTGTAACACGCGATACCCCCTGGTCTCCTGGATCATATCCAGCGCAACCTCTCTATCAAAGGGCGCAACGCGGAAACTGACGTCCCTGAACAACTCAACAAATACTCCGCCCATGCCGAACATCATGGTGGGACCGAACTGCGGGTCGCGCGTCATCCCGACGATACATTCAGGGCCTGGCGGCGCCATCGGCACCACCAGTACGCCCTGGATGTCTGCATCGGGAATCGCACGCCGGACGTCGCCCACCAACTGGTCGTAACCCTGACCGACCGCCTCGGGGCCCTGAAGGTTGAGCCGGACACCGCCAACGTCACTTTTGTGAATGACCTGGGGCGAGACGACTTTCAGCGCAACGGGACCGTCCACTTCCATCGCGGCGCGCTGTGCCTCCTCCCGGGTCTTCGCCAGAATATGCGGCATCACTGCAATGCCATGGTCGGCGAGGAAATCCAGCGCCTCGGGCTCCAGAAGATGACGCCCCTCCGAAACCGCGCGCTCAAGAATCGGATGAGCGGCAGGTGGCACATCCGTCAGCGGATAACCCTTGCTGAACGTCGCCCGGGTCAGAATTGCCAGCGCGCGCACGGCGGAATCCGGCGTATCAAAAGTCGGAATGCCGTTCTCTTCCAGGTAACGGCGCGCCTCTACTACGGTCTCGTTGACCGTGAAGCATGCCACAACCGGCTTATCAAACTCCCTGACGACCGGCACCACCGCCTGTGCAACGTCCATCGGGGGCAGGAACGTGGGTGGAATGCCGTTCAACACGACCATATCCACATTGGGGTCAGCGAGGATGAGGCGCATCGCTTCGCCGAACTCCCTCGCCATCGCGGCCGCGGATGTATCCACATACCCGTTCGGCTTGCAGACCATGGCCATCGGCGGCAGCAGCGCGGTCAGTTTCTCACACGTCTCCTGGCTCATCGGCGCCAGTCTCAGGATACCGCTGGCCTCCACCTCGTCCGTACTGATGACGCCCAGGCCACCCGCCTCGGTCAGGATGCACACCCGGTTGCCCCGCGGCCTGGGCAACATGGAGATTGCCTTGGCCCCAGCGATCAAATCCTGCATGGTGTTCACGCGAACGACGCCACACTGTTTAAACGCACCTTCATACACTGCATCCGTACCGGCGAGGGTGGCCGTGTGGGAAAGGGTCGCCCGGGCACCGCTCTCCGTGCGCCCCACCTTGAGCACCAGCACCGGCTTCTTTCGGGTCACCTGGCTCGCGACCCGCATAAACTCCCGACCGTCCCTGACTCCTTCCAGATAGACCAGGATCACCTTGACTGCCGGGTCGTTGCCGTAGTCCTCCATCAATTCCACGTTGGACACATCACACATATTCCCGACATGACCGAAGCGCGCGAAGCCCAGTGGCTTCGGCTGACTGAGGGCCAGGGTCACCAGCGAACCACCGAGGGCACCGCTCTGCGTCACGTAACCGATATTGCCAGGGACGAGGCTGACCCCCGGATGGAAGCCGGTGACCAGTTTCGTCTCGGGGTTCATAATCCCGATGCAATTGGGTCCGAACACGCGGATGCCGGTGCGCCGGGCAATCTCGGCCAGTCGCCGCTGCGCTTCCACGTTCTCCGGGATGCCGGTTTCGGCAAACCCCGCCGAGAGCACCACAACGCCTTTGACGTCGCCGCGTCGCCCGGCTTCTTCCATCACGGTGACAGCCGCTTTGCCCGGCAGACAGACCACAACCAGGTCCAGCGGCCCAGGGATGTCGGCGATAGAGCGATAGCACGGCAACCCCAGGATTTCGGTTTCGCCGGGATTGACCGGATAAATCTTGCCCACGTATCCGACGGACAGCAACGTCCGCACAACCTGGTGTCCTGCCTTGAACGGGTCCCTGGAGGCGCCGACCACGGCAACGGATTGGGCTTCAAAAATCTCGCGCAGAGAAACAGCCATTGCGGTTCTGTCCTCAAGTATGTTTCAGGTGTGCTGCTGTGGCGAAGGCGGCGCAGGCCATCGGCCTGGATACCGGCCCGACGGCCTGCGCCACGCCGCGAATGCCGGTCCGATCAGCGCGGCTCCTCGCCGGTAAAGACCGGCTTACGCTTTTCAATGAACGCCCGCATGCCTTCCGCGCGGTCCGGCGTCGCATGGGCTTCCATCGCGCGCTCCAGTTCAAAGGCCAGCCCCTCTTCCAGCGGCAACCGCTCTGCCGCGAGGATGGCGGCCTTGGCTTTGGCAATCGCGATGGGCGCCCGCGACGCGATGCGCTCTGCCACCTTGCGCACGGTCTCCATCAACTGAGCCGGAGGGACGACCCGGTTGACCAGACCCACCCGTGCGGCTTCCTCGGCACTGATCAGGTCGCCGGTGAAGATGAGTTCCGACGCGACGCCGCGCCCCGCCAGGCGTGTCGTCCGCTGCGTGCCGCCCAGGCCCGGGATGATACCCAGGCCGACCTCGGGCAGGCCCAGGCGCGCGTCGGTCGAGGCGATGCGGATGTCGCAGGCGAGCGCGAGTTCCAGCCCGCCGCCGAGCGCAAAACCGTTGATCGCGGCGATGACCGGCTGCGGCAGGGCCTCTATATCCCGCAGTACGCTCTGCCCGAGTTCGGTGAATGCGCGGATCGCCGCCGGGTCATCCGCGATGGACTGCATCTCTTTGATGTCCGCACCCGCGATGAAGGCATCGCCCTCGCCGGTGATGATGACGACGCGCACCGCGCGGTTCGCGCGCACCTGCGCCAGGGCGTCCTTCAACTCATTCAGGACTCTGGCGTTGAGCGCATTCAGTGCTTCGGGGCGGCTCATCAGAATGGTCGCCATTGGGCCGTCAACGGACAGCCGCACGTAGCGCAGGGGCCAGGGCTGACCGCTCGCGGCCTGTTTTTTGAGCAGTTCGGGAACGAAACCCGGATATTTCTCCTCAACGGGTTTCATCAACTCCAGCACGCGCTCCCATCCCAGGTCGTTCATGATGGCGAACGGCCCCTTCTCCCAGCGCAGGCCGACCGTCGTGCCGCGATCCATATCCTCAATCGTTGCCACGCCCTCTTCCACCACGCGCGCGGCCACTCCGCACACCACTGCCAGCAGACGGTCCGCGACGGCCTGCTGGCGGGCCGGGTCCACTTCGCCCGAGAGGTCCCACAACTGCCCGGACTCATAGAGTTCGCGCAGGGCCTTCGCGGGGGTGTAGAAGGGGCCCACGGATTCAGAGAGTGAGACTGCGGCATGGTACGCCAGGGGCACGCCCGACACGTTGATGAGTTTGAACGGCCCCATGGTGAGCCCGAACGTCTCGCATGCCGCCGCATCAATGGTCGGGATGTTGGCCACACCTTCGTCCAGCATGCGGATAGATTCGTTGTACCAGGCGATGAAAATGCGATTGACCGCAAATCCCGGCGAGTCCGCAACGAGAATCGGCAGTTTGCCGGTCAGGCGAGCGAAGTCCATCAGCGTATCAATGACCTCGGGCGCGGTGTCTTTCGCGCGGACGACTTCCAGGAGTTTGTTGATGACCGGCGGGAAGAAGTAGTGTAACCCGGCAAACCGCTGCGGGCGTTGGGTCAGTGCCGCGAACTCTGCGACGCGGAACGACGACGTGTTGGTGGCGAAAATCGTCTCGGGCTTGCAGATGTGGTCCAGTTCGGTGAACAGCGCCTTCTTTGCCTCGCGATCCTCGGTGATGGCCTCAATGATGAGGTCGCAGTCCGCCAGATCGGACAGGTCCGTCGTCCCCTGGATACGGGCCCACACCTCATCGCGGCGTTCGGGGGTCATCTTGCCCCGCTCCACGCCCTTCGCCATAAAGTCGCGAATCCGTTCCAGGCCCTTTTCCAGCAGTTCAGGGGTCGGCTCGCGCACGACGGTGAGGAATCCGCCCTGCGCCGCCGTCTGCGCGATACCCGAGCCCATCAACCCACAGCCGACGACGCCAACTTTTTTGATCTGCATGATGTACCTCCTGTAGTGTTGGTTTCGGTTCTTCCGTTCTTCGGAAAACGGGGAGAATGGGTAGGGAGTTGGGAGTGGCTTCGCCGCCGCCTCCCTGCTACCTAACCCACCCTGATGACCAGGGCGGCTCCCGAATCGCCCGCCGCGCAACCGGTCACCAGGCCGTAACCGCCGCCTTTCAGAACCAGTTCCTCAATCAGTTCAATGGCCAGCCGCATGGTGGTGGGCCCCTGAGGATGTCCCCAAATGAGAGAGCATCCGTAATTATTGAGTATCCTGTCATCAATCCCCAACGCTTTTCTCAGGACGATGTCGTTGACAGAAAACGGGTTATGGGCCTTAACGGCCACAAGATCAGATGCCGCTATGCCCGCCCTTTCCAGAGCCTGCATCGCGGCCGGGATGGGCGCCTCGGGCATGTGTGCCTTGTCGGCACGCGCGAATCCGTAGGAGACAATCCGGATGGTCACGGACCGGTCGGCGGAAATCTCATCCGCCCGCTCCTTTGTGGTGACGATCATCCCGGCGTTGCCGTCCGCCGGGTGGGTCTGGGCCGCGTAGGTCAGGATGGAATCCGGGGAGACCGGCTTCAATGCGGCCAGACCCTCAGGGGTGCAGGGGATGATCCCTTCGTCCTCTTCCACGACAATCGTTTCTTTTCTGGAGACCCTGACCTCCAGGGGGAGCATGTAGCCTTTCTGGAACCTGCGGTCCTCCGCCAGTGCATCCAGGTACTTGTTGTACCGATCCAGCACCAGGGCGTCGGACTCCTCCCGCGTGATGCCGTGCTTCCTGGCGACATTGTTGGCCGTGCCCAGGGGGCTGGTATCGGCGACGGGGTCCAGGTTGAACCCGTCCACCATCCAGCTCTCGTAGTGGGGCTTTCCGCCCAGACCCTGAGGGTTGGGCCAGATGATGTTGGGGCCGTTGGATGTCCGGTCGGCGGTGACCACCAGCAGGTTGGCATTGCTCCCTGCCTCTATGGCGGATGCGGCGTAATTGAGAGCGACCGTGGAGGTCGCGCACGCCTGGGAGATGCGGGGACCGCTGATCCGGGGATTGCCGATCAGTGTGGCGAGATAGGGCACATCAAAAAACCACTGCGGTTGGGGAACGGTCGCGCCGTAGACGATGCCGTCAAAAACGTCCGGCGGGACTCCGCGTAATTCAAGGAATCGGCTTGCGGCGGCAGCGGCCAGTTCTGTAGCGTTCTGGTTTTGCAGCGACCCCTGCCAGCGGCAAAAGGGCGAGCACCAGTACCCTTTGTAGGGAATGTAGACGTTCTGGTACATTTCCATCCTCCTTCAGGATTTTGAGAGCAATGTGCTTAAATAACGCCCGCTTCCTTCAGTCTCTTCAGTTTCCGGGGCCCGAAGCCCATGTACTTGAGGTAAATGTATTCGTTATCATAGCCTACGGGGCGGCAGACCCACTTCGTCCGAATGGGCGTTTCCGACAATTTGTATTGCGCCTGAGCCACGATGATCTCGCCATACACGGGGTCCTGAACCGGGGTAAAGATTCCCCGATCCAGCCAGTTCGGCTCGCGCATGGTCTCCTCGGGCGGACAAACGGGTGCCACAACCGGGGCAATGGGCGCCAGGCGGCCCTTCTGGCCGTATTCCACGGCCATTCTCACCAGTTCTTCGGTGGTGTACTTACGCGTCTCGGCAAAAACCAGTTCCGCCCATTTCAACTGTTCCTCTCTGGTGGAGAAGTCCGCTATGTCCTTCCACTCCGCTGCGCCCCATTCATCCCACTTTCCCAACAGATCGGCAAAAGCCTGCCACATTTCCAGCCGGAGGCCGCCCAGGAAGACGGCGCCGTCTCTGGTCGGCGCAAAGCAGTAGAGCCAGCCACCGATATTCAGATTGCCGAAACGCTCGCTCACCACTCCCGCCCCCTGATACCATATCGCCGCCCAGTCCTCCAGAGCGGTATAGGCTTCGGATGTCGCCACATCCAGCGCCTGTCCTTCCCCGGTCAATGCTCTCCAGTGCAGAGCGGCCAGAATACCGACGGCCATGAATGTCCCCGCTGTGATCCAGCCGATCCAGGGGCCGGCCTTGGTGGGAACGGCCCAGGGGCACTCATCGTAGGTCTTGCCCTCCGGTAGCATCTCGCCAGTGTCGTACTGATTTCCCGACCTGGCCTGAATGATGTTGTCGTAGTCCGGCATCCGGCTGCGGCTCCTGGGCCCGAACTGCCCAAAGGGCGTGATGGAACCGTAAATCAACCGGGGGTTCATCTCTTTCAGTACCTCGTAGCCAATGCCCCACTCGTCCATAAGCCCCGGCCTGAAAGTCTCTATGAGGACATCGGCCTGAGCCACCAGGCCCTTGAGAATCTCTCGGGCTTCCGGTTTCTCCAGATTCAGGGTGATATGGAACTTGTTTCGGCCCTCAGCGAGATAATTGAGACCCTCGCCCTTGTAGAGTACCCCGTAGGGGGTGCACTTCCGGATGAAATCGCCCCCTGGCGGCTCTATTCTCAGCACCTCCGCGCCGAATTCAGCCAGCAACGAGGAACAGTAACAACCCGCGAAGGACTTATAACTCAGGTCCAGGACGGTAATATCGTCCAGAGCCTCGGGTTTGGTGGACGCAATTCTGGGATCATCCCGCTCTCTGATCCAGTCCTGCCACCTTTGTTTTTCCATTTTCTATCCTCCTCAGAGGTTATCATTGGGGAGGCGGCCAGGCGCTCATTCTCTGGAGAGAATCAGGCCCGCCTTGCCGTCCCAATCGGGGGGCGGTCGGCGCCCACGCACCTGGGCCCATTTGCCCAACGCGCCGCACTCGTACAGCCGCCGGACTTCGTCTTCGCTCTTGCCCAGGATATATCTCATAACGTATTCGTTATCAAAACCCACCGGCCGGACGGACCACCTGACCCTCGGTGAAGTCCTGGACATCATCACGGGGAATTCGTAGTCCAGAAACTCACCGAGAAGAGGGTCATCCACTTCCGCCAAAAATCCACGCGCCCGGGAATGTTCGCTCTCCACGACGTCCTTGATAGAGCAGACCCGCGACGCGGCGAAGCCGTATTCCTCAGCCAGACGCTCAATCTCCTCAGCGGTCCTGGTTCTTGCCCACTCCGCGATCATCCGGAGAATCTCGGTGGCGTTTTCCTCCTGCAGGCGCGTCAGGTGGTCCTTAAACCGGGGGTCATCTGCCAGTTCCGGCCTGCCCATCGCGCGGCACAGGCCCCGGAACTCCTCTTCATCCGGAGCGGCAATCGCCACAAACGTATCGTCCACACAGCGGAACGTATCGGCAGGACATATAGATACGTCCCGATTCCCCGCCGGCCCGGCCCCCTTGCCCGTGATTTGCTGGTAGGGCCAGACCCAGGACATCGTCCGCATAATCGCCTCGGACTGGGATAACTCAATGTACTGCCCCTTCCCGGTCCTGTCCCGGTAATGGAGGGCGGCCAGAACGGCCACCTCGCCCAGCAACGCGCCGTAACTATCGCAAACGTATAGACGGTTCTTCAGAGGAGGCCGTCCGGGGAAACTGGAAATCCAGGCATATCCGGACATCCCCTGAGCCGCGCCGTCGTTGCTGGGCCTGTTCTCCTCAGCATACTGGCCCCACTGGCCAAAACCGGTCTTGGAGATGTAGATAATGCTCGGATTGACCTCTACGACCTGCCGGTAGCCAACGTTCCACCGCTCCATGACACCGGGTCTGAGGTTCTCTTCTATGATGTCTGCCTTTGCCGCCAGTTCCAGAAATACCTGCTGGCCTTCGGGTTTATGCAAATCCAGACCAATCCAGTACTTGTTCGGATTCGGGCGAATCAACGATGTACTCTGGTCTTTGAAGAAGTAACTGAAGGGCGCCATACTGCGGAGCGTGTCTCCCATAGGGGGCACTTCGCACTTGATGACTTCGGCGCCGA
The DNA here is from genome assembly GCA_037445395.1 of Thermoflexales bacterium. Taxonomy (GTDB): domain Bacteria; phylum Chloroflexota; class Anaerolineae; order B4-G1; family DUEL01; genus SpSt-77. The sequence goes on from JBBIKR010000086.1 coordinate 14,091, forward strand.
GCCTGGCCAGGAAACCCGGCCCGGAGGGTCCCAGCAGGAGAGTACAGACTTCCAGCACCCGGATGCCCTTCAGCGGCAACGGCCTGGAAAATTTGGTTTCTCTATAATTCTCCCAGGTACTTGCGGCCATAATCACCTCCACCCTTTCTATGAGATACTCCCTTCTCAGCAGATGAATGGGTCGCCCCTATCCGGGGCAGTTCAAAAACGGCCCGTTCGCGATGGGAGTTGCCCATGGCGCACCCTTGACGCTCCAGCCGACACCTTCGCGCAATGCATCCCTGTCGCGCCTCAGGATTTGGAGAGATGCACAGGCCCCCTCTTTTACCCCCTTCCCCATCGCGGGGGAACAGGGGCAGGGGATATGGGGGAAGCGTCCGGGAGCGAAGGATGACCGCTGAATTTAGGGGAGCGGGGTTGGGGGCGGCGGCGTTGCCGCCGCCCCCAACCTGATCCCCGCCAGGCCTCATATCGGCTGCCGGTCCGGCGGATAGAAAGCCACCGACCATTTCCGGATAATCGCACCGGCGGGTGTGTTGTTGATTTTTCCGTCTTCACCAATGGCAAAGAACTTGCCCGTGCTCCTCATCTGGTCCCAGTTGTAGAAGAATACCGTGGAAACGGGCAGGCCGAATTCGCGGAAGGCGAAGATATACTGGTTGTCGTCAAACTTGTAGACGGTAGACATATCCACATCCGCCTGGCCGCGCAGCGGGCCGACGATGCAGTGCCAGGCGTAACGCTCCGAGTTCAGATAGATATGCTCAAAGCACTGAGTGGGGCGATAATCGTAAAGCCCACGCACACCGATCAGGTCGCGCGTGGGGGCCGGCTTGCGCCCTGTCGGCGGAATGGTCGGGTCGCCGAGCACGCCGGGCGAGAACTCGTGTACCGCCCGGGGCTCTCTACCCACATCGCCCTCCCGCATAATGGTGCGAATGCCCAGCACCTGCCGCGTTTGAACGTTGACGATAAAGGTCTGCGACTCGCGGGGTTTCTGGACAAACGTCATATCAATAAAATAGGTGTTCGGGGCCACCTCTATCACCTCACACCAGTCCGTGCCGGACTCCCCGCCGCTTTGCCAGACGACTTTGTTGGGCTCCACAAGAGGTAACTGCAAATGCCAGCAATCTCATCGGGATGTGCCGTTCGTCTCAGGGGAACCATCGCGGAGATACGAGCGAAAACGTCGTCCAGGTCGGTCCCCAGCGCTTCTGCCAGGGGAGTGAGCGACTTTTCCAGCATGGCCGTCCGGGTGCCACCCGGGCAGACGGCATTGCAGCGGATGTTGAACGGCCCGAAATCCAGCGCAACCTGTTGGGTGAGCATGATGAGTCCGGCCTTGGATGTGCAATAGGCTGGCATGCCGGACAGCGCAACCCTCCCAGAGAAGCGATGTTGACGATAGAACCGCCGCCTCCCTGAAGCATGTGCCGGGATGGAGACTTTCATCAGGTACATGGGGCCGGTGAGATTCGTCTCCAGAACCCGATGCCAGAGTTCCGGGTCTATGTCCACGACCGTGGTGCCGTCCGGGTCTATGGCCGCATTGTTGACCAGCACGTCCAGTTTGCCGGTGAATCCGAGCGCCGTATCCACCATGCGCCGGACATCTTCCAGATTGGTGACATCCCCGGCGCACGTCACAACCGTCCCTGCCGGCAACGATTGGGCCACTCTCTCCAGCATTTCCTGGCGGCGGCCGGTGATGCAGACTCTGGCCCCATCCGCGACGAACCGTTCGGCGATGGCCGCGCCGATGCCGGTACCTGCTCCGGTAATGAGTGCCACTTTGCCGTCCAGTCTCATTTCCTGCTCCTGTGGGCTACATTACCAGGTAACTATTCAGCCTCACCCCACCCCCAGCGGCTTCGCCGCTACCCCCTCCCCTC
>JBBIKR010000087.1:0-15737 GCA_037445395.1 Thermoflexales bacterium
GCCGCCCGCCGCAAAACCCCTCTTTCCACCCCCTCCCCTCGCCCGCCGCCGAAGGTGAGCGGGAGGGGGGAGGGGGCAGGGGGAAGGGTGAGGTGATCACCGCACCCGACGAAATTGGGACACATACTCACAGCCCTTGACATTGTCCGGAGATTGTAGATAATGCAGACCAGAGGAGGATCAAGGTTATCCCTCATTGTTCAGAGGAGGACACCGATGAAACGCGCGGTCAGCATCAGCCTGGGGAGTTCTTCCCGCGATAAACGGGTGGTCGTCACCTTTCGGGGCGAGCCGGTCTCCATAGAGCGCGTCGGCACGGACGGCGACGTGGAGAAGGCGCGCCGCCTCTTCGCCGAACTGGACGGCAAGGTGGACGCTTTCGGCATCGGCGGAGTGGACCTGTACATCCGCATTGATGACCGGGAGTACCCGCTGCGGGCGGCCTTTTACCTGGTCCAGGACGTCCGCCAGACGCCCGTGGTGGACGGCCGAGGGCTGAAGCATACACTGGAGCGGCGCGTTTTTGAGCGGGCCCGCCCCTTCCTGGAGGAGATACCCCGTTTCCGGCGCGCGTTCGTCCCGGTGGCGGTGGACCGCATCGGTCTGGCCCAGGCCGTCAGCGAGGTCGCCGACGAGGTCATCTTCGGTGACCTGATGATTGCCCTGGGCATCCCCATCCCCATCCGCGGTCTGCGCAACTACAAGCGGGTTGCGCGGGTGCTGATGCCCTTCGTCAGTCGCTTCCCGATGAGCATGCTCTTCTACGGGAGCGAGGGGACGGAGAAAGAGCACGAGCCAAAGTACCATCGCTTCTGGGAGCAATCGGACCTGCTGGCCGGGGACTTTATGTTCATGAAAAAGTACCTCCCGGAGAACCTTCAGGGGAAGTGGGTGGTGACCAACACCACCACGGCCGACAATGTGGAGATGTTGCGGGCGCGCGGGGTCCGTCTGGTCATCACGACGACGCCCCGATATGAGGGGCGGTCCTTCGGCACCAACGCGCTGGAGGCGGCCCTGACGGCCTACGCGGGCAAGGGCCGGCCGCTGAACCAGGAGGAACTGAACGGCCTGATTGACGAGTTGGACCTGCGGCCAACGGTGGAGTGGCTGAACCGGTGAGCATGGAGGACGGGAAAAGCAGCCCTTGCCAACTTTCCCCTTTTCTGCTACTATTGGTATTGGTGACTACTTGCCTCACCCTTCCCCCTGCCCCCTCCCCTGAAGTTTGGCTCTTTGGGGGAATGGGTAGAAAAAATATATTTTAAAATAGCCCGTGGTGGGCGAGAAGAGATAAAAAGAATTATTTTTCATTGCGGCGGCGAAGCCGCCGCAATGAAAAATATCTTTTATATCCCCCGCGGGGCAAAAAGGCCAAACTTTAGGGAGGGGGTGCCGCCGCAGGCGGCGGGGGAGGGGTGAGGAGATGTGGAGGAAATGAGATGACACCCCTTCGGACGCTTCGGCTGATCGCGCTCCAGCGCCAGCAGCGCCGCCGCACCCGCGCCCGTACCGGCACCGGCGCCCTGGTGCGGGTCGTCGGCGTGCTTTTGCTGACCGTCCTGATCCTGAATCTGGCCGCCTTTTCCGGCGTCGTCGGCGGCGCGGCGGCCGTCTACTCCTCCATCGCCCGCGAGTTGCCTGAACCCGAAAAGATAGAGTTTGTGGAGCAGGAATTTGAGACCACCCGCATCTACGACCGGACCGGAGAGGTCCTGCTCTGGGAAATCATTGACCCCCACGCGGGCGACCGGGTCTGGGTACCGCTGGAGGAGATTCCGGAACACCTCATCTGCGCCACCGTCGCCATAGAGGACCGGACGTTCTGGGAGAACCCGGGGGTCAACCCGCGCGGCATCCTGCGCGCCTTCTGGGCCAACATCCGGGGCCAGCAAATCCAGGGCGGCTCCTCCATCACCCAGCAACTCATCAAAAACGTCCTCATCCCGCCCGAGGAGCGGGTCGTCAGCGCGGAAGGGCCGAAGTGGCGGGACTATTCCCGGAAGGTCAAAGAAGTCCTCCTGGCCCTGGAAATCACCCGCCGCTACGACAAAGAGAAAATCCTGGAATGGTACCTGAACACCAACTTCTACGGCAACCTGGCCTACGGGATTGAGGCCGCTGCCCAGGTCTACTTCGGAAAACATGCCAGTGAACTCAACCTGGCGGAGGCGGCGACGCTGGCCGCCATCCCCCAGTTCCCCCAACTGAACCCGTTTGACGCGCCGATTGATGCCCGCAAACGGCAGAACCTGGTCCTGGACGCGATGGTCCGCCAGGGGTGCATCACCGAGGCGCAGGCGGCAAAAGCCAAGGTGGAGCCCTGGCGGCTGGCTTCTCCCACCGAACAGTTTAACTTCAAGGCTCCCCACTTCTCCGTCTACGTTCGCAACGAACTGGAGAAGATGTTCGGCGCAGACATGGTCTACCGGGGCGGCCTGCGGGTCTACACCACGCTGGACTATAATCTCCAGCAGCAGGCAGAGTGCGTCGCGCGGGCCCAGATTCGCCGTCTCTCCGGCGAGGACGAGCAGAAGGTCATAGAAGAGGCACTGGCCTCCGGCTGCGAGGCCGTCCAGTACCTCCCGCCCCTGCGGGCCGCCAGCCGGGGCAAAGACCACCACGTCACCAACGCCGCCGTCGTCGTCCTGCGGCCCGGGACGGCGGAGATTCTGGCTATGGTCGGCAGCCTGGACTACTGGAATGAGGCCATCGCCGGGCGGTACAACGCCGCGCTGGGCCTGCGCCAGCCCGGCTCCTCCTTCAAACCGTTCACTTACGTGACCCTGCTCTCCCAGGGGTATACCGCCGCGCAACTTTTCTGGGACGTCCGGACGGCCTTCCCGCAACCCGGCCAGCCTCCATACGTCCCCGAAAACTACGACCGGAAGTATCACGGCCCCCAGCGGCTGCGGCTGGCCCTGGCCCGCTCCTACAACATCCCCGCCGTCGCCGCGCTGCAAATGGCCGGCGTGGATAACGTCATCCGTACCGCGCACCGAATGGGCATCAACAGCCTGGACCGGGGGACCGAGTACTACGGCCTCAGCCTTACCCTGGGCGGTGGCGAGGTGAGCCTGCTGGATATGTCCTACGCTTTCTCCGTCTTCGCCAACTACGGGAAGATGATCGGAAAGTCCACGACCCCTAAGGGGCCCGGTTACCGGGACCTGGACCCGGTCGCCATCCTGCGGGTGGAGGACCGGAACGGTCGGGTACTCTATGAGTACAAGCCGGAAGAACGGCAGATTCTCTCCCCACAACTGGCCTACCTGATGATCAGCATCCTCTCCGACCGGCAGGCCCGCTGGGCCGCCTTCGGTCATCCGAACTCGCTGGAACTCTCCGGCGACCGTCCGGCGGCCGCGAAGACCGGCACCACGAACGACTTCCGGGATAACTGGTGCATCGGCTTCACGCCCCAGATTCTCACCGGCGTCTGGATCGGCAACTCCGACAACTCCGAAATGGCCAACCTCCCCGGCTCCGAGGGCGCCGCGCCCATCTGGCACGCCGTCATGGAATACGCCCACAAGGACCTGGAGATTCAACCCTTCCCGCGCCCGGACGGGCTGGTGGAGCGGGAAATCTGCGCCACCAGCGGCGAGATTCCCACCGAAGATTGCCCCTGCCCGCGCACCCGGGAACTCTTCATCCCCGGCACCGAGCCGGAGCCCAGTTGCAACTTCTACCAGAAACTGCGGGTCAACCGGGAGACGGGGCGCCTCTGCACCGTCTTCACGCCCCCGGAACTCTGTGAGGAGCGAGTGTACGAGGTCTATCCGCCGGAAGCGGCCGACTGGCTGGCGAGCCTCCCCGAAGACCAGCGCCCGCCACTCCCGCCCACCGAGTACGACACCATCTATGGACCCGTCCTGGCCGACGCCGATGTCATCATTACCGAGCCGCAGCCGTATGCCTACGTGGGCGGCGACGTCATCACCATCACCGGAAGCGCCAAAGGCGGCGATTTCGCTTTCTACCGCATTGCCGTCGGCCAGGGGATGAACCCCACCGAGTGGGTGCAGATCGGCCCCGACCACTACAACCAGGTGGACCGCAACGTCCTGGAGTACTGGTACCTTGCGGGCTTTGAGGGCCTCTACACCATCCAGTTGACGGTGGTGGACCATAGTCAGGCCGTCCGCCAGTATGCCATCCAGGTAACGGTGGACCACACCCCGCCGACGGTGAAACTGACCAACCCGGAGCCGGACAAGGAGTACACCTTTGGCAAGGACGAGTGGGTCAACGTCAACGCCGACGTCCAGGACAATTACGCCATCGCGCGGGTGGAGTTCTACCGGAATGACGAGGAACAGCCCTTCGCGGTGCGGACCATCGCGCCGTACAATGTGAACTGGTGGATCACCGAAGTGGGAGAGCAACGCTTCCGGGTCGTCGTCTACGACGCGGCGGGCAACCGGGCCGAGTCGGAAGTGGTGAAGGTTCGGGTGAAGCCGAAGGAACAGTAAACGCAGGACGGAGCAAACCATCTGGAGGTCCTGATGCCAGCGATACCCCCGGTCATCCTCAAAAAACTCTACGTCAAAGGCTCCCTGCGGGCCGAAGGGGACGGTTTCGTCCTCTCCCTGCAGAACAACGTTGCCCCCGGCGTGATCCAGGGTTTCAAGGGGCTGACGCTGGACGGGAAGGCGGTGCCCCTGAAGCAGGTAAGCATCGTCCAGCCGGACGGCACCGTCGTGCCCGCCGGGACGATCTCGGAGCAGAGCCCCGTTCTCTTCCCCCTGGGGGCTATTGTGACACTCCGGGTCGGCGGAGTCTCTCTGAGCCCCGGCAACCACCAGTTGGGCATCCGCGTGGTGGTGAAGGACGTGGGCCCGCTGGAGATTCCCATCGCCGATAAGGTGGAGTAGATTCTCCCTCAGGGCCCCCCCTGGCCGGTGATGGTTGCCTGAGAGTCTCTGCAGCAATTTGCCCTCTCTGGGCAGGGAGGGGGTGCGGGGGTTGCGGGCGGGCGTAGCCCGCCCGCAAAACCCCCATATTTCCCATTCTGTGGGCGCGGCGCTCCTCAGAGGGAATTTGCTGCGCAATCCCAAAGAAAACACTTTTCGTTGCAGCGGCTCAGCCACAAGGGAAAATATTTTGTCTACTTTGCCCGGTCAATGGCCCGAATCCCACCCCACTTCTGCATAATCTGCTCATCGTAGAGGTCGGCGGTCTGGGCCACGGCCATCACCGACGCCCGCAACTCTTCCTTATCGCAGGTGGAGCCCGCGATAGTGTGCTCAAAGAAAATGTCGCCATCGGCATCTACACCGAAAGCCCCAAAACGCATCGTGTCGTTCTGCCGCAGCAGAAAATGGAGCAGGTCCTGGGTCAGGTCGCTCCCGAAAGTGACATACGCCCGAACCGTGATGGTCGCATCCTTCTCCCCCCAGGGAGAGACCATAATGTGCGTCAGCGTGGTGCCGGAGGGAATGATAAACACCGGCGCTTCCTGCACCACGTGGACCATTTCTCCAAAGAGTTGCCGCAGCATCTGCTCCGCCTTCTTGTACGTCGCTTCCTGGGCCCGGGTTTTGAATTGCATCAGGCTCCTTTCGTGTATTGGGTCTGGATACCTCTGTCCCGATGATAAGTCAGAATGACCTTCCCTGGCTGATCCAGATATGGAATCAGCGCCGGAAGTACCCGCTCCTCTATCAGGCGCTCTCCCTGGCTCAGTTCACCCGCCGCCAGAATGGTCGCCGAAAGCCACTCCATCACGCTCGGGTCCCACTCCACCTCCAGCCCCTGGCGCTGGTACCGCTCCACCAGCGAGGGAAGGACCCACTCCTTCAACCATGCCTGAAGCCGCTCCGCGGTCGGCGGCTCCGGCTGCCAGCATAACTCCACCCGCTCCATCAGGTCCGGCAGAAGGGCCGGGAGGGCCTCCGGACCTCTCCCTCCTCTTTCCTCCCGCTCCTCACCCGCCCGAAAACCCATGCGGCGCTTCGTCAACTCCTCCACGGTCGCGGTCATCACCACGACGGTGTCGCTCAGGTACACCTTGCGCCCCTGCGCGTCCGTCAAAAAGCCGGAACGAAGGGCCTCCCCTAACACCTCCTGCGCCTGGGGGTGAGCCGCGTCCACGTTCTTGAAAAGCACTACCGACCAGGGCTGGTGAGCCAGTTGCCGGTGGAACTCCATAACTGCATCGTGTCCCACGTAGCCAGGCGGCGCCCCCGTCAACCAGGTCACATCGGCCGGGTGCGTGAACCGGGTCATGTCCAGTTCTATCAGCCGATCAGAGGTTCCATATAGCGCTCCCGCCAGAATCTGCGCCGCCAGTTCCGGCACCTGTCCCGCCGTTCCCACCACCAGTACCACCGCATTGGGGCGGGTTGGAGCCACATCCAGACCGCGCAGGGTAATTTCCAGCCGGTGAATCAACTGTTCCGCCACCTCCTCCGGACAGAACGCCCACTCCACCAGCCGCCGTTTGACCTCACCCAGTCGCTGGGTCAGTTCGGCCCCCAGGTCCAGCGGGATGCCGGTCATCCGCTGGACAACCTTCCGGACTACGTCGGGGGTGACCTCCGGAGAGGACTGAAGCAACGCAAAGGCAACGCTCTGTTCAAAAATGTCAATCGCTTTGTCGGGAAAATGGCGGTTGCGCAGGTACTGCTGGGCCAGGAGAACGGCAAGTTGCAGGGCCTCTTCGGAAACGGTGACCCCCCGTTCCCGGGCTGCCCGTTCTCGCAACGCCCGCAGAATCTCCAGCGTCGCCTGGGGGGAGAGTTCCTGCACCCGCAATGGCTGGAAGCGCCGTTCCAGAGCCCGGTCCTGTTCTATAAACCGGTGGAACTCCTCATCGGTGGTGGCGCCGATGCAGGCCACCTCCCCTTTGCCCAGGGCCGGCTTCAGGAGACTCCCCACATCCGAAATCTGCCGCACCCCGCCGCTGCCGACGATGGTGTGGATTTCGTCTATGAACAGAACAATCCCGTCCTGGCTGGCCTCTTCCAGAATGGCGTGCATCCGCTTTTCCAGTTCCCCCACCACCCCGGCGCCGCTGACCAGGGCAGAAGACTGGAGCGCGAAGATGCGCAGGCCCTGGAGGGGCGGCGGCACTTCCCCCCGCACAATCCGCTGGGCCAGCCCCTCCACAATAGCCGTCTTCCCCACACCTGCCGGACCGACCAGAAGAGGATTGCGCTTGGTGAAGCGGCAGAGGGTTTCCATCACGCTCTGGATTTCCAGGTCCCGGCCCAGAATGGGCGACAGTTTCCCGTCCAGCGCCTCCTGGCACAGGTCCCGCCCGAACTGCTCCAGGGTCGGAGTGGGCTTCCGGGCCCGAGGACGGTACTCGCCACGTGACAGGGGCTCAGCGCCCCCCTCCGGGCCGGTCCGGGGAGCCACCCGGACCGGCTCGCCGATCAGCGTCCACCCCGCGCGCTGCAGGCAGACCGCCGCCAGGTCCCGTTCCGAGGCACGGGGTTTACCGGCCTGAGCGGCGCGCTGGAATGCTTCCTCCAGCAGGACCCCCGGGTCCACCCAATCCAGTTCCCCCTGCTGAAGGGATTGCTGAACCTGCCGATAGTACTCCCTGGCCCGCAGGCCCGAAGCCAGCGACTCCACCATCGGCCCGTACCGGTCCAGAAGAACCAGCAGGAAATGTTGAAGGGCAATGCCGGAGCCCCCAGACTGCCGGGACGTCTCCAGCACAGCGTTCCAGAACATCTGGGCACCAGGGGTCAGTTTTTCCCTCTCGTCCATTTTATCCTTTCGCCGGGAAAGATCAGCGCGTAACAGCATCCCTGCCGTGAGTCAGGCCTTTTTCAGCCTCCGGCAGGCACAACTGTAAGGCCAGTGCAGAAGGTGTTCGCTACGGCAATTGAACTTCCAGGACAGCACAGGCAAGGATGAGCGCCGCCTGGCCCTTCTTCGGATCCTTCTTCCTGAACAGCCCTCCGCCACCCCCCGCCTCGGCGACCTTGCTGCCCAGGAAAATCAGCGACCGTTTGAACCCCTCCGCCTCCGAGGCATCCACTTTCCTCAGCACCTGCACCACTTCCTGCAGGCCTTCTACTACCCCCCGGGAATCGGCGCCGAAGGCCGGCCATATCCGTCCGAAATCAGCCGCCACGGAACCGAAAACTTCCCGCGCCAGGTCGTTACGATAGAGATGTGCTTCGGCCAGCTCTTTCGCCAGCGCCGCGACCTCTTGTTTCTGAACCTTGCGATCGGCACCGGCAACCATTACGAAGAGCCATAGCGGGGCGAACTGGAGGGTTTCCCACTCCCTTGCGGTGAACTGCTGGCGCATAGACATCGTTTCCTCCTTGAGCAAATTGGCTGATGGTCTACCTGCTAATGAAAGGGGCGTTCACTGCACAGTACAACCGCACTGGCGATGTGAGGAGAACGTAGCGAGAGCGTAGAGCACCCCAGCATCCCTGCCCAAAAGGCCAAAGTTCAGGCAAAAGGAAGAAAATTCCGGGAGATAAGGGGGACAGGTATCCCCTGCTTCGGGAATCGGAGTTCGGGGGCAGAGGTCCGAACAAGGGAAGGCAAAAGGCTCATCGGTTGTTATTGTCCACAGCCCGGGCAGGTCCAGTGCTGCTATATACGGCGGTCGGGAGTGGAGGATACAACGGTTCGGGGGAATCCTTTGTACGGCTGCAACGGGCTTATTTTACCAGAAATACGGGAACTTGCAAAACACGCGCGTTCAGGGGGCTTGTGCAGCAAATCGGTTACGGGTAACGCCGCGCCCGCCCTTTCTGGAAAGAAAAATATGTGGTGGGGCGGCTTCGCCGCCCCACCACATATTTTTCATTCCTTCACCCACAACGGGTGAATTACTGCGCAAGCCCTTCAGGCGGGTGTGTCCCAATTTCGTCGGGGGCGTCCGAATCGCCCGATGGTTACCCATCGGGCGGCTTCTGAGAAGCCCTGCGGGCCGTTTTTGAGCCTCGGAGGGGCTTTGCGGAGTCGGCCCGATGCTTCGGCGTCGGGCGAGAGGGCCCCGCATTGGGGTTGCGCTACAATTTGGGACACCCCCCAGCTCAGCCTTGACAGGTTTTTCGTTTCGGAGTATCCTTCGTTAAGGAGTATACTGAGCTAAAAAATATTTTGTGAACACGTATGGAAACCGGCATCGGTTTTCTTCACCTCATCTTTCCTGTCCTTTTCCTCGCAGTGGCGGCTATTCCTTCGGTCGGGAAGTGGCATTCACCACCCCGTCGGGCATAGAGATACGCATTCTGGACCTGATGCTGCCAGCAACGCTGTCCTGGGTTATGGCTGATCAAGGGCTGATGGGGCTGTTCCCGACCTTACTATGCCGCTGGAAACGGGAGTCCCCCAGTACTATTGCCCCCATTCCATTCGGTGCATCTTTGCCTGGCGGAGCACATCAGCAGCCTGCTTATGCTGGCTGTCTCGCTGGTCATTCTGTTGATTGTGGGACCCGCAGACAGGACGACAGACCTGAAAGAGCCTCCCGGGCCCTGAATCTGGAGAAGGTAGCGTGCACTGGAGACCTCTGGACGGCTCAGGCAGTTTGCCCATTCCTTGAATGAGAATGAGGAGGTGACTATGACCTTTCCCCGGTCCTCGGAGTGCTGAGATCGTGTGTACCAATCCCCTCAAGGAGTACAGTCATGAGCAAAGTTCTCTTCCGCAACTGCCGATTCTTGATCTCCAAACCTACCCCCTTTGGGGGCATTCTGGAAAACGGAGCGGTCTATGTGGAGGGACCGCTCATCAAGGCGGTTGGGCCTTCGGCCGAGATTGAGCAGCAGTACGGGAATCAGCCCGATGTGGAGATCATTGATGCCCGGGACAAAATCGTGATGCCGGGCCTGGTGGATTGCCACAACCACGTCGGCGAGGCCCATATGTTCCTCATCTTCGGCTGGCTGACCAGCCCGCTCACCGGCATCGTCGACACGGCCATTCGTGTGCTCTGGCCAGCCTATAACTGGCTGACCGAAGAGAGTGTCTACGATTTGACCCTCTACGGCCTGGTGAACCTGCTCAAGCACGGCACGACAACGTATGCCAACGCCTTTCCCTTCCCCGACGCCGTCTATCGGGCCGCAGCCTATGCCAAGATGCGCACGGTCATCCATGTCCAGATGATCACCAGCGTCAACCTGCCGGATGCGCGGGATGAGCAGGAGTACCTGGCCCTGACTGAACGGGCGATCCGGGACTATCACAACACCGAGGACGGGCTGATCCAGATCGGCGTGCATCCCAGTGCGACGTACAACTGCACGCAGAATATGCTCATCAAGGGCATGGAACTGGCCGAGAAGTACGATGTGCAGTACGCGACCCATGTGGCCGAAGCCCCGGATGAGAAGGAGCGGGCCGATGCGACCTGGGCCGATGAGGGAGGTTTGATCCAGCACCTGCGCAACATCGGCCTGATGCAGCCGCGCACGCTCTTCTTCCACGGAGCCGTGCTGAACGAGCGCGAAATTGATATGGTGGCCGAGACCGGCGTGGCCATTGCCCACTGCCCGGCGACGAACTCAATATTGGGCAACTGCGCGTACCTGCCCTACATGCTGCAGGCCGGTGTCAAGGTCGGTCTGGGGACCGATTTACCCACCCACAACCTGTTCAATGTGATGCTGTCTGTTTCCCAGCAGCACAACATTATGCCGCGGCCCTTGCGCGGTCTCCCGCCGTGGGTGCCGTTTGAACTGGCGACCGTCGGCAGCGCCCGGGCGCTGCGGCTGGAGGACAAGATCGGCACCCTGGAGGTGGGCAAGCGCGCCGATATCGTGACCATCGACCTGCGCCGCAACACCAACCTGCTGCCGTTGAACGTGGGCTCACTGCTGACCTTCCTGGCGGTGAACGGGCCGGGCACAGAGGTTGCCGATGCCATGGTTGATGGCCGCTTTCTGCGGCGAGATGGCCAGTTCACCATCTTTGACGAAGAGCGCATTATCGCCCGTGCTATGGAGTGGTGCGACAAGTTCGCGATCGACTGGTTCAGGTTCCAGCAGAGCGGCGAGCCGATGTTCCGCCGTGTGCATGAGGAGTACACCCGCATATAGGGCAGACTGGGCTGCACGGCATGCCGCGCTGGCAGGGGGCGTGGCATCGCCCCCTGCCAGCCTGGCGGGGGCCAGGAGAGAAGCGACGCCGCTTCGGAGGACCTGCCTCTCCATTTTTGCCGGTGGCTAAACGATTCCCTCCCTGACTCACTCCTTGACAAAACTCCCCACTTGTAGTATATTTTTCTCCAAACTAAACACCTGTAGACTATTTTTCCCGATGTCCGTCCGCTACGCACTGATAGGATTGCTGGCCCAGCAGCCGCGCCACGGCTATGAACTGCGCGCCGCCTTTGAAGCGCTGGTCGGAGGCCGGGATACCTGGGAGGTCAAACCGGGTCAGGTCTATGCCACCCTGGAGCGGCTGGCGGAGGCAGGGCTCATCGCCGAGGTCGGCGTGGAGAAGGAGGGCGGGCCGGAAAAGCGCATCTACGCCCTCACTCCGGCTGGGCGAGAAGCTCTCCAGGAGTGGTTCCATACCGGCGTCGTCGGCGATCACCAGCGGGATGAGTTCTTCGTCAAACTGATGGTCGGCCTGCTGGTGGAAGGGACCGACCTGCACCGCCTCATCCAGGTCCAGCGCAGTACCCTCTACCAGGAACTGCACCGCTTCACCCGCCAGCGGATGGAGGCTGACCCACAAACCGAACTGGCCTACGTTCTCTTCCTGGACAAGGTGGTCATGCATCTGGAGGCCGACCTGCGCTGGCTGGATATGGTGGAGGCCCGGCTGGAGGAGATGCGGCGGCAGCCTGTCCCGCAGCCGGAGACAAGGCCGCGCGGACGACCAAGAAAGCGCTGAGCGCGTATCGCGAATCGCATATCGCGAATTGCTATGCTGCCCATATAGCCCGGATGGGTCTTGAAGGTAATGCCTGGTCTGCATCGCGTGCCCTGCAGTTCGTGGCGGACGATGGATGATCAGCGATAAACGATCAGCGATAGGCGATATGCGTTCTGCGACCTGAGACCTGCGACCTGCGACCTGCGACCTGCGACCTGAGACCTGAGACCTGCGACCTGAAAGGAGACAACCATGCCGATCATCCAGACCGAACACCTCACCAAAATCTATGGAACCGGAGATACCGCCGTCGTCGCCCTGGACCACGTCAATATGGCCGTGGAGCAGGGGGAGTTCCTGGCCGTGATGGGGCCCAGCGGCTGCGGCAAATCCACCCTCCTGCACCTCATCGGCGGGCTGGACCGCCCCACCGAGGGGCGTGTCCTGCTGGACGGCCGCGACCTGACGAGTTTGCGGGATGACGACCTGGCTGCGCTCCGCCGCCGTCGCATCGGCTTCGTCTTCCAGTTCTACAACCTCATCCCGGTGCTGACCGCGCTGGAGAACGCCGCGCTGCCGCTCCTGCTGGACGGGGTGAGGCCTGCCGAGGCCCACCGCCGGGCCGCCCAGTGGCTGGAGCGTCTGGGGATGGGCGACCGCCTCCACTACCGTCCGGACCAACTCTCCGGTGGGCAACAGCAGCGGGTGGCCATCGCCCGCGCGCTGGTCGCCGAGCCCGACCTCATCCTGGCCGATGAGCCCACCGGCAACCTGGATTCCCGCGCCGGCGACGAGATCGCGGCCCTCCTGCGCCGCATCTCCTCGGAGTGGGGCCGGACCATTCTGCTGGTCACCCACGACCCGCGCATCGCGGCCCACGCCGACCGTATCCTCTTCCTGAAGGACGGGCGCATCATTGACGAGACGCGCCTGGCCGGGACCGGGGAGGAGGAAGCCCAGGCCCTCCGGGAGCGGATGGAGGCGTTGTGAACCGCAAAGAGCGCAAAGGTTGTCTTTGTGCCCTTTTCGGTTGAACAGGAGGATGCAATGCGCGTGCAATGGATCATGGCTTTGCGGTATCTGCGCGGGCGGAAACTCCGCTCCGCGCTGACGACGCTGGCGGTGGTCTTCGGCGTGGCTGTCCTCTTCGGGATGAACGCCCTTCTGCCCACCATGCTTCAGGCCTTCCGCCAGACCGTCCTGGCGACCACCGGCAAGGTGGACCTGGTCTTCACCAGTGTGACCGACGGGCCGTTCCCCGTGGAACGGGTGGAGGCGGTCCGGAGGGTGGACGGCGTCGCCGAAGTGACCGGCTCCCTGCGCCGCAACGTTCTGCTCCCACCCGACCTGGTGAGCCGGGCTGGGCTGAACGCGGTCACGCTGGTCGGGGTAGAGCCGGAGGTCGCCGCGCGCCTTCGTCACTACCCGATGAAGGAGGGCCGGTTTCTGACCGCCGACGACGGCGACGCGGCCGTCATCTCCAGAGGGCTGGCGGAGAAACTTGCCCTTTCCGTTGGCAGCAGGCTGACGCTCCCTTCGGCCCAGGGCACAACGGACCTGGAGGTCGTCGGTATTCTGGACGTGCCCTCTATCCCGGGGGTAGAGGAGGTCTTTGTCCCGCTTCCGGCGGCCCAGCGGCTCCTGGAGATGCTGGGGCAGATCAACGTTATAGAGGCCGTGGTGAAGCCGGGAGTGGACCGGGATCAGGCCGAAGGGGCCGTCCTGGCCGCGCTGGGCGGTCTCTTCAAGGCCGAGCCGCCGGAGGTCGGAGAGGAACTGATCGCCAGCCTGCGGATGGGTGAGGTTGCCTTCGCCATTTTCGGGGTGATGGCACTGGCGATCGGTGCGTTCATCATCCTGAACACCTTCCGCACTGTCGTGGTAGAGCGGCGGCACGACCTGGGGATGCTCCGGGCGGTCGGCGCGTCCCGGCGGGTCGTCGTGGGGCTGATTCTGGCGGAGAGTCTGCTCCAGGGGCTTCTGGGGACGGCGATCGGGTTGGCCGCGGGGTACGGGCTGGCCTGGGTGCTCCTGCTGACGGTCCGGTCGGTGATGCAGCAATACCTGCGGATGGAGGCCGCCGTGCCCATTATCACCCTGCCCAATCTGCTGACTGCCATCGTGCTGGGGTTGGGGGCGACGCTGGCGGGCGGACTATGGCCGGCGCTTTCCGCCGGGCGGGTGACGCCCATAGAGGCGCTGCGGCCCGTGGTTCCCGGCGCTTATGAGCGCGCGGCCAAAAGGCGTGGCATCGTCGGAGCCGTGCTGGTGGTCCTTGCGGCTCTCGCACTTCTGACGGGCAACTTCAATGTGACCGCGCTGGGCACACTGCTTTTCCTGGTGGGATTGGTGCTGGTGGCGCCGGTCCTGGTGAACCCGTTGTCCCGCTTCTTCGGGCGGCTGCTGGTGCTGATGTTCGCCCGCGAGGGGCGGCTGGCGGAGGGGAACCTGGCCCGTCAGCCGAACCGGGCCGCCGTCACCGCGTCCGCATTGATGGTCGGTCTGGCGATGATCCTGGCGATGGCCGGGATGGTCACTTCCATCTTTGACGGTTTCATGAGTTACATTGACCACTCGCTCCACACCGACTTCCTGCTGATGCCCGCGTCGCTGGTGCTGGGCGGGGGGAACGTGGGGGCGGGGCCGGAACTGGTGGAGGCCGTCCGCGCGGTCCCCGGTGTGACCGGCGCCACCACCCTGCGGCTGGGGACGGCGGCGGTAGACGGGGCGACCCTGCAGGTCATCGGTGTGGACCCGGAGACTTACCCGCAACTTTCCGGTCTGGTCTTCCGCTACGGCGACCCCCAGGAGGCCTTCGCCGCGCTGGGCCGGGAGCGGGCGATCATCGTCAACGGCGTCTTTGCCGCCCAGCGGCGGGTCCGGGTGGGAGACGTTCTGACGCTCCAGACGCCGGAGGGGGATCGGGAATATCGGGTGGTCGGCGTCGGGTCCGACTACCTGAACGCCAAACTGGCCACCGGCTACATCTCCCAGACCAATCTGGAGCGGGATTTCCACCAGACGGCGGACCTGCTGGTGATGGTGGAGGCGGCGGACGATGCCGACATGGCCGCCGTCCAGGCCCGGCTGGAGGAGATTGTCCGGAAGTACCCGTCCTTTGTGCTGACAGAATGGCGGTCGTTCCGGGAGGAGCAGGAGAAGGTCTTTGGGCAGAGCGTCTCCCTGTTTAATGTGATTGGGGTGATGTTTGCCCTGCCGTCGCTTCTGGCGATGGTGAACACGCTGACGATCAACGTGATGGAGCGGACGCGGGAGATCGGCGTCCTGCGGGCAGTGGGGAGCACGCGCCGGCAGATTCGGCGGATGGTGATTGCGGAGAGTCTGCTCCTGGGAGCGCTGGGGACGGCCTTCGGGATTCTGGCCGGCCTGTGGCTGGGGTACGTGCTGGTGACGGGGATGAACGTGAGCGGTTTCGTGATCCCGTACTATTTCCCGTACACAGGCATCCTGGTCGCGGTGGCGGTGGGGCTGCTCATCGGCGTGGGGGCGGCTCTCCTGCCTGCGCGCCGGGCGGCCCGGCTGGATATTGTGACCGCGCTCCGATACGAGTGATGGGGAGATGAGGGCCGGGGCGGGCCGATGGCCCGCCCCGGCCCATCCTGCCCGGCGGTGAAGAGTCGGAGGCGGGGTTTTTGGGGGGGGCGCCGGCCGCCGCGCCAACCCCCGCGCGGGGTAAGGGCGGGGGACGAAGGTCGTGCGCAGGAGGGGGCCGGGGTAGCCGGCGAGGGCAAGGAGGGCGCGCGGGTGACGGTCGCGGATGGCCGGCAGGGCGCGGATGGCATCGACGGCGCGTTTGCCGGGTTCGGCGGTGCCGAGGCAGAGGACGTAGGGCGCCTCGAGGCCCTGGGCGGCGCGGTAGGCGCGGACGAGAGCGGGGTCGGGGGCGCGCAGGCCGGTGCGCGGCGCCG
>JBBIKR010000088.1:0-15545 GCA_037445395.1 Thermoflexales bacterium
GAAGTTCAGGAGAGGGGAGGGGGTGGCGGCGAAGCCGCCGGGGGAGGGGTGAGGCACCACCCTCTAATCAGGAGCGATGTATCCCATCCGCCGCACCTGTCGCAGGTCCCGCCGCCAGTTCTTGCTGACCTTGACCCACAGTTCCAGATACACCTTCCCCCCAACCATCCGCTCTATCTCCTGGCGCGCCGCCGTCCCGATGCGGCGGAGCATCTGCCCCCCGGCACCGATGAGGATGCCCTTCTGGGACTCCCGCTCCACGTAGATGGTCGCCGCGATGTACACCCCGCCCGTCTCCCGTTCTTTGTACTCCTCCACCACCACGGCGACCGAATGGGGGACCTCCTCGCGGGTGAAGTGCAGGACCTGTTCCCGGATGAGTTCGGCAGCAATCTCCCGCTCCGTCTGGTCGGTGATGAGGTCGCTCGGGTAGTACCGGGGGCCCTCCGGCAGGTGGGCGATGACCATGTCCAGCAGTTTGTCCAGATTGACCGCCTCGGTGGCGATGGTCATCATCCACCCGGCGTGGTCCGGCACCAGCGCCCAGTACGCCTCGGTATGGGGCTTCACCTTCTCCGGCGGCAGCAGGTCCATCTTGTTGAGGACCAGGATCACCGGATTGGAGGTCCGCTGACGGATGAGTTGGGCGATCATCTGGTCCTCCTCGGTGGGCATCACGGAGACGTCCACCACGAAGAGGACGACGTCGGCGTCGGGGATGGCGGCCGTGGCGGTGGCGACCATCACCTCGCCCAGTTTGTGGAACGGCTTGTGGAGCCCGGGGGTATCCACGAAGATCATCTGCGCATCGGGGCGGGTGAGGATGCCCCGGATGCGGGTGCGCGTCGTCTGGGGCCGGGGGGAGACGATGGCCACTTTGTGCCCCAGCAACTGGTTCATCAGGGTGGACTTCCCCACGTTGGGCCGGCCGATCACGGCAACAAAGCCCGACCGGTGACCTGGGGGAAGTGGCTCTTCCAGCAGAATTTCCTCGTCCATCATCCCCATATTATCCACGAATCGGGGAGAAGGTCAAGAAGCAAGAAGCAGGAGGCAGGAAGCGAGTAGCCGGAAGCAGGTAGCCGGTAGCCGGAAACAGGGGGCAGGGTTCACACCGGGATGCAAAGGGGAGCCGGAAACTTCGGGAGTGTCCTAACGGCTATCGGTCCCCCGGGCGCAGACCGGTATGAAGAGGCGAAACGGCGTCGCCAGGGCGCCCGCGTCCGATCGGGTGTACGGCCCGCCCTGCATATCGTCCCGGTACGTCTCAAAGGTGACGGCCGGCCCGTCCACGTGCACCAGGATGAACGTGCTGGGCGTTCCGGTGTCCCCCCGGCCGCGGGCGTGCCCGGCGTCCAGTTGCCACACCCCGTCCACCTGCACGGCGCTGTAGTTGTGGGTGTGGCCGCAGATGTAGGCCCGAACCCCCCGCTCCCGCAGGAGACTCCAGAACCGGTCCCGGCGGGTCGGATGCGCGTTCAGGCTGTCTTCCATATGGCGCTCCCGACCGGTCTGCGCGTCGGGCTGGGGGTAGGCCGGTTCGTGGCCAAAGACGAAGATGTGGGGACGGTCGGTGGCGGCCAGGTCCGCCGCCAGCCAGCCGTAGAGGTGGTCGGGGACGTCTCCATCGGTCACCGCGTCGCCGCCCGCGTCGCAGTAGACGTTCAGGACGACGAAGTGGGCGTTCCCGTAGTCAAAGGAGTAGGTGGTCGTGGGGCAGCCCGGGGGGCCGGGGCGGACCGGGCCTCCGTCGGGGGCCTGCAAAGACTGCCCGTACCGGCGCAGCCAGTCCATATCCTCCGGCGTCTCCACTTCGTGGTTGCCGACGGCCGGATACCAGGGGAAATCGGCGCCCAGCGTGGTGGTGATCGTCCAGAGGACACCGGCGGGCGGGTCCACGTCCCCCGGACTGACCATGAAGGCCACGGGTCCCCGGGCCGCGATGGCTTCGCAGGCGCCGCGGAAATATTGGGGGGAATCGTAGGGGCCGGGGCCGGCGTAGATGCGCATATCCGCGGTGACGGCGAAGGTGAACTCCGGCGCCGGGGTGGAGGTCGGCGGCGCGGTCGGCGGGGGAGGGAAAGTCGGAGTGGCGAGCGGGGTCGGCGAGGGGGCTGGGGGCGATGTCCCCGGCGAGGCCCATACCGGGTGCGCCGCCCCGGTCGGGGACGGGGCAACCGGAGCGGCCACCGGCGCGCAGGCCACCAGGCCCCAGCAGAGGAGAACGGCGATCAGGCGTCGCACGGTTGCACCGTTTTTGCCCCCTCCCGAAGGGGGGTGTTCGCATGCCGGCCCCCGCGTCCCTCTTCCCCCGCTCCCTGCCCCTAATCGCCGCTCCGTTTGGGCAGTTTCGGGATCAGCCAAGAGAGAAACGCATCCGTGGACCGGGTCTGGAGCAGAACCCGCCCCGGACCGGTCAGGTCCACCACCAGCCCCTCGCCGCCGAAAACGGTGGACTTCAGCCCACCGACCCGCCGTACCTTGAAGCCAATCCCCTCGGTAAAGGCGACCAGATGGCCGGTGTCCACCGTGTACGTCTCCCCCTGACCCAGGGTGACCTCGTGAATGGCGCCGAAGGAGGAGAGGAGCAGTTTGCCTGTGCCGGAAGCCCGGAGCATGATCAGCCCCTCCGACGCGAAGAACGTCTTCGCCCCACCCCACTTCGTGTCCAGCGCAATCCCCATCTCCGAGGCCACGTACGATCCGGATTGGACCATCAGGGATTCGTTGCGCAGTTCCAGGACGAAGAGGTCGCCGGGAAGGGACGGGGCCACCATCACCTCCCCGCCTCCGGCCGGGGCACGGTAGACGTTCTGGAAGAAACTCTCCCCCGCCAGGACGGAGCGGGCCAGGGACTTCAGGATGCCGCCGGACGCCTTCGTCTCCACCGAGACGCCCTGAGACATCCCCACCATCGCGCCGCTCTCCACCCGAACCTCCTCGTTCGGGCCCATCCGGATCACACCCAGGGAATACGACGGACGATACAGGATTTCCACTTCCATTGTCCTTCTCCTTTCCGACCGGTATCTCCGGTCATTCGGGGGCCGGGAGGCCCCGTTCCCGCACCAGATAGATGGTGGGGAGGCCGACCAGGGTGACGGCACCCTTCAGGAGCACGTTGGCCCAGAAGATGGACCAGACGGTCGCCGCCGGGAGCCGTCCACCGAAGGCGCCCCAGCAGAAGATGAGGCTATCCAGGGGGATGCTGACGGCGTTGCTGGTGAGGACCCGCATCCACTGGAAGCGCCGGGTCACACGGGTGACCCAGAGATGGTAGATTTCGGTGTCGGTCAGTTCACTGAACACCTCCGCAACGATGGAGGCCAGTACAATCCGCCAGACGGGGGTGAGGACGGCCGCAAACTCCCGCTGCAGGGGCCAGGTAGGGTCGGGGGGGAGCCAGGCGGCAAAGGCGAACAGGCCCGCCATCACCAGATTGATGACCCCCGCAGCAACGATGAGCGTCCGGGCCGCGGTTCGCCCCAGCACCTTGTGCACCAGGTCCCGCAGGGTGAAGGTGAACGGGTAGATGAACGTACCGGCGTCCACGCTGAAACCCGCCACCCAGGCGATTTTCAGGCTGAGGACGTCCGAGAGCATCTGAGCGGCGATGTAGGCGGAGACAGTCAGAACTCCGGACAGGGGCATTTTGCCTCCTGATTCCCCCCCACCCCCCGGCGGCTTCGGCGGCACCCCCTCCCCTCTCCTGACCTGCGGTCAGGAGAGGGGAGGGGGTTGGGGGAGGGGTGAGGCTTCTCACGTCCACAACCGGCAGAACGCGCAGAGGTCCGGCACGGTGGTCGGCTGGCCGCACCGGGAGCAGGGATGCATCGGCGGCAGCTCCGTCGCCTCCCCGCAGAAGAAGCCCTCCTCCCGGGCCCGCAGGAAGCCCTGATAGAACTGCAACTTCGCCCCCGGCGACTCCATCTCTATCCGCGCCAGCAGGTCCTTATAGAAGTTGGTCAGGTTGCCCACCGCGTAGGGGCATTCGTCGTAGATGTAATCTATGCCCCGGACCAGGGCGTAGGCGGCGACCTCCCGCTCGTAGGACCGGCAGAAGGGCTTGACCTTGCGGGTCATCCCCTCCCGCTCCACCAGCACCGGCGCCTGGCGGGCCAGGTACCCCGTCTGCCAGTGAAGCAGGTTGCTCAGGAGGACCGCCACCTCATCATCCAGGTTGTGGCCCGTCGCCAGGACGGCGTAGCCGTGCTCCTGGGCGATGCGGTTCATCTCGTGCCGCTTGATGAGGCCGCAGACGGAGCAGGGCTTGCCCCGGCCGCGCAGTTTCCGGCCGGCCACCTCCGGGATTGTCTCGCCGTAGAGGGCCGCCACGTCCACCACGTGCAGTTGGACCCCCGGATGATCGGCGACAAACGCCTCCACCTTCTGGCGGGAGACCCGGGAGTACCCGAAACCGCCGTCAATCCCCAGGTCAATGTAGAGACCGTCGGCCCGATATCCCAGGCGCAGGAGCACATCCCAGAGGCTCAGGCTGTCTTTGCCGCCGGAGACGGCGACCAGAATCCGCTCGTCCCGGTTGAACATCCGGTATTTCCCGATCGCCCGTTCGGTGTAGGAGACGAACCACTCCGGGAAGTGCTCCTCGCAGAGGGCCAGTTTGTGATGCCGCATATTGATGACGGCGGGTCGGCTGCACTTTCGGCATTTCATCGGCGATTCTCGCAGGTAGGGCAACTGCTCGCAGTTGCCCTACTATCCGGCAAGCACCGCCTCCAGAAACGACCGGATCAACGAGGTGACCCGCTCGGGTTGTTCCAGAGTGCTGATATGACCTGCCTCGGGGATCACCTCCAGGCGAGCCCCGGGAATCAGCCGTGCCATTTCCTCCGCCTCAAAGGGAGGACGGGAAAGGTCATCCGCGCCGACCATCACCAGCGTGGGCACATGGATCTCCGCCAGCCGATCCAGAACGGAGGAGCGGCTGAAAATGGCCCGCCCAACCGCCACCACGCTGGGAATCCGATCGGCAGGGATTCCCGTCAGAGAGGCCTTGAAACGGGCCGGGAAATCGGGCTTCTGCTGGATGGTCACCGGTGAGAAGAATAGAGGGACAACCGCCTCGGCGAGCGGCGCGGGGATGGCACCCGCTTTTTCCACGGTATCCAGCATACCGAAGTAGCGGAGGCGCTTCTCCTCGGGCTCCGGGCCGACGTAAGTGTCCATCAACACCAGCGCCGCGACCGCCTCCGGATGTTTCAGGGTCAGATGCACCCCCCACATTCCTCCGACGGAGAGACCAACAACGGCAAACCGCTCCAGGCCCAGGGCCCGGGCCAGTAGCCAGTGATCTTCCGCGATGGACTCCAGGCTGTAGGGGATTTCGGGGAGGAGGTTGGAGCGGCCATGGGCCCACAGGTCCGGAACGATACAGCGGTAGGATGAAGAGAGTGCCTCTACCTGGGGCTCCCACATCTTTCCGTCCCACAGGTAACTGTGGCCGAAGAGAAGGGGAAACCCTTCCCCTTTCTCCTCATAGAAGAGCGTGCGTCCTTTTATTGTGAGCGATGGCATGGTATTTCCTCCTGTGCATTGATTTGGAATAGGGTAGGAGTTACGCAGTTGGGCATCAGTGAGGAGATTGCTTCGCGGCTTCGCTGCTCGCAATGACCTTTTTGGGATCGGGAAGATGTCATTGCGAGGCACGAAGTGCCGAAGCAATCTCCAAGTGCGTAACTCCTATAGGGATTAAGACTTCCGGGCAGTGCTTACCGGCTTCGTCGGGCCCGGTAGGCGCTGATCGCGCCGTCCAGTTGCTGGGAAAGCCCCATCCAGTCCTTCACCAGCAGCACCAGCCCGGTGCCGTCGGGCAGAAAGAGGTGGCGGTCAAACCAGAGGCGGAGCCACCAGGGGGGCACGGGGAACCCCTGGAGGTCCACCACCACCGCGGTCATATTCCAGTAGGCCAGCGGCCAGCGGCGGGCGGCGCGGTCTTTCTGTGGGTCAAAGACCTTCGCCAGCGGCGCCAGCCGCGTCCGGTCCACCCGCCGGTAGGAGATGAGCAGGGGCATCAGCGGCCCCTGGAGGCGCAGGCCGGTCGCCTCGCAGCGGACGTGGGCGACGCGGGGGGCCATGTACCCGTAGACGCAGAGCACCCCTCCGCCCAGGGCGGCCAGCAGGGCCAGCGGGCGCAGCGGCGTGGGGCCCAGGACGCGCGGAGCAAACAGCCAGAACACCCCCACGACCAGGGCCGTCAGCAACCCCAGGGCGCCCCAGCGCCGCAGAGGGGTGTAGACCAGAAGAGGGAACCGGATACTGCGTTTTTTCATTTCTGCGCCCCCGGGTACGGGCAGGGATGCCAACCCTGCGCCCCGTCAGAATTCCGTCGCGCCCGTGAAGTGGAAGGCGGAGATTTTCAGCGCCGGAGCCCGCACCACGTCAAAGTCGGGCCGCTCGCGATGAACCTCTTGTCCGACCATCTCCACGTTCGCCAGCGCCTCCACGTAACTCTGGGTGAAGCGCAGGTTCTTCACCGGCACGGTGATCTCCCCCCGCTCAATCAGGAACGTCCCGTCCCGGGTCATCCCGGTGATGACGGCCTGGCGGGGGTGGACGACGCGCGTGTAGTGAAAGCGGGTCACGTAGAGGCCGTATTCGGTGGACGCGATCATCTCCTCTACCGTATGTGGCCCCGGCCCCATCACGGCATGCAGGGAGGCAGGGCCGGCGGAGGCCGTGAGCCACTGGGAGAAGGGGTTGGCCGCCGGGAGCGCGTGGCCCGTCGGCTCTCTGCCGGTGATGGCGGCCCAGCGCCGGTCGTAGACGGGGCGGCCGACCCGCCCCTCCCGGATGATGTCCACCCGCTGGCGGGGCATGCCCTCAAAGTCAAAGGGCAGGGGCCAGCCTGCCGGGTCCCGCCCGTCGTCCCAGATGGAGACGCGGGGGTCGGCGACGTTCTCCCCTTCCTCCCGCCCCGTCATCCAGCTGCGCCCCTCGGCGACGGCCATTCCGCCCGCCATTCCGGCGATGAAGCCCACGATGTCGCCGACGGCGTAGGGCTCCAGGACCACCGGGTAGACGCCCGGCTCCAGCGGGCGGGGATTGCGGCTCCGCAGGGCCTTTCCGATGGCATCCTCCCCCAGCGCGACCACGTCCACCTCCGCCACCTTCCAGGATGCACCGGCGGCGTATCCGGCGCTGTCGTCGGTCATCACCACGGTGGTCAGGTCGGCGATGGTGGTGGGGTGGTAGACGAACAGGCCGTGGCTGTTAGCGACGGCAAACTCATGGACGGCGGTCCGGAACGCCCCCGAGGCGTTGACCCCGGCCTCCTCCGCCCGCCGACAGACGACGGCGACATCCCGCGCCCGGTCGTCGGGGGTGTACGCGGCGGTCTGCTCGTCAAAGGCGGGGGCCGGTTCCACTGGCACCGGGTCCGGCAGGCCGGGGTAGTGGGGGTCTTCGGGCTGGAGACGGGCGGCCCCGACCGCCGTCTCCAGGGCCCGCTCCAGCCCGGCGTCGGAGAGGTCATTGGTCATCCCCACACCGGTCCGGCGGCCCACCGCCGCCCGCACGACGACGGCGGCGTCCGTCTCGGCGACGTTCTGGTGGATGGTGTTGTTGGCAAAGCGGGTCAGCCGCTCCTCCAGGCCGAAGACCAGCACCTCGGTCTCGTCGGCGCGGGAGCGGGAGAGGACCCGATGGGCAATCTCACGAATGGTTCTCTCACCAAGCATGGTGTTCTCCTACAATTCCGGCACCGGCGCGGCCGGGCTGATGCGGCGGATTTTCTCTATCAGCCGCCGCCGCTGGGCTGCGTCCTTCGTCTGGGCCAGCCGCTGGCGCAGATGGCGCAGTTTCCGCTTGCGGTTCCTGCGGCGAATCCGTTCCCGATCGGGCTCTCGTCGCATCCTGACCTCCTTCACGTTTCACTTTTCACGTTTCACTTTTCACGTTTCACGTTTCACTATCACGCCCTGCTCCCCACCTGCACATTCCGGAATCGGGCCGGAGCGGCGCCGTGACCGGTGTGGGCAATCTGGATGGGCTGACCTTTGCCGCAGTTCGGCGTCCCCCAGACCCGCCAGTGGTCGGCGTTGCAGATGGCATCGCAGGAGCCCCAGAACTGAGGCGTCATGCCGGTGTAGAGAGCATTCTTCAGGAGACGCACCATTTTGCCCCCGCGAATCTCGTAGGCGATCTCCGTGCCGAACTGGAAATTGAGCCGCTTGTCGTCTATGGACCAGGAGCGGTTCATTTCCATATAGACGCCCTCGTCGGTGTCGGCGATCAGGTCTTCAAAGGTCCACTCCCCCGGCTCCAGGTTGATGTTGGTCATCCGGACCAGGGGGATGCGGTCCCAGCCGGAGGCACGCATGGCGCCGCCAGAACGGGCCTGGGCGGGGTCCAGGCCGCGCAGTTTGGCCAGCCGGACCGCCGTCTCCCGAGAACTGAGATACCCGACGAAGATGCCCTCCCGCACCAGGGGCACCCGCTGGGCCGGGACCCCCTCGTCATCATAACCGAAGGTGCCCAGACCGCCGGGGACCGTGGCGTCGGCGGTCAGGTTGACGATGGGGGAGCCGTAGCGGAAAGTACCCAATTTGTCGGGGGTGAGGAAACTGGTGCCCGCGTAGGCCGCCTCGCTCCCGAACACCCGGTCCAGTTCGGTGGGATGCCCGCAGGACTCGTGGACCTGCAGGGCCAGTTGGGTGGGCCCCAGGATCAGCGTGGTGACCATTGCCGGACAGGGGTCAGCAGTGAGCAGCGCCACGGCCTCCTGGGCAATCCGCTCGGCGTTGCCGGGCAGGTCCATTTCCAGGACAATCTCCCAGCCGCCCGTGCGCTGGTCCCGGGCGAAGGAGTTGGGGTAGGAGCGCTGCTGCATGTCCTGCTCGTCCACCGCGTAGGCGACGATGCCGCCGCCGGTCTCCACGATTTCCTGCTCAATGTAGGAGCCCTCGGTGCTGGCGAAGGTCTTGTTCTCCCGCCAGGCGACGACGGCCCCCCGGGCCACCCGAATCCCCGGTACCCGCCACATAGCCTCGTCGGCCGCCAGGAGCAGGCCGATTTTCTCCTCCACAGGGACGGCGAACGGGTCTATCCGGAAGGGTGTCCGGTAGGTATCCACGTGGACTTCCGGCGGGCCCAGGTCCACGGGCTCCCGCAGCGCGGTGGCGCTGGCCCGAGCGATGCGGACCGCTTCGGCGGCGACCCGCTCCACTTCCTGGCGGGTCAGCGTACTGCTGGCGGCGAAGCCCCAGGCGCCGTCGGCGACGACGCGGACGCCGAAGCCGTGGGTCTCCGCCTCCGAGAGATTGCTGACCGCGCCGTTGCGTACTTCCACATGCTGGGTGCGCCGATGGACGATGCGGATGTCGGCGTAGGTGGCGCCTCGCAGGCGCGCCGTATCCAGAGCAAGGTCGGTGAGTTCTTTCATACCGGTTCTCCTTCTGGGTTTTTCGCCTCACCCCTCCCCCGCCGCCTGCGGCGGGGGCAGGGGGAAGGGTGAGGCCACGACTACTCCTCCTGCGGTGCGCGGGCGATGAGGACGGGTCGGCTGGCCGCCTCCGCCACCTCCACGGCGACGTTGGGCCGATAGAGCCGCCGCAGACTGCGCGCGGCGTAGGGCGAGCCCACCCCGACCAGGTCGTAATCCCCGGCCCGCATCTCCTCCAGGATTTCGTGAACCACCGGGCCATGACGGAGCCGCACCTCCGCCGTGATGCCCATCTCCTGCAGGGCCACCAGGGCCTCCCGCAGCCGCCGGGCCTGCGGAGTGTCCGTCTCCAGGAGTTCCCGCCAGTGGTCCTTCACCTCGTTCGCCAGGGGGTACTCCAGGGTCACCGGTTCCACCACGTGGAGCAGGGTGACCGTCGCCCCGAAAGCCCGCGCCAGATGCCCACCGGCCCGGATGACCCCCGCCGCGTAGCGCAGTCCCCCCGTGCAGAGAAGTATCCGCCCCAGCCGCAGATGGGCCCCGGTCACGTGCAGGACCGGCGTCTCCACTGCCGCCAGCAACTGAGAAAGGGCATGGGCCCAGGCCAGGCGAGGCGTCATCGGGCCGACGACCGTCAGCACCCCCTCCCGGGCCAGCGGCGGGATGGCCTTCTCGGGCCGGCCCGTCTGGACCCGGCGCTCATACGGGACGGCCGCCTCCGCCAGACGGCGCTCCGTCTCCCCCAGCAAATCCTCCACCTCCGGGCGGCGGGCCGGTTTCTCCACCACCCCCAGCAGGGTCACCGCGTCAAACAGGGCCCGCCCGGCATCGGCCAACCAGGCCCCGTACTCCAGCGCCGGGCGGGTGTCGGGATGTCCGTTGGTACAGAGAAGCAGGTTCATCGGAAGAGCCGGATACCCGCCAGCCCCGCCGCCAGGAGCACCAGCGCGGGCGGAACCTTGAGTTGAAAAGCAATGAAACTGACCACTGCGACGATGATCGCTTTCCAGTTGCGGGCGTCCTCGCCGAAGATTTTCCAGGCCACCAGGAGCATGAGGACGGCGACAGCAGGCGCCAGTCCCTGGACGAAGTTGCTGACCCAGGCCTCGCCCCGAATCCGCTGCAGAAGGGAGACGATGAGCAGCATCAGGACGGTAGGGGGCAGGATGGAGCCCAGGAGCGCCACCAGCGCGCCGGGCACTCCCCCCACCGCATAACCGACGAACATCGCCAACTGGAGCGCGTCGCTGCCGGGCAGGACGCTGGAGAAGCCCACGGCCTCAATGAACTCCTCCTCGGTCATCAGGCGCCCCACCGCTTCTTTGTAGAGAAGGCCTGCCGAGGCGGGACCCGAAGTGGTCAGCAGATTGACTTTGATGAAGAGCCAGAAGAGTTGCAACCATTTGCTCATCTTCCACCTCTCAGCGCTCGCCGCGCACTTCGGCCTCCAGCCGGGCGAAGAAGGCCTCCATAAAGGCGTGCCGTTCTTCTGCGATGGCACGCCCGGTGGCGGTGGTCATCACCTCGCGCAACCGGGAGAGTTTGACGACGAACTCGTGTACGGGCGTGTGGTCGGGAGTGCCGTCGCCCTGGGCGGCAGCGACGTCCGGCGGCACCCAGAGATGGCGACGGCGGGCCCCGGCGCGGGCGAAAGCCCGGGCGATGCCGACCGCCCCCATCGCGTCCAGTTTGTCGGCGTCAAAGAGGGCGCGGGCTTCGGGCGTCTCGGGCGGGGGGCCGGAGCGGAACCGGTGGGATGCGATGGCCGCGGCCACCGCCTCCACCTTCTCCGGCGGATGATCGGCCAGGATTTCCCGCGCTCGCGCGGCGCCGATAGCCGCGTGGTCCTCCCCCGTCTCCTCCTCCTCGGCCCGACCGATGTCGTGCAGGAGCGCCGCCGCCCGCACCACCTCCAGGTCACCCCCCTCCGCGCGGGCAATCCGCTCCGCCAGAGCCAGCACCCGCAAGACATGGTCAAAATCGTGGCTGCTTTCGTGGCCCTGATAGTACCGGCGGGCTTCCTCTATGCTGATCATCGGGCTTCTCCGGAAAAGGACGAACCACGAAGGACACAAAGGAACACGAAGAATTCTTGACATTTCGTGAGAATTCGTGTCCTTCGTGGATTCGGATTCCGTTTTACCCCAGGTGGCGGCTCAGCCAGATGGCCAGGAAGGTCAGCAGAATTCCCAGCATCAGCACCAGGAGAACGGTGGCAATGACCCGGCGGCGAATCTGCCAGACCTGATAGCGGCCGGTGACCCAGAGGAAGAGGCCCAGGGCCAGCCCGGCCCCGCCCAGCACGCCCACCGTGTAGACCAGGGCGGTTGCCATTAACCGGGGCAGGTCCACCCGTACAATCAGGTTCCCAAAGAGGAGGATAGAATAGCGGCTGGCCAGGAGAGAATAACCGACCCCCACCAGCAGTCCCAGGAGCGCAACGGCTACCCCCTGCCAGCGCCCCGGTCCCCGTTCCAGCCACAGGGTCAGCAGACCCAGCAGGATCAGGGTCAGGGAGAAGGTCAGGACCAGGATGGATAACAGTTGAATCATGCCGCCCCCTCTTCATGAGGGCAACTGCGAGCAGTTGCCCTACACCATTCGCTGTAATTATAACCCAACGGGGAAGGAAGGCAACCGACCGCCCGTGCCGTCCGTGGTCCGTCGTCTGGGGCCAACCCCAACAAAAAAGCCCCCGTACGGGGGCCGACAGCGGAGAGGGTGGGATTTGAACCCACGGAGCCTTTCGGCTCACGCGCTCTCCAGGCGCGCGCGTTAGGCCAGACTACGCTACCTCTCCGCTATGGATTATACCCAATTCGGCCAGTTTTGGCAAGTGCCGAAGTGCCCGGGCTTGCGCGGCAAATCGCCTTTGGGGAGCACCGCGCCCACCCTTTCGTTGTCGGGCGGGTGACCCCTCAACACTCCGAGTATCCGCAGGTATAGCAACGGCGACAGCCCTCCTCGTTCACCAGCGTCGCATGACCGCATTCGGGGCAGAGGTCGCCCAGGGGGAACAGCGGGAGTTGGGCCGTGGCCGGATGCTCCGGGGGCGCTTCCAGCCCCAGAAACTCCGCCAGCACCTGGGCGACGCCGTCGGGCAGGGACTGCACCCGGTCCCGCCCGAAGCCCGTGGGACGGCCGCCCCCAATCCCCCGCAGTTGCTTCACCACCTGCTGGAGACGGCGCCGGGCCGGAAGAGGAGAGGGGACCCGCAGAATCAGGGAGATGAGCCGGCCGATGGCCTCGGCCACCGCCGCCGTATCCGAGCCGGCCTTGCCCACGTTCAGGAAGACCTCAAAGGGCTCCCCCTCTCCGTTGCAATTGACGGTGACATAGGCCGTCCCGAGAGGGGTATGGATGCGATACGTCTGCCCCTGCAGGATGTGGGGGCGCGGTCGGACGGGCGTCAGCAGGGAAGCCGTCGGGGAGATTCCGCCCCCCGCTCCGGCCGAAGCCTCCCGGGCCTTCCGGACCGCCTCCGTCTCCAGGACCACCTTCTCCCGGGAACCGGTCACGTAGACGGTCAGCCCCTTGCAGCCCAGTTTCCAGGCCAGCATGTAGGCGCGGGCCACGTCTTCGGGGGTGGCGTCGGCGGGGAAGTTGATGGTCTTGGAGATGGCCGCGTCCACGAACGCCTGCAACGCGGCCTGCATCCGCACATGCTCCTCCGCCGGAATATCCCCGGCCACCACAAAGACGTGACGGATTTCCGGCGGCACCTCCGGAACGTCCTGGCAACTGCCCGTGAAAAGGACCTGCTCCAGGATTTTTTCACGGGTCGGTTCATCTATCCCCGCCCGTTCCAGGGCCTGCAGGAAGAGGGGGCTGACGTAGCGGAGTTCTATCTCCCGCCCCTCGTCGTGGACCTTGCGGGTGTAGGCCAGCGCGTAGACGGGTTCGCAGCCGTACGCCTCACAACCTGCGACGGTGGCAATGGTGCCCGTGGGGGCAATCGTCAACTGCGCCGCGTTGCGGATGCCGTACCGACGGATGCCGTCCAGAATCTCCCCCCAGTCCAGCGAGGGCCGTCCCCACTTCTCCAGGCGGTTATAGGGCACCAGGGGCGTCGGTGGGGTCCAGCGCAGGTCTTCGGGGTCATAGACGCTCCCCCGGATGGCCGGGAAGGGACCTCGCTCCCGGGCCAGCGCGATGCTGGCCTGCATCGCATAGTAGCGGATGAATTCCATGATTTGAGAGGCCAGTTCCAGAGACTCCTCGCTGCCGTAGCGGACGCCCAGCATGTACATCACGTCGCCCAGGGCCATAATGCCCAGGCCGATGCGGCGGGTGCGCTGGGCCGCCTCTTTCAGTTGGGGAATCGCAGGGACGTAGGCATTGGCATCCACCACATCGTCCAGGAAGCGGACGGCCTGCCCCACCGTCTTCTGGAGCAGGTCCCAGTCTATCGCCGCGCGGCCGTCTCCGTCCACACGGACATGGCGGGCCAGGTTGATGGAGCCCAGACAGCAGTTCTCGTAGGGAAGAAGGGGCTGCTCCCCACAGGGGTTGGTCGCCTCGTAGGCCCCCAGATGAGGGCAGGGGTTGGCCCGGTTCATCGCGTCCGGGAAGAGGATGCCGGGCTCGCCGTTGCGGTGGGCCTGGCGGACGATTTTGTCAAAGAGGTCCCGCGCCCGGACTTTCCGGTAAACCTTTATCGGAATGCCGGCCTGTTCGGCCTCCTCCAGCGTCCCATTAAAAGTGCGGTAGGCCGGATGGAGCACATCGGGGAAGCGGAGTTCCCATTCCTCGTCGTTCTCCACCGCCCGCATAAACGCGTCGGTGACGCCGACGGAGATGTTGAAGTTGTTGATGGCGTGTTCGTCGGTCTTGCAGGTGATGAATTCCTCAATATCGGGGTGGTCCACGCGGAGGACGCCCATGTTGGCGCCCCGGCGGGTACCGCCCTGGCTGACGATTTCGCAGGCCAGGTCGTAGACGCGCATAAAGCCAACCGGGCCGGTGGCCTTGCCCCCGCTGGAAATGACCACCGTATCTTTGGGGCGCAGGCGGGAGAAGGAAAAGCCGGTCCCTCCGCCTGTCTGGTGGATAAGGGCCATGTTGCGGAGGGTCTGGAAGATACCGTCGTCGCGACGGCCCATGTCGTCGCTAACCGGGAGAACGAAACATGCAGCCAGTTGCCCCAGCGGGGTTCCGGCCCCGGTGAAGGTCGGGGAGTTGGGGACAAAACGGAGAGACGTCAGGAGGTCGTAGAAGACCTCCTCCGCCGCCTGCCCGTTCCCGTTCCAGGCCGTTTCCACCACCGCGATGTGATGCGCCACCCGGCGGAACATCCCCTCCACCGTCTCTGCGGGCTTTCCATCGGGCCCCCGGCGCAGATACCGTCGCTTCAGAACCTCCAGCGCGTTCGGCGAGAGACGCTCGGCGACCGAATCCCGTACTCCTTCCCGCGACATAAGTCCCCTCCTGCCCTTAACTCAGGTCTCCGGATGAAGATGATTCGCCCTCCAGCAGGCGATTGATCTCGGCGCGCACTGCCGCCAGGTCCTCCAGTCCCAGGTAGACGATGGCGTAACGAATGTAGGAGACCGGGTCCAGTTCCCGCAATTCCGCGATGACCCGGTCGCCGATCATCTTGCTGGGGACTTCAGTCCTCCCGGTCTGACGGATGTACTCCTCCACCCGGTCGGCCAGGCGCTCCAGCGCGTCGGCGGAGATGGGCCGGCGCGCGCAGGCGGTGCGCAGGCCCGCCAGCAGTTTTTCCCGACTGAACTCTTCCCGACGGCCATCCCGCTTAATCACCAGCGGCGTGGTGAGGACGGCCCGCTCCAGGGTTGTGAACCGCTGATGGCACCGGGGACACTCCCGGCGCCGTCGGATTCCCCGGGCATCGTGGTCTGTGGCAATGACATGGGTGCGTGGGGCACCACAATATGGACACTGCATGGGACTCCTTTCTGGGGGAACTTACTACCATATATGGTGTTTTTGGCTGCATTAAACACCATATATGGGGGGAGACAGGGGCTATTATACCACACTCCGGAATAAGCGCAAGGGGAGACTCACCCCTTTTGGGAAATACGGAGGGGGTTTTTGGGGGGGGGGGGGGGGCGGCGCGCCGCGCCCCCGCCCCGAGCCCCGCGCCGAGCCAGAGAGCGTTGGTGTGGGGGGGGGGGGCGGC
>JBBIKR010000089.1:0-11353 GCA_037445395.1 Thermoflexales bacterium
GGAGGTGCTCTATGGAGCTTACCCGATTCCTTGCAATCGCGCGGGGGGACGAACCGGCAGAACTGGTGCTCCGGAACGGACGGGTCATCAACGTGTACACAGCCGAAATTATGGAGGCCGATGTTGCGATTGCCGATGGTCATATTGTCGGCGTAGGCGGTGGATACGACAGCCGCCAGGAGATAGACCTGGGGGGCCGATATGTCTGCCCCGGCCTGATAGATGCCCACGTCCACATAGAGTCCTCTATGGTGACTCCCTACCAGTTTGCCCGGGCAGTGGTCCCCCGGGGTACCACGACCGTCGTCTGTGACCCCCATGAAATCGCCAACGTCGCCGGGACGGCGGGAATCCGCTACATGCTGGATGCTTCAGACGGGTTGCCGTTGACCGTCTACGTCAACCTGCCCTCCTGTGTGCCGGCGACAACAATGGGAACCGCTGGCGCCGAGTTGAGCGCAGGTGACCTGATGTCGCTGGCGAACCTTCCCCGCGTTCTGGGTCTGGCCGAGTTAATGAACGTACCGGGCCTGGTTCTGGGTTTCCCCGATGTGCTGGCAAAAGTGGAATCATTTCGGGATCGGGTGATAGACGGCCACGCCCCGGGCGTCAGCGGGAAATGGTTGCAGGCGTACGTGGGGGCCGGGCCCAGGTCAGACCACGAGTCCACCACCGCGGCCGAGATGCTGGAAAAACTCCGCCTGGGGATGCGGGTCTTCATCCGGGAGTCCACGGCGGCGAAAAATCTGCGGGCGCTGCTTCCTGCCGTTACCCCTCAGAACAGCCGTCGGTGCGCTTTCTGTACCGATGACCGTCATCCGGCAGACCTGCTGGATGAGGGCCACCTGGACCACCTGATCCGGCTGGCGGTCGCGGAGGGGCTGGACCCGGTGACGGCGATCCAGATGGCCACCCTGAATGCGGCGGAGTGGTTCCGCCTGCGTGACCGGGGGGCCATCGCCCCCGGCCTGCGGGCCGACCTGGTGGTCTTCTCGGACCTGAAGAATTTCCGCCCGGAGATGGTCTTTTCCGCCGGGCAACTGGTGGCCCAGGCTGGAGAGCCGGTCGGCCGCTGGGAAGAGCCCCCGGCGGACGATTCCCCGGTGCGGGAAACCGTGCGGGTGGACTGGGACCGGGTCTCCCTGCGGGTTCTGTCCCCGGATGCCGGCGCCCGGAGCGCGCGGGTACGGGTCATCGGCGTCATTCCCGACCAGGTGTTGACGGAGCACCGGGTGGAGGAACTCCCCGTGCGGGACGGGGAGGTAGTGGCCGACCCGGAGCGGGACATCCTGAAACTGGCCGTTATAGAGCGGCATCGGATGACCGGCAACGTGGGGCTCGGATTTGTGCAGGGGCTGGGACTTCGCCAGGGAGCGCTGGCGGGAAGCGTGGGGCACGACGCCCACAACCTCATTGTCGCTGGATGCGACGCCATCTCCATGATGACGGCGGCCCGCGCGGTGGCCCGGATGGGGGGCGGGCTGGCCGTCGCCGTGGGGGAACAGGTGCTGGCCACGGTGCCGTTGCCCGTCGCCGGCCTGATGTCGGACCAGCCCGTGGAGACGGTGCGTTTCCAGATGGACAACCTGACCCGCGCCGCGCGCTCGCTGGGGACTTCCCTCCCGGACCCCCTGATGACCCTGAGTTTCCTGCCCCTGGAAGTCATCCCCGCGCTGAAATTGACGGATCAGGGGTTGGTGGATGTAGAACAGTTTGCTTTCGTCCCCCTCTTCGTTTAGCGCAGGATTGATCCTGCCTGGAGGTCACCATGACATTCTCCAAAGCGGGGGTGATGGCTGGAGAGGGGCCTCTTCGCACGGCCGACCTGGAGGCCCTTCAGCGGGCCGCTGTGGAAGCGGTACGGTTGCGGGCGGGGGCCAACCCGGTGACCGACGTGGATGTCTGCCGGGGCCTGGGCATCCAGCGCTTTCTGGTCCAACTGCTGAGTCCCCAGCCCGGGGCCCATCCGACCCCACCGGAGGCGTTTGTGGAGGAGTACGCCCCTCTGGTGGCCACGTTTCTCCGCGCTGGTGTCACCGATTTTGAAATCCACGGCGAGCCCAACACCGCCGTGCGCGGCTACGGCGTCTCCTGGAATTCCCCCGCCGCCTTCTCCGCCTGGTTCGTCGCCGTGGCCGACGGCCTGCGCCGCCGCTTCGGGCCGCCGCTGCGGGTGGGCTTTCCAGGACTGGCCCCCGTCGGGCCCGCGCTGCCGGGCCTGACCCCCGCCGTCTCCGATGAGGAGTTCCTGAACGGATGCGGGGAGGCACTGGCCGCCGCCGACTTCATCTGCTGCCATGTCTACTGGACGACGCGGGCGGAGATGGAGAACTACAACGGCGCCCTGCGCTTCCTGCGCCTCTATATGGAACGCCCCGAGGTCCGCCCCAAACCGGTGGTCATCTCCCAGTTTGCCAATGTCAACCCATCTCAGTCGGATGCGGAGAAGGGCACCCAGTATGCCGACTTCTACTTTTTCTG
Organism: Thermoflexales bacterium; assembly: GCA_037445395.1. Taxonomy (GTDB): domain Bacteria; phylum Chloroflexota; class Anaerolineae; order B4-G1; family DUEL01; genus SpSt-77. Next base: position 2,482 of record JBBIKR010000089.1, read on the forward strand.
CACGCAGTACGACCGGATCGGGGCGGCCTTCAGTTTTCTCCTGCGCTCCTCCGACCCTGCCTGGTCCGGGCTGGCCTGGGTCCGCCCCGACGGCACCCCGACGGCCATCCCGGGCGCGGTGGGCAGTCGGAAGCGGATGCCCCACCCGGCCACGCTGCGGCTGATCTGGCCGACGGTCACCCGCGCCTACACCCAGGCCTATGGCGACCGTCAGCAGATATACTACGAGGCCTCCTGGGACCCCGTCAGCCAGACCTACTGGTTGCACGGGGGGCACGAAGGGGTGGATTTGCAGGCGGCGGAGGGTTCTCCTGTCCTGGCCTGTCTGCGGGGACAGGTCTCCCATGGCCCGCCCGGCACTGCCTACGGGAAGTACGTCCGGATTACCAGCGACGTGCCCGGGATAGGCCAGGTCACTTTGCTCTACGGCCACCTGCGGGAGATTCTGGCGCCGGACGGCGGTACGGTTTCGGCGGGGGAAGTGATCGGCCTGGCGGGACGGACCGGTCAGGCGACCGGGCCGCACCTGCACCTGGGGATGAGGATTGCCGGACTGCCACTGCGGCCCACCAGCCATTACCTGAACGCGCGGCCCTATCTGGAGCCCGTGCGGGGATCGCCCCGCGTGCCCTACGAGCGCACCTATGTCCTCCTGCCCCTGCAGGCCGACCGGGCCTGGGCCGAGGCGGTGGTGGAGGCCACATGGGATACCCGCCGCTTCACCGTGGGGGGCAGTGCCGACGACGCCGGCATCGGCGACCTGCCGGTTCGGCGGGTGATTGCCGTCAATCCGGAGGGCTGGCCCGGCGACCTGGCGGATTTCTTCGCGGAGTACTATCCGGGCGTGGCGCTGGCGCCGGTAAGCGCAGATACTCCCGAGGAACTGGCGGAGATTCTGCAGGCCCTGCCGCCTTCCCCCGGCGTGCCGGGAGGGCCGCCCCCATCCGGTGGGTTGCCCCGGGTTCAGTACGGCCGGACCTACGTTCTCCTGCCGCCCGGCGCTGACCGGGCCTGGGCCCGGGCGGTGGTGGCGGCGACCTGGGACCGCTGCCGGTACACCGTCGGCGGCAGCGCCGATGACGCCGGCATCGGCGACCTGGACTTCCGGCGGGTGATTGCCGTCAACCCGGAGGGTTGGGGGGGAGACCTGGGGGCCTTCTTTGAGCGGTACTATCCGGGGATCATCTACGTCCCTGTGAAAGCAGAGACGCCGGAGGAACTGGCGGAGTTGTTGGCGTAATGGGCGGCGGTGAAACCGCCGCCCATGATGGGCCTGTGCAGCAAACCCTTTGCAGGGAGCACGGCGCCCACGGGATGGGGAATTTGGGGTTTGGCGGGCGGGCTACGCCCGCCCGCAAAACCCCCATACCCCCTCCTTGCCCAGGGGGACAAATTACTGCGCAAGCCCATGTGGAGCATAACAAAAGGCCGCCCCTGCGGGGCGGCCTTTTGTTGAAGGGTCAGCCTACACCTGGTCCTTCCCCGGACCGACTTTAAAGTAATCGGCGTTCTTCTGGATGTCGGCCTTGTAGGCGTCGGGCACCTCATCTTCGTGGAAGATGGCCTCGTTGGGGCACTCCGCCGCGCAGGCCCCGCACTCAATACAGGTATCGGGGTTGATGTAGTAGGTGGGCCAGTTGGGGTCACCGTCCACGAAGTGAATGGAGTCGGTCGGGCAGACGTCCACACAGGCCCCGGCCCGCTTGCACAGACTGGTAATGACGTATGCCATTTTGAACCTCCGTATAGGTTAGGTGGGAACGGACTCTCTCTTGGTGGAAGGATTGCCGGACGGCGCTATTATACCATTAGGCCGGAGATTTGCAATTCACCCCTGGCGGCCGACAGGACGGCAGTGGGCCCACCGTTCGCCCCCATCCACAAAGAGGACTTCCCCCGTGATGTAATCGGAGCGAAGGAGGAAGAGGACGGCTTCCACCACATCCTGGGGGGCTCCCCAGCGTCCCAGCAGGGTACCCCGGGCAATCCGGGCCCGGTCCTCCTCCGGATAGTCCGGCGGCGGGAGGACGGGTCCGGGCACCACACCGTTCACCCGCACGTGGGGGGCCAGTTCCACCGCCAGGTTGCGGGCCAGCGCCCAGAGCGCGCTTTTCCCCACGCTGTGGGCCAGAAAGTCCGGCCATGGGTCAAAGGTCCCCCGGTCCAGGATTACCACGATGCCTCCCTCCCCGCGTGCGACCATCCCCGGCGTCAGTTCGCGGGCCAGGACGAAGAAGCTGTCCACCAGCACGCCCAGAACCTGGCGCCAGACTTCGGGGGGCGTCCCGGAGAGAGGGGCCCGCACGAAGGGAGAAGCCCCGTGGACGATGATCTCCACGCGGCCGAAGCGGGCCTCGGCCGCGCGGGCCAGAGCCCGGGCTTCCTCCGGGTCTGCCAGGTCGGCCCGGATGGCGACCGCCTCCACCCCCCGTCGGTGGGCCTCGGAGACGGTCTCCTGGGCGGCGTCGGCGGAGCGGTGATAGTGGACAACCAGGTGAGCGCCCGCTGTCGCTAAACCCAGGGCGATGGCACGCCCTACGCGCACCGCTCCACCGGTGACCAGGGCCACTTTGCCGGATAGTTCCATTGAATTCCCGCTTGCCAAAAATGGGTAGACCTGCTATAATATCAGCAGGCGGGGCGTGGCGCAGTTTGGCTAGCGCGCTACAATGGGGTTGTAGAGGCCGACGGTTCAAATCCGTCCGCCCCGACCAGAGATGTGCCAGGCACTTCTTCGGTGCCTGGCACATCTTGTTTATACCGGAATCCCCAGCAGTTGCCGGAGGTGCTCTTCGGAAACCGTCCGTACTTCCTCGTGGATGGAGCGCCCGTGGCTATCCATCGTCACCACCAGGGGGAGATTCTCCACCCGGATGACCCAGAAGGCCTCCGGTACCCCGAATTCGTCCTTTTTGTAGACGGTCAGGACTTCCTTGACGGCATCGGCGATCAGGGTGGCGGCCCCGCCCACCGCGTGGAGGTAGGCCGCACCGTGTTCCTGGCAGGCCCGCAGGGTCCGGGGCCCCATCCCTCCTTTACCGATGACTCCCCGCAGTCTGAAATGGGCGATGACGTCGGCCTGGTAGGGCTCCTCCCGGATAGAAGTGGTGGGTCCGGCGGCGACGAACTCCCAGCGTCCGTCCTCCCGCTGGCGGACCACCGGCCCGCAGTGGTAGATGGCGCTGCCGGCCAGCAATCGGCGCAGTTCATCATAGAGAGCCCGTTCGCTCTCTGGCACGGCGGCGGAGCGGATGAACGTCTCCACTATGTACTTGTGGGCCGCATCCCGTCCGGTGACGATGACGCCGGAGAGGTAAACGGTATCCCCCACATGGAGGGAACGGATTTCTTCTTCGGAGATGGGAACGGTTAGATGAACGGTTGTCATAACCTTTTCCTCCCTGGCCGAGATCAGGAGTAGACCACAGTCCCGTTCCTGACTTCCATCCGGGCCCGGCGGCATGCCCAGCACATGTAGGCGACGGTGACGAAATAGCAGGCGGGCAGCCGGTGGGCCGCGCCGATTTTGACGCCGAAAACGGTGGTCTTCCCACCGAAGCCCATGGGCCCCACCCCCAGTTCGTTGCACTCCCGCAGCAGCCGCTCCTCCAGCGCGGCCAGTTCGGGGAGCGGGTTAACGTCATCCAGCGGGCGGAGGAGTTGCATCTTGGCGTACGTGTAGGCCGTGCCCCGGTCACCCCCGATGCAGACGCCCAGAATACCCGGAGCACATCCTTCGCCCTGAGCCCGGTGGACCGCGTCCAGCACGACCCGCCGGACGCCTTCCAGGTCCCGTCCCGCTTTCAGGGGCTCATAGGGGAGGCTGTACTGGATGCTGACGTTCTCGCTGCCGCCGCCTTTCAGGAGCAAGGCCACTTCCAGAGTGTCGTCGTCTCCTTCCTCCATGTGAAAGACGGGGAAGCCAATGCCCAGATTGTTGCCGCTGTTGCGCCCGGTGATGGAGTCAACGGCGTTGGGGCGCAGGTAGGCGCGACGGGTGGCCTCTGCGACGGCCGCTTCGGCCTGGGCGCGCAGTTTCCCGGCGCTCATTCCGGCTGGATAACGGATGTGGAAAATGGGGGTGCCCGTATCCTGGCAGATGGGCTGGGAACGGGCACGCGCCAGGGCGACGTTATCCAGTATGGCGGTCAGCGTGCTGGCGGCAGCCGAGCCCGCTTCTTCCCGGTCGCGGGCGGCCCGCAGCGCCGCCTCCACATCGGCGGGCAGGTCGGTGGAAGCCCGCCGGATCAGTTCCACAAAGGCCTCGGTCAGGTTTTCCATTATGCTTCCTCACTCCGATGGGGATGCTGGTGAAATACGGCGGCCTCTAACTGAAGGACGCGCAGTTCCAGTTTTCGGAGATCGGCGGCCGTTGCCCAACGCTCCCGGGCAACCGCTTCGGACTCTACAAACCCCTGTGCGGCTAACCGTTGTTCCAGGAGGTCTATCCGCTCCCGCAGGGCACGCACTTCTATCTCCAGGGCGGTCACGCGCCGTTCCAGGGTTTCCACCCGTGCCTCCAGGCGTTCCAGCCGCTGCTCCAGGCGCTCCAGCCGTTGTTCCACCGACTGCATCCACCGCTCCACCGAGCGCATCCACTGGCGCGTTTCGTCGTGGTCCCGGGCCATCTGGGCGATGAAGGGCTCTATGACCTCGTAGACCGCCTCTTTGATCAGTTCCCGGAGTTCCTCGCTGTTCATTGCTCTCTCCTTGCGAAGACGAGCGGGGCAATTCCTGCCGAAGCAGGGACTTACAAGCGGCTAATGGATCGTCCCCAGCCATCGGTCGTAGGCGGAGAGTTCGGGAGGAAGCAGGCCCTTTTCCACCATGATGCGCTCCAGAACGGCCAGGCGCTGTTTGTGGCGGCGGACCTCGGCGTCCAGCATCTGGACCCGTTCCTCCAGTTCTTTCATCCGGGCTTCCATTTCCCGGATTCGCTGTTCCTGCTGCTGGAGTTTCCGCTCAACGGCCTGGATCCACTCTTCCAGTGTCCAGTGATCCACCATTCTACTCCTCCTCCGGTTTGATGATGGCAGAAGCGGGTATTCTCACCCCTCTTCTGACCTCTGGATTTCTCCGCGTCGTGGGCCCTCTGCATGGGCCTCTGACTGCTTTCCCGGCCATAAAAAGAAGATGATTTTTCATTGCGGCGGCGAAGCCGCCGCAATGAAAAATATTTTCTATCAGACCATCCAGGTCCATCAGGGCTACCGGGGCTTCGGGATGGCCAGGTCGGCCGGGCCCTGGTCGGAGAGTTTCAGATGCGGGTAGGTGGCCTGGATGAGTTCGTGGATGATCTGGGCGTACTTCACCTTTTCGCGCGCCTGCCAGGCCAGAAAGTCGGGACTGGTCCAGGGACGGTACATCGCGCCGGCCCCGGCCGCCAGTGCGGGCCCCGGCTCAATCTTGAAGTAGCAGGGCGCGCAGACCCGCGCCATCTCCGCCCCCTCGTAGAAGCGATTGAAGCCGCCGAAGGAGTCGGAGAGGTAGATGTGCAGGTCCAGCGGGATGTCAACGGCCTGACGGATGGATGCCAGTTGGGGCAAGGAGAGGTCGCCCAGCGGGTTGAAGGTGGAAGCGCCCAGCATCTGGAGCACCTTACCGCCCGCCGCCGACGCATGTCCGGCGAAAATGCTGACCTTGAAGACCACGTCCTCGGGAATGTCGCCCGTCTTCTTCAACTGGTTGACCACCCAGAGGAGCCCCTCGTCAATGCAGAGGAAGCCGCGAAAGCCGATGTCTATGCATCGCAGCATCTCGGCGATAACGTAGGAGAGTTGGTCGGAGCCCCGGTAGCGGAGACCGGAAAGGACGCCCTCCGGGGTCGCCAGTTGCCGCCCCACATCCCAGCCGGAGCGGGGGCCAGGGGTAATGATGACCTCCAGTTTCGCCTCCGCCGCCATCTGGGCAAAGTCCCGCAGTTCGGCATCGTCCAGCAGCGTGGAGCCCATCACGGTGGAGATGAGCCGGTGGATGGGGATGTTGCGCTTGCGCATCTCGTCAATGAGCGCTTCCAGTACCTGCGGGCGCTCCACGCCGGAGATTTCCATCCGGTAGTGGGCGCCGTCGGGGAAGCGCTTGGGGCTATCGGGCAGGTCGTAGGCATCCCGTCCGGGAATGCCGATCTTCTCCAGCATCCTACGAATTTCGTTCAGGCTACGCATGGGTCCTCCTTGTTCGGATTGAGTGGATTCTGTTCTGCTCACCACCTGGTGGCAAAGACGGGCCAGGGATGTTGTCCTCGGGCCCGGAGTTCCGTCCAGGGATACGGGGCACCCGTCAGGGGGCCGCTCACCGTCACCGCCATTTCATTCAGTTGCATCCAGGCCGGCAGGAACCGGCTGAACGGGTAGTAGTGGGTTCGTCCGTCGTAGGCGTCTATCAGGTAGAGGCCGTCGGCATCGTAGCCAACGGCGATGAATGTATGTTCCCACTGGACGACGATGGAGACGGTGCCGTCGGCGGCGGTCCAGGAGGCGATTTCCGGCTGGAGCATGCGGTAGGTGGCCCAGATGATGACGGGGCGCCCGGCGGCCAGTTCTTCCTTGAGGAGGTCCAGTCCGAACCAGCGATGGGCGTGGGCGTCCAGGCCGTACCGGCGCAGGGCGGTGGCGACGGGGCCGGCGTAGACGCCGTAGCCTCCTGGGGGGAGGCTCCCCGGCGGGTCATCCACGTCGCCGACGAAGCCGGTGTGGGGGTTGTCGGAGCGGGGCAGGGTGGCAAAGAAATCCTCCTCGCCGACGGCGACGCCCCAGAAAGCGGCCAGGTCCACCGCCGAGCGGGCCTCGCAACTGAGCGGGCGCTCCTGCCGGTGCCCCACCACCCCGGGGACGTAGGCGGATTCGGGTGGGCCGGGAGCCGCGTGGACCGCCAGCGGCAGGATCAGCAGAACTCCCAGCAGTCGCCCCGGTAGCAGGTTCAAGGTCGTCCCTCCGCCATCAGCCCGGAAGTTCTCCTTTCAGGCGGGCCAGTTCGGCCCGCAGCCGCTCCAGTTCCGCCTCGGCCTTTCGGCGGGCCGCCGCCTCCTCGGCGGCCCGCCGCTCCGCCTGGCGACGGGCTTCCTGAGCCTCCAGGGGCGTCAGCAACTTCTCTCCGGTCCGGAGGTCCACCAGCCGCAGGAAGTTCCCCTCTATCCGCAGTTCCAGCCCCAGCACCCGGCTAACTGGCGGCTCCTCCTCCACCCGCCGATAACCCTCTGGTGTCAGGCGGAAGGTCATCAGGGGCGGGCGCAGGTACTCGCCCAGGGGGTCAAAGAGAAAGTATTCCTGAACGCCCAGCAGTTCGTAGATACCCTTTTTGGCCCCCAGGTCTTCGTAGCGGGTCCTTCTGGATGTTAACTCAAATACCACATCCGGTGCCTTTCCCTCTTTCCAGACCTGGAAGAAGCGGCGGTCGCCTTTTGGAACCCCCTTCACCACAAAGATGTCCGGCGCCACGACCTGAGAGGGGTCTCCTTCCACGAAGTAGACAAAGAGGTTGCCCGCCACGTATACATTGGGATCATCGCGGAAATAGTCGTTCAGAGCCTCGCGCAGGTAGATCAATTGCTGGATGTGGGTATCGGTCTCGGCCATTGGCTTCCCATCCGATTCAGGATACTCCACTGGGGGCAGGGGAACGTAAACGACCTCTACCCTGGGCTCCACAGCGACCTTCTCATCCACTTCTACCGCCATAGCACCATCTCCTGATCTTCTGCACTCATCCGCGTCCCGTCTCCGGGAGCGCCTCAGGATTCGGTCTGGGCCTCCTCTTCCAGCCGACGGGCAATCTCCCGGGCTTCCTCCACCGCTTCCGGCGCGGCCTCGTAGACGGCGACCCCCCGCAGGTCGGCCTCAATGACGGCCGGGCTGGCGGAGAGATAGCCGATGACCGGCAGGGGGCTCTGCCCGGCGATGAAGGCCCGGTCGGCGTCGGTGCGGACTTTGTTGCCCACCACGAACAGCCGCTTCAGCCCGATGTCACCGGCCAGTTCCTGAATCCGTTCGGCGACCTCTATACTTCGCCTCCCCGGTTCCACCACCACCAGCATCGCGTCCACGGCCTGGGCGGTGGCCCGCCCCAGGTGCTCCACCCCGGCCTCCATGTCCATAATCAACATCTCGCCCCGATACAGCAGCAGGTGGGTGACCAGCGCTTTCAGGAGCGCGTTCTCCGGGCAGAGGCAGCCGGACCCGCCCTTTTCCAGCGTGCCCAGTTTGAGCAACCGCACGCCGTTGTGGACAACACTGAAGCGGTCGGGGATGTCGTCCACGCGGGGAGTGAGGCTGAAGAAGCCGCCGTAGGAGCCGGGTTTGGCCCCGGTTCGTTCGTAGATGAGGTCTTCCATCTCGGAGATCGGGGTGAGGTTCTCCGCCAGTTCGGGCGGGAAGCCCAGGGCCCCGGCCAGCCCGCCCGCCGGGTCGGCGTCAATCGCGATGACATTGCGGCCCTCGCGGGCGTAAATGTAGGCCAGCAGGGCGGCCAGCGTCGTCTTCCCCACTCCGCCTTTGCCGGTAATGGCGATTTTCTGTAGAGATGTCATATCGGTTCAACCTCCAGAATCTGTCCGGGCGTCCGCCGCCCCCGCGGGGTACGATCAAAGTCGGCGTCAAAACTGACCAGAGTCAGGCCGTATTTCTCTGCGGCCACGTACTGGTACGCGTCGTCAAAGTCCAGGCCGAGTTACAACCACATCAGTCTCCCCACCACTCCAGCGCTTTTCGCTGAAGTTCTAAAGAGGTAAACCGGTCCCGGAATTCCCGCAGACCTCCCGCCCAGGTTAACTGCAGATATTTTTGTCTGGGCCGAACGCGAGTCTTCACCAGAGAGGTCACAAACTCCTGGACCTCCTGCTGCAACTCCGGCGGCAGGGCCTCTATCATCTCCACCA